>NZ_JAKFCB010000030.1:0-14808 GCF_036676885.1 Aeromicrobium sp.
GAGCCGCCCGTCGTCGCGATGTTCATCTTCTACTACGCGGTGCTCTCGGAGGTCTCGCCGCCGACTGCTCTCGCGGCCGTCGCCTCGGCCGCCATCACCGGCGGCAGGATCATCCCGACCATGATGCAGGCCTGCAAGTACACGCTTCCGGCCTTCCTCGCCCCACTCGCGTTCATCATGACCGACAACGGGAAGGCCCTCGTGGCGCAAGGGCCCCTCGTCGACGTCCTCTGGACGACAGCGGTCAGCGCGTTCGCGGTCGCCGCGCTCGCCGTCGCCACCACTGGATGGATGTTCGGGCCTGCAGGCCGTGCCGAACGCGGCCTCGCCGTCGCCGCCGCGCTGCTGCTGCTCTACCTCGAGCCGGTCTCGATCATCGCCGGGTTCGTCGTACTCGGCATCGCCCTCACGATCCATCTCGCCCGCCGCAAGACCACACCCACCCTGCAGTCCCCACTAGAAGGAGTTCGTCAGGTATGAAAGCACCCAGGAAATCCACTCTGTTCACGTCAGCGGTCCTCGTGTCCGCCTTGGCTCTCACCGCCTGCGGGGGTGGCCAGCGCGACAACGCTGCGGGCTCCGACGCCGACGCGTCCAGCTGCGAGTCCGGATCGGGCCAGATCAGCATCGCCACCGGCAACTCGACCGGCGTCTACTACGTCGTCGGCGGCGGCCTCGCCAAGATCATCGGCGACAAGACCGACCTGAAGGCCACCGCCGCCGAGACGGGAGCCTCGGTCCAGAACATCGAGCAGCTCGTGTCGGGTGACTACGACGTCGCATTCTCCCTCGCGGACACCGCCGCCGACGCGGTCGAGGGCAAGAGCTCCTTCACCTCGAAGCAGAACGTGTCCGCGCTGGGTCGCATCTACTCCAACTACACCCAGGTCGTGGTGCGCAAGGACTCCGGCATCACGTCGATCGCCGACTTCAAGGGCAAGCGGATCTCGACCGGGTCCCCCAAGTCAGGCACCGAGGTCATCGCCGAACGCCTGATTGACGCGGCCGGCCTGAAGAAGGGCGATGTCTCCCAGCAGCGCCTCGACCTGACCAAGACGATCGACGGCATGAAGGACGGCTCGATCGACGGATTCGTGTGGTCGGGCGGCCTGCCCACCCCGGCGCTGACCGATCTGTTCACGTCCAGTCGCGGCAAGGTCGAGTTCGTCGACACCATGGCCCTCCTGCCCGACCTGCAGAAGATCAGCCCGGTCTACGAGAAGGCGACCATCCCGGCCGCGACCTACAAGACCGACGCCGACCTGGACGTCATCGCCGTTCCCAATGTCCTGCTGGTCAGCGATGACATGCCCGACAACCAGGCGTGTGCCCTGGCCAAGGTCACCTTCGACAGCAAGGACGAGCTCAGCACGGTCCACCCCTCGGGTGCCGAGATCGATCCCGCCAACGCCCTGGACTCAGGTCCCATCCCGATCCACCCGGGCGCGAAGAAGGCCATCGACGAGCTGGTGAAGTAGCACCGAGTCGAACAACGGCGCCAGGCGATCTGCCCTCGGGGGGTGGATCGCCTGGCGCCTTTCGGTGGTCTGGGTCAGCTCACGACCTCAAGGCGTCCAGGTGATGGCGTCCTTCGTCGAGCCGGTCTGGAGGGCGACGGACTGCAGAGCCTTGCCCTTGGGAACCAGGTAGACCAGGCACAGCTTGGCGGTGGCACCGGGCAGGAAGCTCTTGGGCAGCGTCGAGTTGCGGCACGGCTTGAACGTGCCGACGATCTGGTTGGCCGGGAGGTTGGTGTTGCTGGAGTCGTGCGCGAAGATCGGCAGCGCGGCGCCGCCCAGACCGGCTGGGCCCTCGTTCTTGACCGTGACGTCGACGTAGAACGGCGTCGATGCCTTGGTCTCTTCGTCGAGGGAGAAGAACGTGAAGTCCCGCTTGATCGAGCCCTTGCGCACCGACGAGACGGTCACCGTGATCGCGCTGGCTGCCTTGTCGCCAACCTGGTAGACCACGCTGGCCGGCTTGTCCTCGGTCAGCTTCGTCCCGCCCTTCGTCAGGGTGACGCCCTTGGGCACGTCGAACCCCTTGGGGACCGGCACCTCGTCGGACTTCTTGTCGTCCGACGAGGACGAGCAACCGGCAGCGAGCGCGAGTGCCGCGACGCCCGCGACGATCCTGGTAGAGAACACGTGCCGATTGTCGCTCACGGGCGGATCAGCAGCCCGGCAGACGCGCCGCGAGCCACGACGTCACCTGGTCGAGCGCGATGCGCTCCTGCACCATCGAGTCGCGTTCACGGATCGTGACGGCCTGGTCGTCGAGGGTCTCGAAGTCGACCGTGATGCAGTACGGCGTGCCGATCTCGTCCTGCCGGCGGTAGCGCTTGCCGATCGCCTGCGCGTCGTCGAACTCGACGTTCCAGAACCCACGGAGCTCGGCGGCCAGCGCCCGCGCCTTGGGCGACAGCTCCTCGTTGCGCGACAGCGGCAGCACCGCGGCCTTGACCGGCGCGAGGCGCGGGTCGAGCTTGAGGACGGTGCGCGGGTCGGTGCCGCCCTTGGCGTTGGGCACCTCCTCCACGACGTACGCGTCGATCAGGAAGGCCATCATCGAGCGGTTGACGCCCGCTGCGGGCTCGATGACGTACGGCGTCCAGCGCTCGTTGTTGGGCTGGTCGAAGTACGTCAGGTCCTTGCCGGAGTGCTCGCTGTGCGTCTTGAGGTCGAAGTCCGTGCGGTTGGCGATGCCTTCGAGCTCGCCCCACGTCGAGCCGGCGAACTCGAAGCGGTACTCGATGTCGACCGTGCGCTTGGAGTAGTGCGAGAGCTTGTCCTGCGGGTGCTCGAACAGCCGCAGGTTGTCGGCCTTGATGCCCAGGCCGGTGTACCAGTCCATGCGCGTCTTGATCCAGGTCTCGTGCCACTCCTCGTCCGTGCCGGGCTCGACGAAGAACTCCATCTCCATCTGCTCGAACTCGCGGGTGCGGAAGATGAAGTTGCCCGGCGTGATCTCGTTGCGGAAGCTCTTGCCGATCTGGCCGATGCCGAACGGGGGCTTCTTGCGCGCGGTCGTCATGACCTGCGTGAAGTTGACGAAGATGCCCTGCGCGGTCTCGGGCCGCAGGTAGTGCAGGCCCTCCTCGGACTCGACCGGGCCGAGGAACGTCTTGAGCAGGCCGTTGAACATCCGCGGCTCGGTCCACTCGCCGCGGGTGCCGCAGTTGGGGCACGCGATGAGATCCATCGTGACGGTGTCGGGGTCGTCGATGCTCTTCTTCTCGGCGTACGACTCCTGGAGGTGGTCCTGGCGGAAGCGGTTGTGGCAGCTCCGGCACTCGACGAGCGGGTCGACGAACGCGGCGAGGTGGCCGGAGGCCTTCCAGACGTCGGTCGGCAGGATCACCGACGAGTCGAGGCCCACGACGTCGTCGCGGCTCTGCACCATCGACCGCCACCACTGACGCTTGATGTTGTCCTTGAGCTCGACGCCCAGCGGACCGTAGTCCCAGGCGGACTTGGTGCCGCCGTAGATCTCCCCGCACTGGTAGACGAAGCCGCGGCGCTTGCTGAGGCTGATGACGTTGTCGACGGTCGATGCCATGGGGGTGTTTCCAATCCGGCTGGGTGTCGGCGGGCCTGTGCACCTCATCGTGATGACGTACGCCCGAGGGTCCGCCCCACTTTAGTCGGCGACCGATTCACCCCCGGCGGCGGGCGGGAGCGCGCGAATTAACGCATTTGTCACGGGAATCCCTTGACGACGAGTTTGTTAGTACGCTTTATTAACTATGTGACCCAGATCAATCAGGCCCGTACGCGCAGCACCGCAGGTCGTCGGCCCATCGGCAAGGTACGCCCCGCCGACACCCGCCGGCATCACCGCGCGCTGATCCTCCAGCAGCTCGTCGACGACGGCGCCCGCAGCCGCGCCGACCTCGCCCGCGAGACGTCGCTGACCCGCGTCACGATCTCCGATCTCGTCGCCGAGCTCATCGAGGAGGGCTTCGTCAGCGAGCTCGGCACCCGGCCCGGCACCCACATGGGCAAGCCCGCGACGCTCGTCGGGATGTCGGACACGGCGCCGGTCACGATCGCCCTCGACCTGTCCGCCGACGGCCAGCTCTCTGGTGCCGTCGTCGACCTGGACGGTCACATCCTGGCGCGCGAACAGGTCCCGTTCGTCCGCGGCGACGACCTCACGGTGATCTCCGACCTGGCGGCCCGCCTGCGCGACGCCACGACCCGGCGCATCCTCGGTGTCGGTATCGGCACCCCCGGCATCGTCGACGCGGCCGGCACGGTCGTCCTCGCGCCCAACCTGGGCTGGACCGACCTCGACCTCGCCGGCGAGCTCTCGGCGGCGATCGGGCTCCCGGTCCACGCCGGCAACGACGCGAACGTCGCCGCGGTCGCCGAGAGCGCGTTCGGCGACGGCGACGACGGCGGGTTGCTCCTGCTCACGATCGGACAGGGCGTCGGCGGCGGCGTCATGATCGACGGACGCGCGCTCTCCGGTCCCCTGCAGTCGGCCGGCGAGATCGGACACGTCGTGGTCGATCCCGAGGGCCGGCAGTGCGCCTGCGGCAACCGCGGCTGCCTCGAGACCTTCCTCGCCGCCCCGGCGCTGCGCCGGCTCGACAGCGACGCCGCCCGCGCTGACGTCGGCACGAAGCTCGCCTCCGTGCTGACACCCGTCGTCACGACCCTCGGGATCGCCGACGTCGTGCTCTACGGCCCGGCCGAGCTGCTCGAGGGCGCCCTGATCGACGCCGTACGCAGCGCGCTCGCGCACCAGACCCTTCCGTTCGTCGCCCAGCGAGTCCAGATCCGCCTGGCCCCGCTCGACGACGACCTCGTGCTCACCGGCGCGGCAGCGCTCGTGCGCTATCGCGAGCTAGGGGTGGTGTGACCTGCCGACACGGCCCGACAGACGAACTCCACGACGTACGACCAGGAACGATTCGAAAGAGGACAAACGCATGAAGCTCACCAAGATCGCGGCAGCCGGGGTGGCATCCGCCCTCGCCCTGACCGCACTCGCCGCCTGCGGTGGCAGCGACGGCGACGAGGCAGAGGGCGGGTCCGACACCGTGACCCTGTGGCTCGCCGGCAAGGAGGACACCCCCAAGAAGGTGGAGGACTGGCTCGTCAAGGAGTTCGCCGCGCAGCACGAGGGCAAGAGCCTCAAGGTCCAGCACATCGAGTGGGGCGAGCTCATCCCCCGCCTCAACACGGCGCTGCAGAGCGACAAGACGCCCGACGTCGTCGAGGTCGGCAACACGCAGGCCGCGACGTTCACGAGCGTCGGCGCGTTCACGGACCTCACCGACAAGCTCGACGAGCTCGGCGACACGATCGGTCCCAAGAGCTTCGTCGAGGCCGGCACGTACGACGGCAAGGTCTCGGCCGTCCCCTACTACTGGGGCTCGCGCTACATCTTCTACAGCAAGAAGGCGTTCAAGGACGCCGGCCTCGAGGTGCCGACGACGCTCGCCGACTTCAACCAGGCCGCGACCCAGCTCAAGGCCGAGGGCGACGCCAAGTTCTCCGGCTTCTGGCTGCCGGGCCAGGACTGGCGCAACGGGATCAGCTGGATCTTCGCCAACGGCGGCGACATCGCCACGCAGGAGGACGGCAAGTGGGTCGCCACCCTGTCGTCGCCCGAGAGCGTCAAGGGCCTGACCGAGCTCCAGGGGCTGTACGAGAAGGCGACCACCGCACCCAAGGACGGCAAGGACGCCGAGCCGTGGACCGCGTTCAACAACGGCGAGGCCGCGATGTTCATGGCGCCGAGCTGGGCGCGCTGGAGCGTCGACGAGAAGCGGGCGGCCGACCTCGGCGGCTTCGCGCTTCCCGGCGTCGACGGTGGCGCCGCTCCCGTGTTCGCCGGCGGCTCGAACCTCGGCATCTCGGCCAAGTCCAAGAACCAGGACCTGTCGTTCGACCTGCTCAAGCTGATCTACAGCGACGAGTTCCAGCAGCAGCTGGCCCAGAACGGCCTCGGCCCGGCCAACGACTCGTTCACCAACCTGATGGGTGACGACGAGTTCGCCAAGGCGGCCGTCGCGGCGGCGAGCAACTCCAAGCTGACCCCGGCCTCGCCGGAATGGGCGGCGGTCGAGAGCGCCAGCATCATGGAGGAGTTCTTCGGCAAGATCGCCAGTGGCGAGGACGTCGCATCGGCGGCCAAGGCCACTGACGACAAGCTCAACGCAGCACTCAACAAGTAATCGCAATCGCGACAGGGTGGGGCCTGCGGGCTGACCGCAGGCCCCACTCCGCGCGCCACGACGACCTGAAAGGCAAGGAGGGATCACATGAGCAGCACCCGCCTGAGGCGCCGGGCCGGATCGTACGCCCTCCTCGTCCCGGCGATCCTCGTGCTCGTCATCGGCATGGCATACCCGCTGGGCCGGCAGCTCGTGCTGTCGTTCCACGAGTTCGGGCGCGCCCAGCAGTTCGGCCAGCCCGCGCCATGGGTCGGGCTCGACAACTATCGCGAGCTCGTCACCGACCGCACGATGTGGACCGTCATCGCCCGTTCGCTGGCGTTCTGCCTGGTCAATGCCTCGATCACGATGGTCCTCGGCACCCTCGTCGCGGTGCTGATGAAGCGGGTGTCCACCGCGCCGCGACTGATCCTCCAGGTCAGCATGCTGCTGGCCTGGGCCATGCCGGTCATCGCTGCCATGACGGCCTGGCAGTGGCTGTTCGACACCCGGTACGGCCTGGTCAACTGGTCGCTGCGCACGCTCGGCTTCGGCAGCTTCGACGGCCACAACTGGCTCATCGACCCGTTGTCGTTCTTCTTCGTCGCGAGCGTCATCATCATCTGGATGAGCGTCCCGTTCGTCGCCTTCACGGCGTACGCGGCGCTGACCCAGGTGTCGGAGGAGACGCTCGAGGCGAGCCATCTCGACGGCGCCACCGCGATCCAACGGTTCCGCCACATCGTCTATCCGACGATCAAGCCCGTCCTGACGATCGTGATGCTCCTGCAGCTCGTGTGGGACCTGAGGGTCTTCGCCCAGATCAACTTCCTGCAGAACGTCGGCGGCACCCCGAGCGAGACACACCTGCTCGGCACCTACATCTACACGCTGGGCATCGGGCAGAACGACTACGGCTCCGCGTCAGCGCTGGCCATGTTCGTCCTGGTGCTGACGCTCGCCCTGACCTTCCGCTACGTGCGGTCCCTGCTCAAGGAGGAACCCCGATGAACGCCAGAGCCCGTACGTGGGGCGTCGTCGCGATCGTCATCGCCGTCATCTGGGCGTTCCCGGTCTACTGGATCTTCAACAGCGCGTTCCAGCCCGTCGAGGCGCTCCGCTCCCCCGACCCGTCGTTCCTGCCGGACTTCAACGCCTCGGGGTTCGGCCGGGTGTTCGACGACTCGTTCGTCGACTCGCTCAGGCTCAGCCTGACCGTGACGCTGCTCGCGATCATCGCTGCGGTGTTCTGCGGCTTCGTCGCCGCTGTGGCGATCTCCCGCTTCCGCTTCCGCGGCCGGCGCTCGTTCATCTTCACGGTGCTGGCGGTCCAGATGATCCCACCGGAAGCGCTGTTCATCTCCCAGTACAAGATGCTCAACGAGTGGGGACTGCTCAACAGCGTCGTCGGGCTCGGCCTGCTCTACACCGCCCTGATCCTGCCGTTCACGGTCTGGATGCTGCGGGGCTTCGTCGACGGCATCCCGATCGACCTCGAGGAGGCCGCGATGACGGACGGGTGCAGCCGCACGCGGGCGTTCTTCACGATCACGTTCCCGCTGCTCGCGCCCGGGCTCGTCGCGAGCAGCGTCTACGGCTTCCTGCAGGCGTGGAACGAGTACACACTCGCCGTCGTCGTCATGGACCCGTCCAACCGGACGCTGCCGCTGTGGCTCAAGGGCCTGACCGACGTGTCCAACGAGGCGGTCGACTGGCCTGCCGTCATGGCCGGGGCGACGCTCGTCGCGACGCCGGTCATCATCTTGTTCATGATCGTGCAGAACCGCATGACCTCGGGCATGGTCGGCGGGGCGGTCAAGGGATGAGCGCGGTGCGACGACTGGCGTACGGCGTGATGCTCGGCGCCTTCAGCGGCCCCGAGGTGCCGGAGTGGCTCTCCCAGGCGTACGCCCGGGGTCTCGCCGGGGTGTGCCTGTACGGCAACAACATGACCCCGTCCGCCGACCTCGCCGACCTCGCCCGGGACGTACGCCGCATCGACACCACCGCGGTTCTCGCGCTGGACGAGGAGGGTGGCGACGTGACGCGGCTCCACGCACGTACCGGCAGCCCCTACCCCGGCAACGCAGCCCTGGGGGCGTACGACGACGTCACGGTGACTCGCGCGATTGCGGCCGGCATCGGCGCCGAGCTGGCCCGCGCCGGGGTCTGGCTCGACCTCGCGCCCAGCGCCGACATCAACAGCAATCCGCGCAACCCGGTCATCGGGACGCGCAGCTTCGGTGCCGATCCGGCGCTCGTCGCCCGGCACACCGCGGCGTACGTCTCGGGGCTCGCGTCCCAGGGCATCGCGGCGTCGGTCAAGCACTTCCCCGGTCACGGCGACACCAGCGCCGACTCGCACCTCGGGCTCCCCCGCGTCACCGCCGGCGCCGACATGCTCCGCGCGCGTGAGCTCGTGCCGTTCGCCGCGGTGGTCGGCGAGGCCGCCACGATCATGACGTCGCACGTGGTGCTGGACGCCTTCGACGACCAGGAGCCGGCAACCCTCAGCCGGGCGGTGCTCACCGGCCTCCTCCGCGACGAGCTCGGCTTCGGCGGCGTCATCGTGACCGACGCGCTCGACATGGCCGGCGCCAGCGCGGTCCACGGCATCGGCGGCGCGGCCGTGCTCTCGCTCGCGGCCGGGGCCGACCTGCTGTGCCTCGGGCCAGAACAGACCGAGTCGCCGACCTCGATCGAGGAGGCCGTCGACGCGGTGCGCAGCGCGGTCGAGTCCGGAGACCTGCCGCTGGCCCGGCTCACCGAGGCGGCGAGGCGGGTCGAGGCGCTGCGGGAGAGCTGGAGCGGCGTCGCGGTCCGCGAAGACGCGCAGGAGGTCATCGACGCGGCCAGGGAGGCGTCCGCACGCGTTGCCGCCGCGCTGACCGCCGGGGCGCCGGACCTCGGCGGGCCGGCGACCGTCGTCCGCATCGACACCGGCACCAACCTCGCCGTCGGCGACACCGCATGGGGCCGGCTCGACCTCGGCGCCGACCTCATCGACCTGACCGCCGACGACGTCCCGCACACCTCTGTGCTCGACGGCGCTGTCGCGATCGTCGTCCGACGCGCCACCGCCGTCCCCGTCGTCTGGGACTGGATCCAGCGCCAGCTCGCCGGCAATCCGCGCACAGTCCTCGTCGAGCTCGGCTGGCCCGACCCGGCACTCGATACGTATGACCGCGTCGTGCGTACGTACGGGTCCGCCGCCGTGCTCACCGATGCGCTGGCCACCACGATGCGGGGTGACCGATGAAGCTCCGCCTGGGCCTCGACATCGGGGGCACGACGGTTCACGGCATCGCCGTCACCGCCGAGGAACCGCACGACCTCGTCCGCGAGGCCACCCATCCGACCCGCAAGGGCGCCGAGGGCGTGGTCGGCAGCGCTCTCGACATGGTCGCAGCGCTGCGCTCCGGGCTCCCGGCAGATGCCGAGGTCCTCAGCATCGGGCTCGGCGTGCCGGGCATCGTGCACGCCGGCGCCGTCACGCATGCGATCAACCTGGGCCTCGACGGTGACCCCCTGGACCTCGCCGGGGCGGTCTCGGCGGGCGCCGACGGCATACCGACCGCCGTCGAGAACGACGTCAAGGCGGCAACCCTCGGCGGACTCCAGTGGCTCCGCGACCAGGGCTCCGACATCGACGACCTCGCGCTGCTCAACGTCGGCACCGGCATCGCCGCCGGACTGCTGCTCGACGGCCGCCTGCGTCACGGCTCGCGAGGCATGGCCGGGGAGATCGGTCATCTCGTGCACGACCCGACCGGTCCGCTCTGCCCCTGCGGGCGGCGCGGCTGCCTCGAGCTCTACGCGTCGGGCAGTGGCGTACGCCGGCAGTGGGCCGGCACCGCTGCCGAGCTGTTCGAGGCCGCCGACAGTGGCAACCTCGATGCGGCCCGGATCCGCGACGAGCTCACCTCCGGCATCGCGCAGGCCATCAGCCTGCTGGCCTACAGCGTCGACGTCAGCTGTGTGCTGGTGACCGGCGGCGTCGTCTCGGCGACGCCTGCCCTGCGCAACGCGATCCTCGCCGAGCTCCGCAACGCCGAGAGCACGTCCTTGGGCCGCCTCGCCGGCATCGCTGAGCGCGTACGGTGGTTGCCGGCCGGGCATCCCGCCGGCGCATTGGGTGCCGCGCTGCTCGGCGCGGAAGACGAGGAGGTTCGTCCGTGGAGGTCGTGATCGTTGAGGACCGGGACGCCGCAGGTGCCCTGGTCGCCGACATCGTCGTCACGCACGTCCGCCCCGGCGCGGTCCTTGGCCTGGCGACCGGCTCGTCACCTCTGCCGGCCTATCGGGAGCTGATCCGTCGCCACCGCGAGGAGTCGCTGAGCCTGGCCGGGTGCCGGGCATTCCTGCTCGACGAGTACGTCGGGCTGCCGCGCACCCACCCGGAGTCGTACCACTCGGTCATCCGTCGTGAGTTCACCGACGGAGTCGACCTGGAGCAGGTCGAAGGCCCGAACGGCGAGGCCCAGGACATCCCGGCGGAGGCCGCGCGCTACGAGGCGGCGATCGCCGAGGCCGGCGGCGTCGACGTGCAGCTGCTCGGCATCGGCACGGACGGCCACCTCGGCTTCAACGAGCCCGGCTCGTCGCTCGCCTCACGCACCCGGGTCAAGACCCTGACGCGCCAGACCCGCGCCGACAACGCGCGGTTCTTCGACTCGATCGACGAGGTCCCCCGGCACGTCATCACCCAAGGTCTCGGCACGATCCTCGACGCCCGGCACCTCGTGCTCATCGCCACGGGCGAGGGCAAGGCCGCCGCCGTCGCGGCCGCCGTCGAGGGGCCGGTGTCGGCGTTCTGCCCCGCGTCGATCCTGCAGCTGCACCCGCGCGCCACCGTGGTCGTGGACGAGGCCGCCGCAGCCGGGCTGCAGCTCGCCGACTACTACCGCGAGGCGTGGGACAACAAGCCCGACTGGCAGCGCTTCTGAACGTGACAGTGGGGGCGCCTCGTACGAGGCACCCCCACCAGTCACGACAAGATCAGCCGAGTCGGCGGCCCGAGTCCGTCGCGAAGATGTGCACGCCCGCCGGGTCGTCGGGCGCGAGGAAGATCGTCTCGCCCTTGGCCGGCGGCTTGCGCCAGTCGGCGCGCGCCACGATGGTCCGCTCCGTGCCGCCGACGTTCGCGCGGCCGTAGACGTACGCGTCGGCGCCCAGCTCCTCGACGACATCGACCTCGAGCTTGAGGCCGCTGTCGCTGACGACGAGGTTCTCCGGTCGGATGCCCAGCGTCACGGCCGCGGCGTGGGCGTCGGCGAGGGTGTCGCGGGCGACCGGCACGACGAGGTCACCGAAGCTCACCCCGCCGTCGACGACGGGCAGCTCCATCAGGTTCATGCTCGGCGAGCCCATGAAGCCGGCGACGAACAGGTTGGCCGGGCGGTCGTACATCTCGCGCGGTGCGGCGCACTGCTGCAGGAGGCCGTCCTTGAGCACCGCGACGCGGTCACCCATCGTCATGGCCTCGACCTGGTCGTGCGTGACGTAGACCGTCGTCGTGCCGAGCCGGCGCTGCAGCTGGGCGATCTGCGTACGCGTCTGGACGCGCAGCTTGGCGTCGAGGTTGGACAGCGGCTCGTCCATCAGGAACACGCGGGGTGAGCGCACGATCGCGCGCCCCATCGCGACGCGCTGGCGCTGACCACCGGACAGCGCCTTGGGCTTGCGGTCGAGGTAGTCCGTGATGTCGAGCATCGCGGCCGCCTCGGCGACCCGCTTGCTGATGTCCGCCTTGTTGGCTCCGGCGATCTTGAGCGCGAAGCCCATGTTCTCGGCGACCGTCATGTGCGGGTAGAGCGCGTAGTTCTGGAAGACCATCGCGATGTCGCGGGCCTTGGGCGGCAGGTCGGTGACGTCCTGCTCGCCGATGAGCAGGCGTCCCTCGTCGACTTCCTCGAGCCCCGCCAACATGCGCAGGGAGGTGGACTTGCCGCAGCCGGAGGGACCGACGAGTACGAGAAACTCGCCGTCCTCGACATGGAGGTCGAGCTCGTTGACTGCTGGGCGTTCCTGACCCGGAAAGACTCGGGTGGCTTTTTCGAACGTGACTGATGACATGCTGATGTTTCCCTTCACCGGCAGGTACGTGCCGGACGATCCGAGTGATGGGTGATGTGGTGGTGCCCGCTCATCGTACAGTGAGCCACGTCACGTTCCGGCACCGTCCCCTCATTTGACAACGATTCCCAACTACTTGAGAATCGTTCTCATGAAGAAGCCCTTCGCCCTGCTCGGCGCGCTGCCACTCGTACTCCTCCTTGCCGCGTGTGGCAGCTCCGCGAACAGAGGTGACGACACGACCAGCGTGGTCGCGTCGTTCTATCCGTTCGCGTTCGTCGCCGAGCAGGTCGGGGGCACTCACGTCGACGTCGAGAACCTGACCTCCCCCGGTGCCGAGCCGCACGACCTCGAGCTCAAGCCCAAGCAGGTCGGCGACGTGCAGAACGCCGACCTCGTGGTCTTCCAGCAGCACTTCCAGGCCGCTGTCGACGAGGCCGTCAAGCAGGCCGACCGGCCGGCCAAGGACACGATCGACGTCGCTTCCGTCGTCAGGCTCAAGCCGCTCCAGGAGGGCGCCGAGGATGGTCACGACCACGGCGAGGAGGGTCACGAGGAGGAGGAAGATCCCCACGTCTGGCTCGATCCGCAGAACATGGTCGAGATCACCAAGAGCATCGAGGCCAGGCTCTCGGCGGTGGACCCGGACCACGCGTCTGACTACGCTGCCAACGCCACGAAGCTCATCTCCGAGCTCGAGACGCTGGGCACCGAGTTCGAGACCGGGCTCGAGACCTGCCGTACGCGCACGATCGTCACGAGCCACGCCGCATTCCAGTACCTCGCCGCCCGATACGACCTGACCCAGGTGCCGATCGCCGGCCTCGACCCGGCCAACGAGCCGTCGCCTTCGCAGCTCGCCGACATCACGAACCTCGTCCGCAAGGACAAGATCACCACGATCTTCACCGAGGAGCTCGTGAGCCCCGCGATCGCCGACACGATCGCCAAGGAGACTGGCGCGAAGACCGCTACGCTCGATCCCATCGAGGGTCTGTCCGACGCGACCAAGGGCCAGACGTACCTGACGCTCATGCACAAGAACCTCGAGACCCTGAGAGAGGCAAACTCCTGTACATGAGCACTGACCCGCAACAGCCGCTGAAAGCACGCGGCGTGAGCGTGGCACTCGATGGTCGACCTGTCCTGCGACAGGTCGACCTCGACGTGTCGGCGGGTGAGTTCGTCGCCTTGTTGGGCGCCAACGGCTCGGGCAAGTCGACGTTCGTGCGGGCGGCCACCGGGCTGATCCCGATGAGCGCCGGCACGGTCGAGCTGTTCGGCACTCCGCTCGACCGGTTCCACGACCGGCACCGCATCGGGTACGTGCCCCAGCGCTCGCGTGCCGTCGCCGGCGTCCCCGCGACTGTCCACGAGGTCGTGATGAGCGGCCGGCTCGCCCACCGCAGGTTCTGGGGCTGGAGCACCAAGGCTGATGCCGCGGCCGTCGATGCCGCGATCTCGCGCGTGGGACTGCCGGACCGGACGCGCTCGTCGCTCAGTGAGCTCTCCGGCGGCCAGCAGCAACGCGTGCTCATCGCCCGGGCCCTGGCCTCCGAGGCCGAGCTGCTCATCATGGACGAGCCCACCGCAGGCGTCGACCACGACAACCAGGAGTCCCTCGCGGAGCTGCTCGGCGGCCTCGTGCACGAGGGCTCGTCGGTGCTCCTGGTGGCTCACGAGCTGGGCCCCCTGCGTCCCCTGATCGATCGCGCGATCGTGCTCCACGCCGGCGAGGTCGCGTACGAAGGCAGCGTCGAGGGGCTCATCGGCGAGGACCACGCCCACGTGCACACGCACGGTGTGCCACCGACTCCCGAGGGCCTGACCGGCGAGGGGGTCTGGCGATGATCGAATTACTTGACTACGAGTTCATGCGGCGCGCGCTGGTCGCCGCGGTGTTCACCGGGCTGGCTGCGCCCGCGATCGGCACATTCCTCGTCCAGCGCCGGCTCGCACTGCTCGGCGACGGCATCGGGCACGTCGCGCTGACCGGCGTCGCGATCGGGCTGATCGCCAACATCGCACCGGTCCTGACCGCCGTCATCGTCGCGGTGATCGGTGCGGTGGTGATCGAGCTGCTGCGCATGTACGGCCGCACGAGCGGCGACGTCGCCCTCGCGATGCTGTTCTACGGCGGCATCTCCGGCGGTGTCCTGCTGACCAACCTCGCCGGGGACAGCGCAGCCACACTCAACAGCTACCTGTTCGGCTCGATCGCGACGATCGACAACGGCGATCTCACGCTCGTGGCGATCCTCGCGGTGCTCGTCATCGGCCTGGCCGTCGGTCTCTCGCCACAGCTGTTCGCGGTGTGCCAGGACGAGGAGCACGCGCAGGTCAGCGGGGTGCCGGTGCGCGTCTACAGCATCCTCATCGCGGTGCTCGCCGCCGTGACCATCACCGTCGCGATGCGGACCGTCGGACTACTGCTCGTGTCGGCCCTGATGGTCGTGCCCGTCGCCGCCGCGCAACAGCTGACCCGCAGCTTCCGCACGACACATCTCGCCGCAATGGCGATCGGCCTGTTCGCCGCCATCGGCGGCGTCGTGTCGAGCTATGAGATC
>NZ_JAKFCB010000031.1:0-14812 GCF_036676885.1 Aeromicrobium sp.
GGGCCCGTCGGCGACGCGTTCGTCCGAGCGTCGGGGCCGAGAAAAGCGATAGACGAACTGCACCCGGAGAAGCCCTGACTCAGCGCCGTAGGACCCGGGTTCGATTCCCGGCAGCTCCACGAATGACAGAGCCCCGCTCGCCCCGGTTTTGGGCGAGCGGGGCTCTGTCATTCGTGAATCAAGCAGAGTGAATCGAGTCGGGCCCCATCAACGCGGCGACATCCCCGCGGCGAAGCCGCCACCAGGCGCCGCCATACAAGGGATCCCGGCAGCTCCAACTCTTCCATCTGAAACTAGTTGTTAACCTCGCGGAACTCTCGCGGCAAATGGGTCGCCATAGCGTCGGTGCGATCGGCCCGCCGGAAGGACCGGCACTGGCCGAAGGAGGCCGCGACATGCATGTTCCCGACGGATTTCTCGACTCGCCCACCTGTGCGGTGACCGGGGCGGTCGCACTCTTCGGCGTCACCCACGCGGTGCGCCTGCTGGATGCTGAGAGCCGGGACGACGAGCGGGTTCCGATGGCAGCACTCGTGGCGACGTTCGTGTTTGCCGCGCAGATGGTCAACTTCCCGATCGGAGACGGCATCAGCGGACACCTGCTCGGTGGCGCCGTGGCAGCCGTGCTCGTCGGGCCGGCGGCTGCTGTCGTGTGCGTGTCCGGAGTGCTCGTGGTCCAGGCGCTGTTCTTCGCGGACGGGGGAGTGGCCGCGCTCGGAGCCAACGTGACGCTCATGGCGCTGGTCGGCACGCTGGTCGGCTGGTTCGCGTTCCGTGCCGTGCTCGCAGTCCTGCCGCGTACCCCGGCCGCCGTGCCCCTGGCAGCCGCGGCCGGTGGGCTCGTGTCGGTGCCGGTCGCGGCCGCCGCCTTCTCGGGCGTGTTCGCCCTCGGCGGGCGAGCTCACGTGGATTTCGGCGACCTGTTCGTCTCGATGGTGGAGTGGCACTCCCTGATCGGGGTCGGGGAGGGGATCATCACGGGGCTTGTGGTCGCCGCCGTCGTGTCGGTTCGCCCTGACCTCGTTCGCGGTGCCGCTCGCCGGCGTCTCGAGGCAGTGGGCGCATGACCGCGCGCCGATTCACGGCCGTGGCCTTCGCTCTCGCGCTCGTCGTTGCCGGCGTGCTCAGCCAGTACGCCTCGCCGCATCCCGACGGGCTGATGCACGTTGCCGAGGCCGCGGGGTTCCTGTCGTCGGAGTCGACCGGTCGTACGAGCGGCTCGCCACTGGCCGGCTATGCGGTCGCGGGGCTGCGTGACGCACGGCTTTCGGGCGGGTTGGCCGGCGTCGTCGGCTGCCTCGCCTGCTTCGCTCTCGTGGGTGCCGTCACCCGGCGCCGTGCCTGATCTCGTGGCACCGCGCACGGGGTCGCGGGGGAGGCAGGCGATTAACACGAAAGTAATCCCATCTGGAAGTAATTGGAAATCTGCTCTTTCTAGCGTGCTCCTACCAGGCGGCGCAGCGATGCGCCGGACGCGCAACAACCGAAAGGGATTCCAGTGGTGAAATCACGCGCCAGGCTCGTCGCCGGCACCGCAGCGGCGTTGTCCGCGGCACTCGTCTTGACGGGGTGTGGCTCCAAGTCCGACGACGGCGGCGAGTCGTCCGCCGCCAAGGGCTGTGTCGACACCTCGGGGGACAGTGTCAAGCTCGGCTTCCTCAATTCGATGAGTGGCCCGATGTCAATCAGCGAGAGCACCGTCTCGGACGCCCTGAACCTGGCGGCCGAGCAGATCAACGCCGAGGGCGGCATCCTCGGCAAGAAGATCGAGCCGGTCCAGGAGGACGGCGCGAGCGAGCCGACAGTGTTCGCGGAGAAGGCGACCAAGCTGATCCAGAGCGACTGCGTCGCCGCAGTGTTCGGCGGGTGGACCTCGTCGTCTCGCGTCGCCATGCGACCGGTGTTCAAGAGCCTCAACAACATCTTGTTCTACCCCGTGCAGTACGAGGGCCTCGAGGCCGACCACAACATCTTCTACACGGGCGCCACGACCAACCAGCAGATCATCCCGGCCCTCGACTTCCTCAAGAAGGAGAAGAAGATCGAGTCGATCTTCCTCGCGGGCTCGGACTACGTGTTCCCGCGGACGGCCAACAAGATCATCAAGCAGTACGCCGCGGCGAATGACATCAAGGTCGTCGGTGAGGAGTACCAGCCGCTCGACCAGGGCGCATGGGGGACCGCGGTCGACAAGATCGTGTCGACCAAGCCCGACGTGGTCTTCAACACCATCAACGGTGACTCGAACGTCGCGTTCTTGAAGGCGTACGACGAGAAGGGGCTCGACGCCTCGTCGATCCCGATCGTCTCGGTGTCGATCGCCGAGGAGGAGGCCGCCGCGATCCCGGTGGACCTGACAGGCCAGATGACGTCCTGGAACTACTACCAGACCGTCGAGGGCGAGACGAACTCTGCTTTCGTCAAGGCGTTCAAGGACAAGTTCGGCCAGGATCGTCCGACGTCCGATCCGATGGAGGCGGCCTACACGTCGCTGTGGCTGTACAAGGCCATGGTCGAGAAGGCCGAGACGTTCGACGTCGACGACGTCATCGATGCGGCCGGTGGGATCAGCTTCGACGCCCCCGAGGGCAAGGTCACGATCAACGGCGAGAACCATCACATCGCCAAGACCGCGCTCATCGGTGAGGTCCAGAAGGACAAGCTCATCAAGACCATCTGGTCCTCGGGTGAGCCGATCGAGCCGGACCCGTTCCTGAAGACGTACGACTGGTGGGATCCCTCGAAGGAGTGATCGCGTTCAGGTAGCCCCTGGGTCCCGCATCCTCGCGGGCGCGGGACCCAGGGCGCCCCTCAGGCCACCTCTCTGGAAGGCAGACCCTTATGGATGTAGTCATCTCGCAGGCGTTCACCGGCGCCTCATACGGCGCAGCCCTGCTCCTGATCGCGCTGGGGCTGTCGCTCACGTTCGGTCAGATGGGTGTCATCAACATGGCCCACGGCGAGTTTCTGATGGCCGGCGCCTACTCGGCGTACCTGACGCAGAAGCTCGTCACGAACGCCGACTTCTCGCTGGTCCTCGCCATCCCGATCGCGTTCTGCGTGGCCGGGCTGCTCGGGCTCCTGCTCGAGGTGCTCGTCATCTCGCGGATGTATCACCGGGCGCTCGACACGCTGCTCGTGACGTTCGGGGTGAGCCTCGTGCTGCAGCAGGCCGCCAAGGATCTCTTCGGAGCCCAGGCCAAGGCCGTGGAAGCGCCGGGCTGGCTCGACGGGCAGATCCCCGTCCTCGGTTACCGCTACCCGCTCAGCCAGATGTTCATCCTGGTGCTCGCGATCGCCTGCCTGGCCGGGATGGCGGCGCTGCTGAAGTACACCGGCTTCGGCCGCCAGATCCGTGCCACGGTCCAGAACCGCGATCTGGCCGAGACCGTGGGAGTGTCGACCCGCAGGATCGACCGGCTGACGTTCTTCATCGGCTCAGGCCTGGCCGGGGTGGCCGGCGTCGCCGTCACCCTGATCACCGCGACGGAGTCGACGATGGGCTCCGAATACATCATCTGGGCCTTCCTCGTCGTCGTCGCGGGCGGCATCGGCCAGATCAAGGGCGCCGTGATCGCCGCCTTCGGCCTCGGCATCATGCGGGCCTTCCTGACGTACTGGACCGACGGGAGCATGGCGGTCGTCCTGACCTTCCTCATCGTCGTCGCCTTCCTCCAGCTGCGACCACAAGGCCTCTTCGCCGTACGAACCAGGAGCCTCGCATGACCGACACGATGACCCAGCCCATCGAGGTGTCCGCGCCGCCGCGCGCCCCGCGTCGCTCGCCGCTCAGGGCGTACCTGCCGCTGGTCGGCATCGCTGTCCTCGCGGTCTTCCTGCTCGTCATCGCACCGGCCGCGCTCAGCTCGTTCCGGCTGAACAACCTCGGGAAGTACTGCTGCTACGCCATCGCAGCCGTCGGCATCGGGCTTGCCTGGGGTCGCGGCGGAATGCTGGTCCTCGGCCAAGGCCTGTTCTTCGGAATCGGGGCGTACGCGATGGGGATGCACCTCAAGCTCGAGGCGGCCGGCCCCGACGCCGTGCCGGACTTCATGATGAACTTCGGCTCAGGCGTGCTGCCGGCGTGGTGGGAGCCGTTCCGCAGCGGCCCGTTCACGATCCTTGCGATCGTCGTCATCCCGGCCGTCGTGGCGGGCGTGCTGGGCCTCGCGGTGTTCAAACGGCGGATCAAGGGCGCGTACTTCGCGATCCTGTCGCAGGCGTTGACGGTCGCGTTCGCCGCGCTCCTGGTCTCTCAGATCAAGTACACCGGCGGGCAGACGGGCCTCAACTCACTCAGCACCTTCTTCGGCTACAACCTGTACGACCCGGTCAACAAACAGATGATCTACTTCATCGCGGCCGGTCTCCTGGTCGTCATGCTGCTCGTCACGTTCCAGCTGTACCGCAGCAGGTTCGGCGAGCTGCTCGTGGCGACCCGCGACGCGGAGGAACGCGTCCGCTTCCTGGGCTACGACCCCGCGAACATCAAGGTCGTCGCGTTCGTGATCGCCGCGGTCATGGCCAGCATCGGCGGGGCGATGTTCGTGCCGATGGCCGGGCTGATCAACCCGCGGGAGGTCAGCGCACTGGCCTCGATCATGTTGATCGCGGGTGTCGCGCTCGGTGGTCGGGCCTCGCTGCTCGGCCCAGCGATCGGGGCGCTGGCGGTCGGCTACGGCCGGACGTCGCTCTCGGAGTCGTTTCCTGACCAGTGGACGTACTTCCTCGGCGGTCTGTTCATCGTGGTCATCTTGTTCATCCCCAACGGCCTCACCTCGGTGATCCCCAAGGCCTGGCGGGCCCTGGCCAGCACGCAGAGGACTCGAACCAAGGTTGGTGAGGCGGCATGACCACCGAGCTCGATCACCTCGAGGTCAAGGGCCTTGGCGTCAGCTTCGACGGGTTCAAGGCCGTCGACGGTGTGGACCTGACGCTGCGCCAGGGCCGCTTGCACTTCCTCATCGGTCCCAACGGCGCGGGAAAGACGACGCTGGTCGATGCGCTCACCGGACTCGTCAAGGGCACGGGCCACGCTCAGTACCGGGGCCGGGACCTGCTGTCGCTCAAGTCGCACCAGGTCGTCCGCGCCGGAGTCGGCCGCACGTTCCAGACCGCGACGGTGTTCGAGGAGCTCAGCGTGCTGCAGAACCTCGACATCGCCGGCGGGGTCCACCGCACCGCCTGGAGCATGGTGCTGGCGCGCCGGAAGGTGCCGTCGTACGTCGAGGAGGCGCTCGAGACGATCGGCCTCAGCGATCTGCGGCACCGGCCGGCCGGCGTCCTCGCGCACGGTCAGAAGCAGTGGCTCGAGATCGGCATGCTCCTGGTGCAGGACGCCAAGGTCATGTTCCTCGACGAGACCGTGGCCGGCATGAGTGCGGAGGAGCGCGAGGAGACTGGTGAGCTCCTGCGCCGGATCGGTCCGGACCGCACGATCGTCGTGATCGAGCACGACATGGACTTCGTACGGACGTTCGCCGACATCGTCACAGTGATGCATGCCGGCAAGGTGCTGACCGAGGGCACCGTGGCCGAGATCCAGGCCAATCACCAGGTCCAGGAGATCTATCTGGGCCGCAGTGCGGAAGGAGCGGCGCATGCTTGAGCTCATCGGAGTCTCCGCCGGATATGGGCGGACCAGGGTCCTGCACGACGTCAGCGTGACGGTGCCGAGTTCTGGCGCCGTCGCGATCATGGGCCACAACGGGGCGGGCAAGACCACACTGCTGCGTGTCGCTGTCGGGCTGCTGCCGGTCAAGGAAGGCACGGTCCTGCTCGACGGCGAGGACGTCACCAAGCTGCGTCCGAGCGGCCGCGTCAAGCGTGGCCTGGGCTACGTGCCGCAGGGCCAGCAGTGCTTCCCGCAGATGACGACGCTGGAGAACCTGCAGCTCATCACGACCGTCAAGTCCGAGGTGGACGGCGTCCTGGACACGTTCCCTGCGCTGACCACGCTTCTGGGTCGTCGAGCCGGACTTCTGTCTGGCGGCCAGCGGCAGCAGCTCGCGATCGCCCGCACGCTCCTGACGCAGCCCCGCATGCTGATCCTCGACGAACCCACGGAGGGCATTCAACCCAACGTCGTGGCCGAGATCGAGGGCGTCATCGCGGCCCTGACGCAGCGCGGCGACCTTTCGGTGCTTCTCGTGGAGCAGCACGTCGGATTCGCGCTGCGGGCGACCGGGAGCTACTACGTGCTGGAGTCCGGGCGGGTCACCTCCAGCGGGACTGGCGGCGCCGGCGCGATCGACGACGTACGCGCGGCGATGGCGGTGTGAGGTGCACCTGACACCATCCGACGTCGAGAAGCTTCTGCTGTCCGTGGCCGGGATGGTCGCCCGCGACCGCCTTGCCAGGGGAGTCAGGCTCAACCATCCGGAGGCCGTCGCGGTGCTCGCGACGTGGGTCATCGAGCGGGCCCGCGACGGGGCGAGCGTTTCCGACCTCATGACGACGGGCCGCGAGGTCCTGGCTCGCGACCAGGTCATGCCTGACGTCGCAGAGATGCTGACCGAGGTGCAGGTCGAGGCGACTTTCCCCGACGGGCGAAAGCTCGTCACCATCCACCAACCCATCGCATAGCGATGAACAACCAGCAGAGTGCTTAGGGGGTTGACCGTGTCCAGTCAGTCGCGCGGTCCCGGGGCCGTCAAGGTCGCGGACGGAACGCTCGTCATCAACGTCGACAGGTCGCCGGACCAGCGGCGCACGATCGTGATCGTCAACACCGGCGACCGGCCCGTCCAGATCGGCTCCCACATCCACCTCGCCGAGGTGAACTCGGCGCTCGACCTCGACCGCGAGGCCGCCCGCGGGTTCCGGCTCGACATTCCGTCGGGCACCTCGCGCCGCTTCGAGCCGGGAGCCTCCCGGGAGGTCGACATCGTGACGTTTGGCGGTCGCCGCGTCGTGCCCGGCATCCAGGTCAAGCCCACCCCCGTCGAGGGAGGTTGACATGGAGCTGACTCGCTCGGAGTACGCCGCGCTGTACGGGCCGACCGTTGGAGACCAGGTGCGGCTCGGCGACACCGACCTGTGGATCGAGGTGGAGCAGGACTTCACGTTCGGCGGGGAGGAGGCGATCTTCGGCGGCGGCAAGTCGATCCGTGAGTCGATGGCCCAAGGCATGGCGTCGCGGGCCGACGGCGCCCTCGACACCGTCATCACCAACGCGATCGTGCTCGACCACTGGGGCATCGTGCGTGCCGACGTCGGCATCCGCGACGGCCGCATCGTCGCGCTCGGGCGGGCCGGCAACCCCGACATCGCCGACGGTGTCCATCCGCGGCTGCTGATCGGACCCTCCACGGACGTCATCTCGGGGGAGGGTCGGATCCTCACGGCCGGCGCGATCGACATCCACGTCCATCTGCTGTCGAGGTCTCAGCTCGTCGAAGCGCTGGCGACCGGAACGACGACGGTCGGCGGTGGCGGCACGGGTCCGTCGGAGGGCTCCAAAGCCACGACCGTCACGCCGGGTGCGTGGCACCTGCAGACGGTCCACCGGGCGCTGGACTCGTTGCCGCTGAACTTCCTGCTGATGGGCAAGGGCAACACGGTCTCCGCGCCGGCCCTCGCCGAGCAGGCGCTGGCGGGCGCCGGCGGATACAAGGTGCACGAGGACTGGGGGTCGACGCCCGCCGCGATCGATGCCGCGCTCAAGGCGGCTGACGAGCACGGCCTGCAGGTCGCACTGCACTCGGACTCGCTCAACGAGGCGGGCTACCTCGAGTCGACCGTTGCGGCCATCGGCGGTCGGTCGATCCACGCCTTTCACGCGGAGGGCGCAGGTGGTGGGCACGCACCCGACATCCTGTCGATCGCGTCGTTGCCGTTCGTCATCCCAGGCTCGACGAACCCGACGTTGCCGCACACCGTCAACACCGTCGCGGAGCACCTCGACATGCTCATGGTGTGTCACCACCTCAACCCTCGGGTGCCTGAGGACCTCGCGTTCGCTGAGTCTCGGATCCGGGCGACCACGATCGCTGCCGAGGACGTGCTGCACGACCTCGGTGCCCTGTCGATCACGTCGTCCGACGCCCAGGCGATGGGCCGCGTCGGCGAGGTCGTGACCCGTACGTGGCAGGTCGCGCATGTCATGAAGAATCGCCTGGGTCACCTTGGTGGGCGCGCAGACAACGTCAGGGCACGCCGGTATGTCGCGAAGTACACCGTGAACCCGGCTATCGCGCACGGCCTCGACGACGAGATCGGCTCGGTCGAGCCGGGCAAGCTCGCGGACCTCGTTCTGTGGGAACCGCGGTTCTTCGGCATCCGGCCCGAGATCGTGATGAAGGGTGGTGCGCTGGTGTGGGGATCTCTCGGCGACCCCAACGCGTCGATCCCGACGCCCCAGCCGCAGCTCATGCGTTCCACCTTGATCGATCCTGCCGAGGGATCGGGGGCCGATCTGTCGGTCACGTTCGTCGCGCCGTCGGCGATCGACGACGGGTTGGCCGATCGGCTCGGCCTGCGTCGCCGGCTGGCCGGGGTCAAGCCGACCCGCGACGTCGGCAAGGCGCAGATGGTCAACAACGACGCACTGCCCGAGATCCGGATCGAGCCCGAGACGTTCGCGATCCACATCGACGGCGAGCTCGTCGTGCCCGCGCCGGCGACGTCCCTGCCCCTGGCCCAGCTCTATTCGATGTTCTAGCCATGACCCTGACTCTCCCGGCAGATCTCGTCCTCATGCTTCTCGCGGACGCCCGGCTGCCCACGGCCGGGCACACCCAGTCGGCGGGTCTCGAGCCGGCGGTCGTGCATGGGCTGGGACCCGCAGACGTGCCGGCTTACATCGACCTGCGGCTGAGCACCGTCACCCGTGTCGAGGCTGCCACGGCTGTCGTCGCCCTGCACCACCTGCGCCAGGGCCTCGCCATGGTCGACGTCGAGACGGCGTGGGCGGCTCGCACGCCCAGCGCCGCGTTGCGGGCGACGTCGCGGTCGATGGGGCGCGCCCTCCTGAGGGTCGTACGGCGACTGTGGCCGGACGATCCGTCGGTGCGGGGTCTCGCCCCTGGGATGTCGCGCGCTGTGGTGCTCGCGGCGGTCGCCGATGCGTGCGGGCTCGCCCCCGTCGCGCTGGCGCGCTTGATCGGCTATGACGACGTGCAGACCGTGGCCTCCGCGGCGCTCAAGCTGTTGCCGCTCGACCCGGCGGAGGTGACCGCGTGGGTGCTCGGCGCGCTGCCCGCGGTCGACCGGCTCGCCATCGACGTCGCGCCCCTGATCCTGCCCGGCTCGATCCCCGCGTCCGGCGCTCCCCAGATCGAGGCGTGGGCAGAGGCCCACGCCACTGCCACCCGGAGGTTGTTCAGTGCCTGACATGCCCATCACCCCTGCCGATCGCGCCTTGCGGATCGGTGTCTGTGGACCGGTCGGGACCGGCAAGAGCTCGCTCATCGCTCTCCTGTGCGGAGAGCTCGCCGACCTGCTGCGGATCGCGGTCGTGACGAATGACATCTACACCGACGAGGACGCCCGCTTCCTCCGTTCCGCCGGCGTGCTCGATCCCGAGCGGATCCGGGCCGTCGAGACCGGTGCGTGTCCGCACACCGCCATCCGGGACGACATCACGGCCAACCTGCTGGCGGTCGAGGAGCTGGAGGAGGACTTCGCCCCGCTCGACCTCGTGCTGGTCGAGTCCGGCGGGGACAACCTCACCGCGACGTTCTCCCCGGCCCTCGTGGACACCCAGGTGTTCCTGATCGACGTCGCGGGTGGGGGCGACGTCGCGCGCAAGGGCGGGCCCGGCATCACGCGTGCCGACCTGCTGGTCGTCAACAAGACCGATCTTGCCCCACATGTCGGGGTCGACCCGGTCGAGATGGTCTCGGACGCGTCCGCCGTACGTGACGGGCGTCCGGTCATCGCGCTGTCCCGTGGTGACCGCGACTCGGTCGTGGCGTTGACCGACTGGGTGCTGGGCCAGCTCGCGGAGCACCGGGCCGGAGTCCTCGTGCCGTCCGACCCCGGACCGATGGCCCCGCACGCACACGCCGACGGCATCGTCCACGCACACGAGGATGGCGATGATGCTCACCAGCACGCCCACTCGTGAGGCCCTGAGCCGTACGCGGGTCGAGGTCCGTCGGCCGGCCACAGGCGGCCGCGCGATGGTCTCGTTGAGCACCGGCGCGCCATCAGTCCGGCCCGGCATTCGCCCGCTGCTGATGGCGAGCGACGAAGCGGGTGCCACGGTGTGCCTCATGCCGGACGGTGCCCTGCTGCTGGCCGGCGACGCGATCGCGATCGACGTGTGCGTCGGCCCCGGAGCGCGGCTCGAGCTGGTCGAGCCGGCCGGCACCGTGGCGTACGCGATGGACGGCGGGTCCGCCGTGTGGGATGTCACGATCGAGCTCGCTCCGGCTTCGACGCTGGTGTGGGCAGGCGAGCCGTTCGTCGTCGCAGAGGGGTCGAGGGTGCACCGCAGCACCGTGATCCGGCTCGGTGTCGGGGCGTCGATGGCGTGGCGCGAGACCTTGGTGCTCGGGCGCCACCTGGAGCGGTCCGGGTCCGTGAGCCAGGAGCTCAGCGTGTTGGGGCCGAACGACGTCCCCCTGCTGCACGAGGAGCTGGAGGTGGGCCCGGGGTCGAGCCCCCTCCTGCTCGGCGGGGCGCGGGTGCTCGCGTCCGTGCTGGTGCTGGGCCACCGGCTGCCGGTCGACGGGGAGACCGGGACCGGCACTCGGCTCGAGCTCGAGGGCAACGGCACACTGGTCCGTCACCTCGCGATGGACGCACACCGCGCCACTCCGGCGGCGACCTGGGCGGCTGCGCGACGCGCAGCTGGCTGAGGTCGGTCAGGTGGCCCAGGCGATCTGCTCCTGGACCGCGAACTCGAGGTCCTCCGCGGCCGCGAGATAGACATCCTGGTTCACCAGATTGCCGTCGAGGCGCACGAGGCCACGCGGGCCGCCGTAGAACGTGCCCGACTCGATCGGCGACACGACGTCCATCCCGATGCCGCCGCAGCGGCGACCGATCCACGCGAGGAACAAGATGGCCTCGTAGCACGATTCGCCGACTGCGTTGAGCGCCGGCGCCCAGGCGCCATGGCGTTGGTAATAGGCCATGGCGAGCTCGTTGCTCTCGACCGTGTCCATGTTGTCGAAGTACGCCGCAGCGGCGTACAGGTTGCGGTTGGCGCCGGCCCCGCCACCGAGGAGTGTGTTCTCCTCGATCGCCGGGCTCAGCCGGGTGAGTCGGTCGGCGAGACCCTGGCCGGCGAACTGGCGGTTGAAGTGCACGGCGTCCTGGCCCATCAACAGCATGATCACGCCGTCGACATCGTCCTGACGCAGGTCCTGGAGCACGTCCGAGAAGTTCGTCGTGCCGAGGGGGACGTACGTCTCACTGACGATCTGCGAAGCGGTGTCCTGGAGCGCCAAGCGCGTGGTCGTGCCGGTGACCCGCGGGAAGACATAGTCGTTGCCCACGATCGACCAGCGACCGACGCCGAGCTGTTCGCGCATCCAGTGCGCAGCGGGCAGGAGCTGGTTGGCCGGTCGCTCACCGAGCATGAACACGCCGGCGGTGTCGTCCCGTCCCTCGTGCATCGCAGCGTACGCGTAGACGACCTTGCCGCCGATGCGCCGCGTGATGGCCTGACGAACAGCGGAGATGTGCCAGCCCGCGACTGCCTCGACCGCGCCGCTGTCGACCAGCGCGGCGACCTCCGCGGCGACGACCTCGGGATCACGTCCGGCGTCGACCACGATCAGCTTGATCTCGCGCCCGGCGATGCCATCACGGGCGTTGAGCTGCTCGACGGCCAGCTCCCCGCAGGCCAGGCACGACGGCCCGTAAATGCCCGTCGGGCCTTGGAGGGGGACCACGAAGGCCACCGGTAGCGACTCGCGCCGACGGTGGGACTGAAGCGGGTGAACGTTCAGGGTGCCTCCGCCGCTCGATTGCTCCGTGGTTCTGCCCAGTCTGGGGCACAATGGAGGAGATCGTTGCGGTGCCAGGAAAAAGTCACCTTCGTGATACGGAAACGCAACACACGCGTGATCAACTGACTGAGTGGGAGGTACTCGGATGGCGCAGGTCGACTCGGCCACCAGCGTGACGCTGCAGCTCAAGCAGGCCGAGCAGGTCCTCCGCCGCAAGCTCGAGCACGTTCTCGGCCCCGAGCAGATCACGTTCGAGCACTGGCAGGTGCTCGCTGCATTGCTCGAACGTCCCGGCCTGCGGATGACCGAGCTCGCCGAAGCGGCGGTGCTGCCGGCTGCGACGCTCACCCGCCACGTCGACCGGCTCGTCGAGCGCGCCCTGGTCATTCGTCGCATCGACCCCGATGACAGGCGTCGCGCCGTTGTCGCACTGTCGGGCCGCGGTGAGCAGATGGCGAGGCGGCTCCGCGAGGTCGAGTCCGACGCTGAGATCGCGACCGCACGGGTCTGACCGGACCGCTCGGCAGCGGGACCGCGAACCGGGCCGTCCAGGGTGCTCGACCTGTGTGACGCACTTCCCGATGAGATGGCCGATCGCGACCTCACGACAGATCTGGAGATCGCCGAGTCACTCGTCGGGGAGCTCTCTGCTCTGGCGCAGGCCTAAAGCTCCGTCTCCGTGAGCGCCTGCTTCGACCCGGCGACCCGGATCTCGACGCGTCGGATCTCGTCCTTCGGCACGGCGCTGGAGGTGGCGAGCGACGCCGCCTTGGGGCTCGTGGCCACCCACGACGCGGCGATCGTCTCGCGGCCGGAGGTGTCGGTGATGACGAGCTCGTACGCCCGGCTGGCACCGTAGCCGCCGGTGGCGAGGTAGTTGCAGTTCCACTCCAGCCGCGTGCCCCACTCCTTCTGCTCGACCCGCAGGCTGGCCGTCATGATGTCGGGCTGCGTCGAGCTCATCGCGACGAACTGTCCAGATGGCGTCGACGCGTCGTCGGCGGAGCCGAGGGCGTACCCACCGATCCCCAGGCCGAGCGCCGCGGCGACACCGGCTCCGGCGATCGCGAGGCGTACGCGGCGACGGCGTCGCCCTGCGGCCACCGCGAGTCGGGTGACCAGGCCGTCGGACGCCGGCTCATCGACGGGCTCGGGCTCGAGCAGCGCGACCGCCTCCTCCTTGCTGAGGGTCGCGAGGATGCCGGGCATCCCGGCGAGCTCGGCGACGGCCGCCGAGCAGGCGGCGCAGGTCGTCAGGTGCTCCTCGAACGCTCGCCGGTCGTCGGGGCCGAGCAGGCCGAGGACGTAGGCCGCGTCCCAGTCGTGGAACTCATCGCCGTTCATCGCGTGACACCTCTTTCCTGCATGGCGAGTCGTAGGGCGCGGAGCGCGTAGTGCATACGCGACCGCACGGTGCCTTCGGGTATGCCCTCCTCGCGGGCGATCTCGACGGCGGACCTGCCGAGGTAGTACGCGTTGACCACGGCGTGCCGGTGCTCGTCCGACAGTGATCGCAGCGCGTCGGACACCAGCCACCGGTCGAGCGTCGCGTCGGTGCCGTCTGCACGCGAGGTCTCGGGCATCCGGTCACTCGTCACCTCGTGCAGGTGGCGGGCACTGCGTCGATCGTCGATCACCAGGTTGCGCGCCACCGTGAAGAGCCAGGCGCGTGACGCGGCATCGCCCTGCTCGAGGATCGCGGGCCGCTTCCACGCCCGGAACAACGCCTCCTGCACGACGTCCTGGGCCAGCGCCGGGTCGTACGTCAGCCGGGTGACGTAGCGCAGGAGGGCAGGCGCGTGCGCATCGTGCAGCGCACGCAGCAGCTCGTCCTGGTTCTCGGGCATTCGTCCTCCAGCCCTACAACGGGGAGCAGGGCCGATTCGTTCAGTTCTTCCGACCATTGAACGCTTGGTGGGGCGGTCTCGTCTTCACAACAGGGCGTCATGCCCGAGATCGAAGGAGCTGATCGCGATGAATCGCAGGCTGACAATCGCCATGGCCGGCACCTCGCTGGCCCTTCTGTCCCTGACGGCGTGCGGGGAGGATGACTCCGCCGGCGACGTCCCCGCGAAAGGGTCAGCCATCGGCACTTCTGAGAGCTCGCTGGGCACGATCGTCGTGGACGGCAACGGCATGACCGCGTACGTCTTCGACCAGGACGAACCCGGATCCGGCAAGAGCTCGTGCGCCGGTGGGTGCGCCGAGGAGTGGCCGGCGATCACGTCGACGGCCGACCAGCCGAAGGTCGACGGGGTGACCGGCGAGGTCGGCACGATCGCCGGGACCGACGGCGCCAAGCAGGTCACGCTCGAGGGCCTGCCGCTCTACACGTACGCCGGCGACGGCGCTGTGGGGGACACGCAGGGCCAGGGCAAGGGTGGCGTCTGGTGGGTTGTCTCGCCCGCCGGAGAGAAGATCACGAAAACCGCGACCACCGACGGCGGCGGGGGCTACTGACGCGGACCGCTTCGGCGGCCTGGGCACCGGCTGGGATGCGGACGTATCGTCGAGGGCATGTCGACGTTCACTGATGCCCAGATCGAAGAAGCCCTCGACTCACTGCCCGGCTGGTCACAGGAGGGCGAGGCGATCGTGAGGACGTACGAGTTCGCGGACTTCCGGGCGGCCCTGGACTTCATGAACCGCGCCGCGGGGCCGATCGAGGAGATGAACCACCACCCGGAGTGGACGAACGTCTACAACCGCGTCGACATCCGGCTCAGCAGCCACGACGTCGGCGGCGTGACCGGTCGCGATGTCCAGCTCGCCAACGTGCTCGAGCGGGTCGCCGACGCGGTCGCCTAGGCCCAGAGGTTCTCGCCGAACTTGAACCAGATCGCGGCGATCAGGACGACGTACCAGAGGGTGCAGATCAACATCGTCCAGTCGCCGACGAAGCGGGACAC
>NZ_JAKFCB010000032.1:0-3229 GCF_036676885.1 Aeromicrobium sp.
GAGGGCACCGAGGCGCGCGTGGTCGGGCCACAGGTAGCTGCCGAGCGCGAACGCCATGGCGGCGCACGACGCGACCTTGCCGGCGACGAACGACCAGCCGGCGAGATAGCCCCACAGCGGACCGAGCTGCTCGCGGCCGTAGACGTACGTGCCGCCGGCTACCGGGTGCCGACGCGCGAGCCGGGCCGACGAGATCGCGTTGCAGGCAGCGACGAGGGCGGCGATGGCGAGCGCGACGAGCACTCCGTCGCCGGCCGCCGCCACCGCCGGCGGGAACACCACGAACAGCCCGGCGCCGATCATGGCGCCCATGCCGACCGCGACCGAGCCCACCAGCCCCAGGCGTCGATCGAGCGCGTCGGTCATGTCAGAGGTCGTAGTCGATGACCAGGGGAGCGTGGTCCGACCAGCGCTCGGCCCAGCTGGGCGCCCGGTCGACGACGGCCTCGCGAGCCGTGGCGGCCAGCTCGGGGGTCGCGATCTGGTAGTCGATGCGCCAGCCGGTGTCGGTGTCGTACGCCTGCCCGCGCATCGACCACCACGTGTAGGGCCCGTCGACGTCGCCGGCCAGCGTACGGTGCACGTCGACCCAGCCGAGCTCGCCGAAGTAGCGATCGAAGTAGGCGCGCTCCTCGGGCAGGAACCCGGCCTTCTTGACGTTGCCCTTCCAGTTGCGGATGTCGCGCTCGGTGTGGCCCACATTGAGGTCGCCAGTGACGACACCGTGGTTGCCGGTGGCCCGGATCTCGGCCAGGCGTACGGCCATCTGCTCGAGGAAGCGATATTTGTCGTCCTGGCGCGGCGTGCCGGCCTCGCCGGAGTGGACGTAGGCCGACACCGCCGTCAGGATCGACCCGTCCGACAGCGGGATGTCGGCCTCGATCCAGCGGCCTGAGTCGTGGAAGTAGTCGTCGCCGTTGCCGACGCGGAACTCCTTGGGCTCGGCGCGGCTGAGCACGGCGACCCCGGCCCGGCCCTTGGCGGCGGCCTCGGCGTGGACGACGTGATAGCCGGCGTCAGCGGTCAGCTCGTGCACGATCGCGTCGGGTGCCCGGACCTCCTGAAGCGTCACGATGTCGGCGCCCCGATCGGCGAGCCAGTCGCCGAATCCGAGGGTCTGACCTCGGGTCTTGTTGTGGGCGGCGCGGATGCCGTTGACGTTGACGGTGGCGATACGAAGCACGGGCTTCACCCTAGTCGGCGACGCCGACGGTTCAGCGCGCGTGTCAGCTGGCGGCGACGAGGCTGGTGGCGACGGCGAGAAGGGCAGGTACGCCCTGGATCGCGGCCGCGCGGGCATACCCCTTGCCGCCGCTGGAGATCAGGACGATCGCGGCGGCGAGCATGCTGCCGCAGGCGAAGACGATCAGGGTCCAGCCGATCGTGTCGCGGTCGTCGGTGAGCGCGACGAGGCCGATGCCGACGGCGGTGCCGATCGCGAGGAAGAGGTTGTAGAAGCCCTGGTTGAACGCCAGGGAGGCGGTCGTGTCGGCATCGGCCTGCGACGCCAGCCCGAATGTCTTCCAGGTCTTGGGCTTGCGCCAGTCGAGGGACTCCAGCTTGAAGAACAGCACGTGCAGCAGGGCGGCGATGCCGGCGAAGATCAGCGCGAGAGCGGTCATGCAGGAAACCTAGCGGCTCCGCGCCTAGAACTCCTCGTGCGTACGCGGGTCGCCGCCGATGCGCTGGCCGGTGTCGAGCGTCGCGATCCGGTCGAGGTCGTCCTGATCGAGCTCGAAGTCGAAGATCGCGAGGTTGCTGCGGAACCGCTCGGGCGTGGCCGACTTCGGGATCGGGGCGGCGCCGATCTGCGTGTGCCAGCGCAGCACGACCTGCGCCGGCGACTTGCCGTGCTTGGCGCCGATCTCCGTGAGCACGGGGTTGTCGAGCAGGTCGCTGCCGCGGCCGAGCGGCGTCCAGCTCTGCGTGACGATGTCATAGCCCTCGTCGGCGGCGCGCTGCTCGGCCTGCGGGAAGTAGGGGTGCAGCTCCACCTGGTTGACCGCGGGGGTCACGCCGGTCTCGGCGACCAGCCGGTCGAGGTGTTCGGGGAGGAAGTTGGAGACGCCGATCGACCGGGCCAGCCCTTCGTCGCGGAGCTCGATCATGGCCTGCCACGTCTCGACGTACTTGTCGACGCGGGGGAGCGGCCAGTGGATCAGGTAGAGGTCGACGTGGTCGATCCCGAGGCGCTCGAGCGAGGCGGTCAGCTCGATCCGCGGACCCTGTGACCCGTGCGCGTTGCCGGGCAGCTTGGTCGTGATGAACAGCTCGTCGCGGGACACCGGTGAGTCGGCGATGCCGCGGCCCACCTCGGTCTCGTTCTCGTAACGCGTCGCGGTGTCGAGCAGGCGGTAGCCGGTGTCGATCGCCTCGACGAAGATCTGGGGGTCCTTGATCGAGTACGTCCCGAAGCCGAGGACCGGCATCTGTCGTCCGTCGTTGAGCTCCAGCAGGGGGGCGGTGTCCATGCGTCCAAACGTACGCCGGAGGTCAGGCCGTCTGCTTCGCGGCGGCCCGTCCGGCGGCCCGGCCGCTGAAGATGCAGCCGCCGAGGAACGTGCCCTCGAGGCTGTTGTAGCCGTGCACCCCGCCGCCACCGAAGCCCGCGACCTCGCCGGCGGCATACAGCCCGTCGAGCGGTGAGCCGTCGGCGCCGATCACCTGCGAGTCGAGGTTGGTCTCGAGGCCGCCGAGCGACTTGCGGGTCAGGACGTGCAGCCGTACGGCGATCAGCGGCCCCTTCTTGGGGTCGAGGATCTTGTGCGGCGACGCGACGCGGATGAGCTTGTCGCCGCGATAGCTGCGCGCCTGCTTGAGGGCCGCGATCTGCAGGTCCTTGGTGAACGCGTTGTCGAGCTCGCGGTCGCGCTCGGTGATCTGTCGGCGTACGTCCTCGACGTCGACGGGAGCGTCGGGTGTCAGGGCGTTCATGCCGGCGACGAGCTCCTCGATCGTCTCGGCGACGATGAAGTCCTCGCCGTGGGACTTGAACGCCTCGACCGGCCCGGTGGCGCCCTTGGCGAGCCGCTGCTTGACCAGCTCGCGCACGCTCTTGCCGGTCAGGTCGGGGTTCTGCTCCTGGCCGGAGAGGGCGAATTCTTTTTCGATGATCGCCTGGGTCAGCACGAACCACGAGTGGTCGTGGCCGCTGTGGCGCAGCAGCTTGAGCGTGCCGAGCGTGTCGAAGCCGGGCAGGCCGGGGATCGGCAGGCGCTTGCCGGCGCCG
>NZ_JAKFCB010000033.1:0-9671 GCF_036676885.1 Aeromicrobium sp.
CGCGTGTACGCACCGAAATCCTGACGCCGACCGACCCGGCGGAGGTCTCCCCCGGTGACCTCGTCGTCGAACATCGCCGGGAGCGACCGGCTGTCGTACGTCGGCGTCGGGCTGGGCGTCGGGCTCGGCTTCGGTGTGGCGCTCGTCGTCGAACGCGACGGGCGAGGCTCGGCGCGACCGTCATCGTCCGTGCACCCGGTGGCAACGAGAGCGACGGCGAGGGCCCCTGTGGCGAGAGCTGATCTCACACCTCCATGGTGCCCCGCATCACCTGACAGCGGCAGCCCACCGCGTCGGTTTCAGGGTGCCGCCCCGGTGGCGACGGGTCGGTCGTCGAGGTTGCTCCACTGCGACCACGAACCGGGATAGAGCGCCGCGTCGAAGCCGGCGATCGCGAGCGCCGCGACCTCGTGCGCCGCGGTGACGCCGGATCCGCAGTAGGCCGCGACCTCGCCGCCATCGCGTACGCCGAGTGCCTCGAACCGGCGGCGCAGCTCGGTCGCCGGCAGGAAGCGGCCGTCGTCGGCGAGGTTGTCCGTCGTCGGCGCACTGACCGCGCCGGGGATGTGCCCGGCCTTGGGGTCGATCGGCTCGACCTCACCGGCATAGCGCTCGGCCGCTCGGGCGTCGAGCAGCACACCCGCGTAGGCCGCGGCGCCATCGACATCGATCGTCTCAAGGCGCCCACCCTCGAGCGTCACGTCGCCCGGCTCGGGCACCACGTCATCCGTTTCGAGCACACCGCCGGCCGCGACCCATGCGGCGAGCCCGCCATCGAGCAGGCGTACGTCGTCGAACCCGGCCCAGCGGAGCAGCCACCACGCACGCGCCGCGGCCAGGCCGCCGTTGTCGTCGTACGCGACCACCCCGTCACCGTCGCGGATGCCCCACCGCCGGGCCGCAGCCTGGAGCGACTCGACCGAGGGCAGCGGGTGGCGGCCGTCCTGCGGCTCGCCGAGCGCTGAGAGCTCTGCCTCGAGCTCGACGAACACCGCGCCCGGGATGTGGCCGGCGAGGTATTCCTCACGCCCCGGAGGACCGCCGAGCTTCCACCGCACGTCGAGCAGGACGACTCGCTCCGTCGACGACATCAGCTCCGGCGCCTGGCTCAGGATGTTCACGGTCACAGACTAGGCAGACCGGGCTCCTTCCCCACCCATGACGAACGGCGCCACCCCCGGTGCGTGACCGGGGATGACGCCGCTTCAGTCGTACGAGCCTCTAGGAGGACGAGTAGACGCGGGTGGATCCGCCGGATCCGCCACCGCTGCGACGACGGCCGCCGCCACCGCCACGGTTGCCTCCGCCACCCTGGGGGCGTCCGCCACCGTTGCCACGGAAGCCACCCTGGGGGCGCCCTCCGCCACGGTTCTGACCGCCGCCGTTGCCCGAGCTGCGGGCACCCTGGCGTACGGACGAGGCGTGCGGCGCCTCGGTGCCGGCTCCGGAGAGCGCCTCGGCAGTCATCGGCGACGGCGCCGTGCGCGCGTCGTGGTGACGCGCCGTGACACCGGCCTTGTTCTGCAGCTGGATGACATCGCGCAGCGCCTCGGGCGTCGTCATCGTGACGACGGATCCGGACTCACCGGCGCGAGCCGTGCGGCCCGAACGGTGCTGGTATGCCTTGTGCTCGGCCGGCGCGTCGTAGTGGACGACCAGGCCGATGCGGTCGACGTGGATGCCGCGCGCGGCGACATCCGTGGCGACGATGACGCTGGCGCGACCGCTGCTGAACGCCTCGAGGTTGCGCTCGCGGTGACGCTGCGAGAGGTCACCGTGCATGTCGACGGCCTCGATGCCGTTCTGCGTCAGCTGGCGGGCGAGGCGCATGGCTCCGCGACGCGTACGCGTGAAGACGATGCTGCGCGGGTTGGCGCGGAGCAGGTCGAACGCGGCCTTGGACTTCTCGGTCGCAGCACTGACGAGCACGTGGTGCTCCATCGTGTCGACCGCGCTCTCGGCGGAGTCGACCTCGTGGAGGACGTGCTTGGGCAGGTGGCGCTTGACGAGCTTGTTGACGTCGCCGTCGAGCGTCGCCGACAGCAGCAGCCGCTGGCTCGACTCGGGCGTCTTGGTCAACAGCGCGTCGATCGGCTTGTAGAAGCCGAGGTCGCACAGGTGGTCGGCCTCGTCGAGGACCGTGATCTCGATGTCGTCGAGCGTCATGCAGCGACGGTCGAGCAGGTCGGTCAGGCGGCCGGGCGTCGCGATGACGATGTCGACGCCGTTGCGGAGGGTGCTGATCTGCTTGTTGATCGGCACGCCGCCGTAGACCGTGGTCAGGCGGAGGCCCATCTTCTGCGCGAGCGGCTCCATGGCCGTACGCACCTGGGTCGCCAGCTCACGGGTCGGGAGCAGGATCAGGCCGCGAGGGGCCTTGGGACGGCTCGTGCGCCCGGCGAGCCGGACGAGGACCGGGAGGCCGAAGGCCAGGGTCTTGCCGGAGCCGGTACGAGCGCGGCCCAGTACGTGGCGACCCGCGAGCGCATCGGGGATCACCGCGGACTGGACTGGACTGGGGTTGACGATCTCCTGGCGAGCCAACGCGGATACCAGCGAGGCGGGGAGGTCGAGGGTGGAAAAGGTGGGCAGCACAGAGCTGCCTTCAGGCTGATTCAAAGAACTCACAGACGATTCGGGAAAGAATGCCCGATATCCATTTCGCGCGGATTCGCGCTACTTCGTCGGGCCGGAACAGCGCCGGACTGGCGCGTTCACGTATTCACATTCTAGCAGTCGGTTGCCGTGCCCAACGAATCCTGCGATGTGCCCGTCGTCACGCCAACAGGTCCTTGTAGTCGGGGTGCTGGTCGACGAACCGGGCGACGTAGGGGCAGGTCGCCACGATCAACTTGCCGCGCACCCGGATGTCGTCGAGCGCGCCGGCCACCAGCTCCGATGCCAGGCCCTGGCCCTCGAACTGCTCGAAGACCTTGGTGTGGGGGAACGTCACGACGTCCCCCTTCTCGAATGCCTGCGTGAAGCCGGCGAGGATGCCGTCGACGTGGATCTCGTAGCGGTTCTCGTCGACGTTGTGGGTCACCTGGTGGGTCATGGCGGGGTCAACGCTCAGAACAGCGTGACAATTCCGAGCACGCCGACTGCGACGGCCAGCGCGAGCGAGATCGCGATGAGGATCGTGTGCACGCGCAGGAACGTCGTGGCATTGCCGGCGGCGTCGCGGGAGCGCTCGTCCTTGCGTACGCGCTTGAGGAACGGCGGCCAGATGACGAAGTTCCAGACCGCGGTGACGATGAGCACGAGCGACCAGGCGAGGGGAAGATCCATGCGGACATTCTTGCCGCTGGTGGTCAGAGCCCCGCGAGCAGGTCGTCGAGCGGCTTCGGGACGCGGTCGAGGTCCAGGGCATCGACGAGGGCCCGGCCGTACTGCTCCTTCCGGCCGCCGTGCGTGCCCATGAACCGGTGGAGTCGGCGTTCGTCCGAGCGATCCCGCTGGGCCGGCTGCTGGCGGAAGATGTCGTACGCCCGGGTCTCGCCCTCGAGCTCGATGACGGCTTCGACGGCTGCCACGCCGAGGGCTCGGATGAGCTCGCCCTCGAGGTCGGGATCGCACACGAAGAAGCCGTCGACCCCCAGCCCGGCCCGGTCCAGCGCCCGCTGGAAGAACCTCTGCTCGGCCCTGTCGCACAGGCCTGCGATCGTGACCCCGAGGCCCTTCGGGCCGACCAGGTCGAGGAACCGCCCGATGCTCGTGGCACCGCCGAGCGGCACGACGCAGATCCCGTCCGCGTCGAGGTCGCGGCCACGGCGTACGGCCAGGCGCTCCAGAGCCGCCAGGTCGCTGACGCCCTCGACCAGCACGACCGTGCGGAGCCCGACAGCCGGCGCCAGCTCCTTGGCCAGGTCGCCGGCAGCGGCAGCGCCGTTCCCGCCGGCCGCCCATACGACGACCGACTCGCGAAGGCGGGTCATCTCGTCCACGTGCCCAGTCTGGCGTACGCCCCGGAAGGTGCGGCAAGCGATGGGCTGGCGGTCACGCGTCCTCGGGCTCGATGATGAAGCGGTCGAACGCCAGACGTACGAGCCGTTCAGCCCGCTCCCCGCTGGGAGTGACGGCACCTCCCGCGGGGCTTGGGTCAGGCGGAGGTGAGGGTGGCCAGCGCCGAGGTGAAAAGGGCGAGGCCGTCGGTGCCGGGGCCCGTGAGGTCCTCGACGGCGTGCTCGGGGTGCGGCATGAGGCCGACGACGTTGCCGCGTGCGTTGGTGATGCCGGCGATGTCGCGGAGCGAGCCGTTGGGGTTGACGTCTACGTAACGGAAGACGACCTGGCCCTCACCCTCGAGGCGGTCGAGCGTCTCGTCATCGGCGACGAAGCCGCCCTCGCCGTTCTTGAGCGGGATGACGATCTCGTCGCCGACCGACAGGTCAGACGTCCACGCGGTCGACGCGTTCTCGACCTTGAGCGTCTGGTCGCGGCAGATGAAGGTGCGGTGGTCGTTGCGGATCAGGGCACCGGGCAACAGGTGCGACTCGCACAGGATCTGGAAGCCGTTGCAGATGCCGAGTACCGGCATGCCGCCCTCGGCTGCCGAGATGACATCGGTCATGACCGGCGCGAAGCGCGCGATGGCGCCGGCGCGGAGGTAGTCGCCGTACGAGAAGCCGCCCGGCAGGATCACCGCGTCGACGCCCTTGAGGTCGTGGTCACCGTGCCACAGGGCGACCGGCTCACCACCTGCGATGCGTACGGCGCGCTGCGCGTCGACGTCGTCGAGAGAACCGGGGAAAGTGACGACGCCGATCTTCATGAATCAACTCGTACGGAGTAGTCCTCGATCACCGGGTTCGACAGCAGCGTGCCGGCGAGGGCGTGGACCTCGGCGAGCGTGGCCTCGTCGACCACCTCGACCTCGAGCTCGAACCGCTTGCCCTGACGCACGTCGGTCACGGCGTGGTAGCCGAGCCGCGGGAGCGCGCCGTGGACGGCCTTGCCCTGCGGGTCGAGGATCTCGGGTTTGGGCATGACATCGACGATGACGCGGGCCACGGACGCTCCTTGAGTGGTCGGTGGCCTCAGTCTATCGGTGCCTCGCGGGTCCTCGAACCCGCGTTCACGACAGCTCGCGCTTGAGGATCTTCCCGGTCGAGGTCATCGGCAGGGCGTCGACGAACTCGACGATCCGCGGGTACTTGTAGGCCGCGAACTGCTCCTTGCCCCACGCAATCAGGTCGGCCTCGGAGACGTCGTCGTGGTCCTTGTTCTTGACGACGACGGCCTTGATCTCCTCACCGTGGGACTCATCGGGGACGCCGATCACCGCGACCAGTGACACCGCCGGGTGCTCCATGAGGACTTCCTCGATCTCGCGCGGATAGACGTTGTAGCCGCCGCGGATGATCATGTCCTTGGACCGGTCGACGATGTAGTAGAAGCCGTCCTCGTCCTTCTTGGCCAGGTCACCGGACCGGAACCAGCCGTCGCGGATCGCCTCGGCTGTCGCTTCGGGCCGGTTGTAGTAGCCCTTCATGACGTTGTGACCCTTGATCGCGATCTCCCCGATCGCGTCCGGGCTGTCAGGTACGTCCGACCAGTCGTCGTTGATGAGCTTCATCTCGACGCCCGGGATCGGCACGCCGATCGAGCCGACCCGCGGCTCCTCGCCGAAGACCGCGAACGACGCCACCGGCGAGGTCTCCGACAAGCCGTAGCCCTCCAGGATCGTCACGCCGAAACGCTCCTTGAACTGCCGGTGGATGTCGACCGGCAGGGCAGAGCCGCCGGCTGCGGCGACGCGCAGGTTCGCCGCGAGCGCCTCCACGTCGACGCTGTCGTCGAGCGCGCCGAGCAGGCCCCAGTACATCGTCGGCACACCCGCGAAGAACGTCACCTTGTTGGCCAGCATGAGGCGCAGCGCCGACTCGGCCTCGAACCGCGGCAGCATCACCACGGTGCCACCGAACGCGGCCGAACCGTTCTGGATCACGGTCTGCCCGAACGAGTGGAACAGCGGCAGCACGCACAGGTAGGTGTCAGGGTTGGCCTCGTCTGCGTCGAACAGGTCCTTGCTGGCCAGCGCGTTGTCGCGCATGTTGCGGTGCCGCAGCTCCGCACCCTTGGGCTGTCCCGTCGTGCCCGACGTGTAGAGGATCACCGCGGTGTCGTCGTCGTCGCGCTCGACCGTCTCGAACGTCGGCGGCTGCTGCGCGACCAACGGGCCGTAGAACTCCGGCGGCTCCATCGGCTCGGGCTGCTTGGAGTCGAGCTTGATCAGGAAGAACTCGGTGCACGACTCCGTGGCCTGGAACCCCTCCCAGGCGGCATCGCCGATCGGCAGGTCAGGCGTGCCCTCGAACGCGAAGTACGCCTTGGCGTCCGAGTCGGCCAGGTGATAGGCCACCTCGCGGCCCTTCAACAGCACGTTCAACGGGACGACGGTCGCGCCGGCCTTGAGGATGCCGAAGTAGATGATCGTGAAGTACGGCAGGTTGGGACACGACAGCGCGACCTTGTCACCGGGCTGGATGCCGCGCGACACCAGCAGGTTCGCCACTTGGTTCGCAGCACCGTTGACCTGCGCATACGTCAACCGGGTGTCGCCGAAGACGATCGCCGTACGGTCGGGATACTTCTCGGTCGACTGCTCCAGCAAGGCGGCGAGATTGGCCACGGTGACTCCTCCAGGTGTGACGGGCCTCTCACCATACCCGCAGTATCTGGAGGGTGGGCGAGCGTCCGATCAGAACGTCTCGCCGGTCAGCTGTTCGTAGGCCTGCACGTAGCGCTCACGCGTCTTCTCGACGATCTCGGCAGGCAGCGCGGGTGGTTGCCGGTTGCTCGCGCGGTCCCAGCCGCTCTCGGGCGAGGTCAGCCAGTCGCGCACGAACTGCTTGTCGTACGACGGCTGGGCCCGGCCGGGCTGCCACGAGTCGGCCGGCCAGAACCGTGAGGAGTCAGGCGTGAGCACCTCGTCGGCGAGGACGATCGTGCCGTCGGGCCGGGCGCCGAACTCGAGCTTGGTGTCGGCGAGGATGATGCCGCGCTCGCGGGCGATCTGCTCGGCGCGCGCGTAGACCTTCAGCGTCAGGTCGCGGAGCGCCGCAGCACTCTCGGCGCCGATCGTCTCGGTGATCTGCTCGAACGACACGTTCTCGTCGTGCTCGCCCATCTCGGCCTTGGTCGCCGGCGTGAAGATCGGCTCGGGCAGCCTCGACGCGTCGACGAGTCCAGCCGGCAGCGGGACACCGCACACCTCACCGGTCGCGTTGTAGTCGATCAGGCCGGAGCCGGTGAGGTAGCCGCGCGCGACGCACTCGACCGGGAACATCTCGAGCTTCTCCACGATCAGCGCCCGGCCGCGTACGCGCTCGGGAACCGCCGTCGAGACGACGTGGTTGGGCACGATGTCGCTGAGCTGGTCGAACCACCACAGCGACATGCGGGTGAGGATCTCGCCCTTGTCGGGGATGCCCGGCGTCAGCAGGAAGTCGTAGGCCGAGATGCGGTCGGACGCGACCATCAGCAGGTTGCCGTCCTCGACCTCGTACAGGTCACGCACCTTGCCCGAGTGCAGGTGGCGGGCTCCGGGGATCTCAAGTGGCACAGGGTCAGCCTAGTGGCGCACCGGCGCCGCCTCTCCGGGCCACCGCATGATGGGCAGATGATGTCGAGAGCTAGGCGGTCGCGGGACCAGGGTCGTCGCGCAGGAGGCGATTCTGGCCCACGGTCCACACCTTCGACGTCGTCCAGAAGATGAGGACGCCGAGCGGAAGGACCAGGCCGATCGCGGCGAGCAGGGCAGGGAGCGCGAAGACAAAGAACCGCTGCTGGTTCGCGACCTGCTCCGACAGCGCCGGCGGCAGCTCGGCCCTCTGCTGGCGCTGGGCGATCACCTGCGTGACGCACATGACCACGATCAATGCGAGGCCCACGACCGTCGACTCCGAACTCGAGCCGTCGAGGACCGTGTCGGCGATCTTGGCGCCGAGGACGTCGGCGCCGGCCAAGGACTGTGCCTGCGACTCGGTGATCAATCCTCGTTCGAACGCGCCATCGCTCGGCGTGTACGACGCCGCCGCGTCGACGATCCGGAAGAGCGCGAAGAGGACCAGGCCCAGCAGGACGAGCGGCAGGCTCGAGAGCAATGGATTCGCACCCGTGGCCCTCCAGAGCTTGCGCTGCTCCTGCATGAGGCGGGCGCGGTCGTGCCCGTACTCCACGAAGAGGTCCCTGAACCTCGGCTCCAGCTGTCGCATCTCCCGGCGCACCCCGACCTGCCGGACGTACAGCGGCACCATCAGCACGCGGATCGTGACGGTCATCCCGACGATCGCCAGGGCCCACTGCCACCCAGCGTCGTCCGGGATGGGCGACTCCCAGATCTCGCGCCACGCCAGCAGGCACGCCGAGACGACGTAGTACAGCGGCGTCATGACGAGATCGCCGAGGAAGCCCATCGTGGTCCCCCTGGAGAATCGGGAAGCTACAGGATTGATCCTGGAGTGTAGGCCGCTGCGTGCGGGTTCGCCGCGAGAATCTGCTCGATGCGGGCGACGACGGCGCGCACCTGGCTCACCGCGGCACCCGTGAAGTCGATCGGCGAGGCGACGAGGGTCGCGAGGTCGGCCTCGGACAGGCCGAGGCGCTCGTCGGCGGCGAGCCGGGCGAACAGGTCGTTCTCGGCAGCGCCCTTCTCACGCATCTCGAGCGCGACCGCGACGGCGTGCTGCTTGACCGCGTCGTAGGCGGTCTCGCGGCCGTGGCCGTTGCGTACGGATGCCATGAGGACCTTGGTCGTCGCGAGGAACGGCAGGTAGCGATCGAGCTCGCGCTGGATGACCGCCGGGAACACGCCGAACTCGTCGAGCACCGTCAGGAACGTCTCGAACAGCCCGTCGGCGGCGTAGAACGCATCCGGCAGCGCGACGCGGCGGACGACCGAGCACGACACATCGCCCTCGTTCCACTGGTCGCCGGCGAGCTCTCCGACCATCGAGGCGTACCCGCGCAGGATGACCGCGAGCCCGTTGACCCGCTCGCACGACCGGGTGTTCATCTTGTGCGGCATCGCGCTGGAGCCGACCTGGCCGGGGCGGAAGCCCTCGGTGACGGTCTCGTTGCCCGCCATCAGGCGGATCGTCGTCGCGAGGTTGGACGGCGCCGCGACGAGCTGGACGAGGGCCGTGACGACGTCGTAGTCGAGCGATCGCGGGTAGACCTGGCCGACGCTCGTGAGCACCTTGTCGAAGCCGAGGTGGCGGGCGACGCGCTGCTCGAGCTCGGCGAGCCGGTCCTCGTCGCCGCCGAGCAGGTCGAGCTGGTCCTGGCTCGTGCCGACCGGGCCCTTGATGCCGCGCAGCGGGTAGCGGACGATCAGGTCGTCGAGCCGCTCGATCGCGACCATCAGCTCGTCGGCGACGGTGGCGAACCGCTTGCCGAGGGTCGTCGCCTGGGCCGCGACGTTGTGGCTGCGGCCCGCCATGACGAGCTCGGCGTGCTCGGTCGCGAGCCGCCCGAGCCGGCCGAGCGCGGCGATCGCGCGGTCGCGCATCAGCTCGAGCGAAGCCTTGATCTGCAGCTGCTCGACATTCTCGGTCAGGTCGCGCGACGTCATGCCCTTGTGGATGTGCTCGGTGCCGGCGAGGGCCGCGAACTCCTCGATGCGGGCCTTGACGTCGTGCCGGGTGACCTTCTCGCGGTCCGCGATCGAG
>NZ_JAKFCB010000034.1:0-5695 GCF_036676885.1 Aeromicrobium sp.
CGTCCACCGCCACGGGCGACCGACTTGCTCAGGATCGAGCTCGACGTGTTGGGCGCGGCGTGGACCATCTTGGCGCCGGCGTCCTGGTGCTGGCCCTCGCCGGCGAAGGCGATCGACAGCGTCTCGCCACGCGCGTGCTCGCCCATGAGGTAGACCGCGGGGTACTTCATCGTGACCTTGGAGCCGATGTTGCCGTCGACCCACTCCATCGTGGCGCCCTCTTCGCAGACGGCGCGCTTGGTCACCAGGTTGTAGACGTTGTTGGACCAGTTCTGGATCGTCGTGTAGCGGACGCGGGCGCCCTTCTTGACGATGATCTCGACGACCGCGGAGTGCAGCGAGTCGCTGGAGTAGATCGGCGCCGTGCAGCCCTCGACGTAGTGAACGTAGGAGCCCTCGTCGGCGATGATCAGCGTGCGCTCGAACTGGCCCATGTTCTCGGTGTTGATGCGGAAGTAGGCCTGCAGCGGGATGTCGACGTGGACGCCCTTGGGCACGTAGATGAACGAGCCGCCGGACCAGACCGCGGAGTTGAGCGCGGAGAACTTGTTGTCGCCGACCGGGATGATCGTCGCGAAGTACTCCTTGAACAGCTCCGGGTGCTCCTTGAGCGCCGTGTCGGTGTCGAGGAACAGGACGCCCTGCTCCTCGAGGTCCTCACGGATCGAGTGGTAGACGACCTCGGACTCGTACTGGGCGGCGACGCCGGACACGAGGCGCTGCTTCTCGGCCTCGGGGATGCCCAGGCGGTCGTACGTGTTCTTGATGTCCTCGGGCAGGTCGTCCCAGGTGGCGGCCTGCTTCTCAGTGGACCGCACGAAGTACTTGATGTTGTCGAAGTCGATGCCATCGAGGTCGGCGCCCCAGGTCGGCATGGGCTTGCGGCCGAACAGCTTGAGACCCTTGAGGCGCAGGTCGAGCATCCACTGCGGCTCGGACTTGAGCGCGGAGATGTTGCGCACGACGTCTTCGCTCAGGCCGCGCTTCGACGTCGCGCCGGCGTCGTTCTTGTCGGACCAGCCGAACTCGTAGCGGCCGACATCCTTGAGGCCCGGGTTGGCCTGTTCGATGGCATTGGGTGCGTTGGTCTCTGACGTGGTCGTCATGAGGGCAACCTCTCTGCTGTTGTGGTCTTGGGCAGGTGGGTCGTGCAGACACCGTCGCCATGGGCGATCGTGGCGAGCCGCTGCACATGGGTGCCGAGGAGACGCGCGAACATCTCGGTCTCGGCCTCGCACATCTGGGGGAACTCCTCGGCCACGTGGGCGACCGGGCAGTGGTGCTGGCACATCTGCGTGCCGGCGGGGGTGGAGCCGACGGACGCGGCGTAGCCGTCCGCGCTGAGCGCCTCGGCGAGCACCTTCGGGCGCTCGTCGGGCTCGGCCATCGCCAGGAGCGGGCGGTAGCGGTCCTCGAGATCCGTCAGCCGGTGGCGGGCGAACTGCATGACGGCGTCGTCTCCCCCGGTCTCGGCGAGGTAGCGCAGCGCTCCGGCGGCCAGCACGTCGTACTGGTGGGCGAAGTGGTCGCGGCCGGAGTCCGTGATGACGAAGACCTTGGCGGGACGGCCACGTCCACGGTGGCCGGTGATCCGCTGGTCGCGCGCCTCGAGGACGCCGTCGGCCAGGAGCTGGTCGAGGTGACGGCGTACGGCGGCCGGCGTCAGGTGCAGCTGGACCGCGAGGTCAGCCGCGGTCGACGGGCCGTTCTGGAGGATCGTGGTGGCGACACGCTCACGGGTCGGAGCGTCGTCAACCAACGACGCGTCGTCCGAACCGGTGTATTTCACAAGACAAGTGTGCCTTTATTCACCAAGCCGATACAACGAAGGTGAACCTAACCCGTAGCCGCGACTCCGATACGTTGCGTGATATGAGTGAACATCCCTCGATCTCCCGCTTCCGCGCGGAGCTGACGAGTCGCGGCGGCGTCGGCCGGATCGTCGTCCTCCCCGATTCGGTGCACACTGCAGCGCTGGCCGCCGAAGCGCTCGGCTGCGAGGTCGGCGCGATCGCCAACAGCCTGCTCTTCGCCGCGACGACCGCGGCCGGCGAGGCGGAGCCGGTGCTGGTCCTGACCTCCGGGGCGCACCGGGTCGACACCGCGAAGGTCGCGGCCTCGATCGACGTGATCGCCCTCAAGCGTGCCGAGCCGGAGTTCGTACGGGCGCACACCGGACAGGTCATCGGCGGCGTGTCCCCCATCGCTCACCCGCAGCCGATCCCGACGTTCCTCGACCCGGCGCTCAGGGCGTACGACGAGATCTGGGCGGCTGCCGGGCATCCCGCCGCGGTGTTCTCGACGACGTACGACGAGCTGCTGGCGATGACCGGGGCCCGGGAGATCGACGTCAACTGACGTTCAGGGGCTGCTTGCGGCGATCGCCGTCACACCGTCAATCCCCGATGGCCCCGGATGGGAGCACCGCGGCGTCGGCGGCCTGCGTGCCCGCGTCCCACCCGCGGGCGTCGAACATCGCGCGGCGAGATCCGGTCGTGACATGCGGGAAGAGCCGTTCGAACTCGGTGTCGATGGCGTCGGCCTGGCGCTGGAAGACCGGGACCAGATCGGCGCTGTAGGTTGCCCTCGCCTCGGCGGACGAGGCGGCGAGCCGCTCCCCGATCCGGGTGGCGTAGGCACTGAGGAATGCCTTGCGGAACGAGGCCGATCGCTCACCGGCGCTGGGCCTGGCCCGCTGCCCCGCTTGCGTCATCGCCCTCGTGGCCTGCACCAGGGTCGAGGTGAACAGCATCTCGACCTGTTCGAGATCGGTGGGCACCCCCAGGAGGGTCATGGACGAGGCGAAGTCGTTCCAGACGGCCCGAGTCCGGTTGGCTCGTGCGACCACATCGAGCAGGTGGGCCTTCTCCAGCGCATAGGGATGGTCGATCAGCACCCGGATGCCCTGCACGTCGACAGACTCCCCCGCCTCGTCGGCCAGCAGCGCCTCGTCGATCGCATGCCGGGTCATGATGTCCTGCGCCTTGGCGGTGAACATCTCGGCCTCGGGAGCGAACTCGGTCGACTCCGCCTTGGCCAGGAGGGCGCGGACGCGTGCGATCGTCTTGGCGTGCCCCTCACTCGTGGGCGCTGACTTCGGCGGCCGAGCGCGTCCCCACTGGGATGGCGGCGGGGTCAGCAGCTGGGAGCGCGGCAGGTCGTGCAGGAAGCCGAGCGCAACCAGGGCGAGGACCCAGTCAGCTTCTGAGGCACGACCGCCGGGACTCAGCAGATCGGCTGACCCGCCTGCGTGGTCGTGGCGGGACGCCAGCAGGCGGAGCTGGATCCCCCAGGCCGCAGGCGCGTGCTCCGCCGCATGGGACCGGTCGGCCTCGATGAGGACCGCCCGGGAGACCCAAGCTGCGACTGACGCGGACGTACGACGCCGGACGGCGTGCACCAGGTCCTCGGGCTGCCAGCCGTACTCCCACGACTGGGCGATGCGCGACAAGACTTCGTCGACCACCAGGCGCGCCGGATCGAGCTGCGGCATGTCGGCAACGGCCCCCAGCGTGTTGAGCTGTCTGATGCGAGGGGCGGCGGCCCTCGGCGACGCGACAGCGTACCGAGTGGCCATCGCGATCAGCTCGATCAGCTCAGCCTGGGTGACCGGCGCGCCGAATGGCGTGCCGGTGCGGTCTGTCGAGCGGGTCGTGTGCCGCGTGGCGCCCTGCGCCCGTCGACGGGCCTCGCGACGCTTTCGGCTGTTCGTTCCCATTCACCCATCCTTGCCACTCGGCCGTCGCATGGCGGTCCCCCATGGGAGAGGTGTGCACATCGGACCGTATCGAACCGATCTGTGGACAGCGGCGGCCGCCGCTCGTCCGAGCGTCGAGCCTGGAACGGGTGGCACCCGCCCCTAGAGTGAGTTCATGGCGAGCGATGCGGTCGAGATCGAGGCCGGCGGGCGTACGGTCCGCGTCTCGAGTCCGACCCGGGTGATCTACGAGGCGACCGGCTTCTCACCCGAGGTGTCCAAGCTGATGGTCGCCGAGTACTACGTCTCGGTCGAGGACGGCCTCATGCGCGCCCTCCGCAACCGACCCGTCGCGCTGGAGCGGTGGCCCAAGGGCGTACGCGAGGGCATGGTCATGTCGACGCGGGCTGACAGCCACGGCGACGCGTTCTACCAGAAGCGGATGATGCGCGGCGCGCCTCCGTACGTCGAGAGCACCCGCATCCTGTTCCCGTCCGGCCGTGTCGCCGACGAGATCTGCATGACCGAGATCGCCACGGCTGCCTGGGCCGCCCACATGGGTGCCATCACGTTCCACCCCTGGCCCACCCGTCGCGACGACAACGACCGCCCCGACGAGCTGCGCATCGACCTCGACCCGTTCGGCGACGCGACCTTCGCCGACGCCGTACGCATCGCGGGCGTGGGGCGGGAGCTGTTCGACGAGCTCGGCATCCGGGCGTTCCCCAAGACCAGCGGCAAGCGCGGCATCCACGTCTACGTACGCATCGAGCCGAAGTGGACGTTCACGGACGTCCGCCACGCGGCGATCGCGTTCGCCCGCGAGCTCGAGCGGCGTACGCACGGGGTCACGACCGCGTGGTGGAAGGAGGAGCGCGAGAACAACGTCTTCGTGGACTTCAACCAGAACTGTCGCGACCGGACGATCGCCTCGGCCTACAGCCTGCGGCCCGCTCCGGGCGCCACGGTCTCGACGCCGGTGACGTGGGACGAGCTGGCGACGCTCGACGACCCTCGCGTGTTCACGCTGCACACCGTGCCCGATCGCCTCGCCTCGCAGGGTGACGCCTGGGCCGAGATCGACGAGGTGCACCACTCGCTCCGCCCGCTGCTCGACCTGTGGGACGCCGATCCCGTCGAGATGCCATATCCCCCGGAATATCCGAAAATGCCGGGAGAGCCCAAGCGCGTCCAGCCGAGCAAGGCCAAGAAGGTCGTCGAGGAAGCATGATCACCCAGCACGTCGTGTCGTACGGGGGTGACATCACCCTGACCCGGCTGCCGGCGGGGCGAGCGGACGGTTTCGTCTGGCTGTTCTTCGTCGCACGCGGCATCGAGCAGATCCCCGGATCCGGCGAGGGATGGCGGATCCGCGAACACATCAAGCTCACCTGGCTCGACGGCTCCGCGGCCGATGTCGCGTTCGAGGGACGGACCGGCGAGGATTCGTCGCCCCTCTTCGACGTGACCGTCCGCGATGCCGGCTACAACACGTTGACCATCAGGTACATCGAGGACGGCCGGATCATCAGCACCGAGAACGTGGCTCTCCCGGTGCCGCCGGCTGCTTGATCCCTGCACCGGGGACCTACGAGACACCGTGCGGCATTCATGGCCCCCTCACAGGTGCCCCACGGCTCATCTGCCTACAGTGGGCTCGTGGACCCGACGCCGACGCGGATGGACCTCGGACGACTCATCGAGCGGGCCGACGGTGACTTCGCCTCCCAGGACGCGCAGCAGCTCCGTCAGGACTTCACCCGCTTCATGATGCGCTACAAGTTCGGCATGGAGGAGATCGTCACCAAGCTGACGATCCTGCGCGACGAGTTCGCCCACCTGCACGACACCAACCCGATCGAGCACGTGTCGTCGCGGCTCAAGAACCCCGAGTCGATCGTCGAGAAGATGGGCCGCAAGAAGTGCGAGCCGACGTTCGAGTCGATCGCCGAGCGGATCACCGACATCGCCGGCGTACGCGTGACGTGCAGCTTCGTG
>NZ_JAKFCB010000035.1:0-3750 GCF_036676885.1 Aeromicrobium sp.
GTGATCGCGCCGTTCCTGGCCACGCTCGGACCCGACGACCCGATGCCGACGGTCATCGAATCGGATCCCCGCGAGGCGTACGACGCGCTGCGGCATGGCGCCGACCTCGCGATCGCCACCGTGCCCCCGCCGGTGCGGCTGGCCGGCACGGCCCTCGCGGTGCTGCCGGTGTGGGCGTACGTACGAGCGGATCATGCGTGGCACGACCGAGCCTCCGTACGCCTCAAGGAGCTCGCGGGCGAGACGGTCCTCGCCCTGACGCCGGCGTTCAAGCCCCGGCAGATCCTCGATCGCGCGATGGAGCGGGCCGGGGTGTCACCGGGGCCGGTCGTCGACTGCAGCAATCCACAGGTTGCGCAGGCACTGGCCGCCGCGGGTCGCGGTGTGGCCGTGGTGTCGGACGACCCGCGCTTCGGGTTGCACCCGGTGGAGATCGTCGGTCGGGACGGCCCCTTGCGGATCGAGCTGTTCGCCGCGTGGGAGCCGGGCCACCACGCCGCCGCGACGCTCGACGAGCTGGCGTCGCGGCTGCGGGAGTTCTGCGTCGAGCGCTACGGCGCCGAGGTCGCGCCGACCAGCTGAGGCTTGGCGAGCAGTCCCCTGCGGTCCGCGACGGTCTCGAACCAATAGGTGAAGAACGGCGGGATGCTGGCGGCCAGGGCGAGCACGATCGTCTTGGCGTTCCACTTGAACACGTACGCGGAAACCAGGCTGGCGACGACGTACAGGACGAAGATGCCGCCGTGGATCGGCCCGGCGACGGGCACGCCGCCCTCGTGCAGGCCGAACGGCTCGGACTCGAGGATCCACTTGCAGAACATCGCCGCCAGGAGAAGCGCCCACGAGAGGGCCTCGGCGATGGCGATCGTACGAAAGACAGTGCGGACAGTTGAGGGATTCACGCCACCACGCTACCCGCGTAACGCCGCGGCAATGTGCGCCGGTGACAATGGTCATATGGCCTTCCTGCTGCGCGTCGAGCTGCCTGACGTGCCCGGCTCGCTGGGTGCCCTCGCGACGGCGCTCGGTGGTGCCGGCGCCGACATCGAGGCGATCGAGATCGTGGAGCGCCGTGCCGACGGCCGGGTCGTCGATGACGTCCTGCTCGAGCTGCCGGCGCGGGTCATGCCCGACGCGCTGATCACGGCGTGCCACCAGCTCGACGGGGTCAAGGTCGACTGGATCTCCCGCTACAACGCCGGCGCCAACCTCAGCATGGATCTCGAGGCCGTCGAGCGGTTCACGGAAGATCCGACGACGGCCATCGAGCAGCTCGTCGACGTCATCCCGGCGACGTTCCGTACGGACTGGGCGATGGCGCTGCACCGGGTCGACGGCCAGGCGCAGATCATGGCGAAGTCCGCCACCGCGCCCAAGCTCGTCGACGAGGCATCGGCGTGGCTCGGCATCCGCAAGTCCAAGGTCCTGCGTGAGGTTCCCGAGTGGGACTCGACGGTGCTGGCCGCGTCGCCGGCCCGCGATCGCCGCGGCGACGGCTTCGTCGTGGTCGTCGGTCGCCACGGCGGTCCCGAGTTCCTCGCCTCCGAGCTGGCCAGGCTCGGCCACATGGTCTCGCTGGCGGCGTCAGTCCAGTCGCGCTGACGGTTTACCAGGAGAACCTGGTAAACCGCCACTTCACCCGGGCAAATTTGCCCGGAGGAGTGCGGCTTGCCCGGAGGAGTGCGGGTTCCTGGTAAACCGCAGCGGCGTCAGTCCTTCGCCTTCGTCTCCGGCACGTGGGAGTGGTGGAATCGGCCGAGGGCGTCGACCTCCTTCTCCATCTGGGGGACGCACGTGCGAGCCAGGCGCCTGAGGATGGGCCACGCCAGCGGCGAGTTGGTCAACGCCTTGCTCCAGTTGGCGAGCAGGACACCCTTGGGCACGTACACCCGGCTCTTGCGCTTGGCGAAGCCCTGCAGGATCAGCTCGACGCACTCCTCGACGCTCGTCGTGCTGTTGGCGGGGTAGGGCAGCTTCTTGCGGATGTCCGCGAACGAGGGCAGGTCCTTCTCCGCGTTGCGCACGATGTCGGTGTCGATCCACGACGGGTGGCAGATGCCGACACCGATGCCGAGATGCGCGACCTCCTGCTTGTACGCCAGGGCGAGCGACTCGGCCCCGGCCTTGCTGGCGTTGTACGACGCCAGGCCCGCGAGCGCGGTGAACGACGCGAGCGACGCGACCACGAGGGCGTACCCGTTGGTCGCGGCGAGGTGTGGTGTCGAGTGCTTCAGCGTGCGGAAGACGCCGTTGATGTTGATGTCGACGACCCGCTCGAACGCTTCGTCGTCGATCTGCCGGACGGTGCCGTACGAAGCGATGCCGGCGTTCGCGAGCACGAAGTCGATGCGGCCGAAGTGCGTGGCCGCCGCATTGACCGCCGCGGCGACGGCTGCCGAGTCGCGTACGTCGGCCTCCCACCACGCGGCGGAGTCACCGAGCTCGTCGGACAGCTCGGTGAGCAGCTCGGGCTCCAGGCCCACGAGGGCGACCTTGCCTCCGCGCTCGACGAAGCCGCGAGCGACTCCGGCTCCGATGCCCCGTGCCGCGCCGGTGATGAGCGCGACCTTGCCGGTGAAGTTGTCCATCGGATCAACATACCGTCGGTATCTGAAATGCGCCACTGTCAATGTCACATACGCGAGGCTCAGGCCTGGAGGCGGTCTGCCAGCTCGTCGAGGGTGGGCACGAACCACAGCTGTCGGCCGCGGTTCGACTCGGTGACCCAGGCGCGCAGCGAGACGCTCTCGGCGACGCGCGACTCGATGTCGCCGACGATCGCGAGCCGCAGGCGGTAATTGACGAACTTCTGCGTGACCTCGCCGGCGAGCCCGGTCCTGAGCTCGAAGAAGTCATCCGTCAGCCGCTCGACCGGGATGACGACGATCTGGGCCTCGCCCCACGCGGCATCGCCGATGACGTCGGTCGCGGCCTCGACGGTGCCGAGGGGTGCGCCGTCGCCGGGCATGACGAGGACCGGGGTGCCGTGGATCGTGGTCAGCTCGTTCTCGGGCATGCCACGACGATATCGAGAGGTCCCTGCGCGATACCCTCGCCGTCATGACCGTCTCCGAGATCTTCGACCCCTCCGCCTGGCGGGAGGTCCCCGGCTTCGAGCAGCTCGAGGACATCACCTACCACCGCGCCGCCGACCACGGCACCGTACGCATTGCGTTCGACCGGCCCGAGGTACGCAATGCGTTCCGGCCGGGCACGGTCGACGAGCTCCTCCGCGTCCTCGAGCACGCGCGCCAGTCGTCCGACGTCGGCTGCGTACTCCTCACCGGCAACGGGCCGTCGCCCAAGGACGGCGGTTGGGCGTTCTGCTCCGGCGGCGACCAGCGCATCCGCGGCAAGGCCGGCTATCAGTACGCGGAGGGTGAGTCCGCCGATACGGTCGACAAGGCCAAGCTCGCCCGGCTGCACATCCTCGAGGTGCAGCGGCTCATCCGCTTCATGCCCAAGATCGTCATCGCCGTGGTCCCCGGCTGGGCCGCCGGCGGAGGGCACAGTCTGCACGTCGTCGCGGACCTCACGCTCGCGTCGGCGGAGCACGCGAAGTTCAAGCAGACCGACGCCGACGTCGGCTCGTTCGACGGCGGCTACGGCTCGGCGTACCTCGCCCGCCAGGTCGGCCAGAAGTTCGCCCGCGAGATCTTCCTGCTCGGCGACGAGTACTCCGCCGCCGACGCGCACCGCATGGGCATGGTCAACAAGGTCGTGCCGCACGCCGAGCTCGAGGCCGAGGCG
>NZ_JAKFCB010000036.1:0-4786 GCF_036676885.1 Aeromicrobium sp.
ACTATTGCGGAACCAAAGGAGGTTGTGTTCTTTGTGGTCACCGCGCCGGCATCGGCTGACACTCGCCGGGCAGTTCCTCGCCCTGCAGCTGGTCGTTGTCGCCCTCGTCCTCGCGATCGTGGCTGCGATCTCGGTTCGCCAGTCGACCATGACGTTCGCCAGCGAGCGCGGGTCGCAGATGCGCTCGGTCGCGGAGTACCTCGCGAACATCTCGGTCGTACGCTCCGAGATCGACAGCCCCACACCGGCCAGCGCCCTGGCGCCGTCGATCAGCCGGGCGCTCAGCCTCTCGGGTGCGACCGAGGTGACGATCGCCGATCCCGACGGTGTCGTGCTGTCCTCGTCGGATCCTCGCCTGGTGGGCTCGCGGATCGACCTCGGTGACAGTCGCGTACGCGAAGGGCGTGGGTGGGTCGGCGACGTCGACGACAAGGGCCACGACGCCGTGGCGGGGCACGCACCCATCCTCAACGACGACGGCGAGCTCGTCGGGCTCTCGATCGCCCAACAGCGCTATCCGTCGACCTGGGATCGCCTCACGAACGCCGCGCCCGACCTGGCACTGTTCCTCGGCGTCGGCGCGCTGCTCGGAATCGCCGGATCCCTGCTCCTGGCCAGGCTCATCAAGCGGCGCACGCGCGGCCTCGAGCCGCATGAGATCGCCACGCTCGCGGACCACCGCGAGGCCCTCCTGCACAGCATCCGCGAGGGGGTCATCGCGGTCGGCACCGACGGCAAGGTGACGATGGTCAACGACAGCGCACGGGCCCTGCTGAACCTCGGTCCCGACGTCGTCGGCCGGCCGGTCACGGACCTCGATCTCGACCCGCAGGTCTCCCAGCTGCTGACCGCCGGGAGCGGAAGCCAGGACGCCGTGGTCCTCGTCGGCGAGCGGGTGCTGGTGTTCAACCAACGCTCGGCGTCGAGCCACGGCGAGGGCATCGGTACCGTCACGACCATGCGCGACCGGACCGAGCTCGTCTCGATGCAGAGCCAGCTCAGCTCGAACCTGTCGATCACCGACACCCTCCGCGCCCAGACCCACGAGTTCGCCAACCAGCTGCACACGATCTCGGGACTCGTACAGCTCCAGGAGTATGACGAGGTGACCGCGTTGGTGGGCACCTTGACGCGTCGTCGCGCCGAGATCACCGACGAGGTCACCAGTCGCATCGCCGACCCCGCGGTTGCGGCGCTGCTGATCGCCAAGTCCAGCGTCGCGGCCGAGGCCGGCGTGTCCCTGACGCTGAGCCCGGAGGCCCTGCTGCCCGAGCTGACTGCCGCGGAGTCGGCGGACCTCACCACGGTCGTCGGCAACCTCGTGGACAACGCGATCGACGCTTGCCGGTCCGAGCCGGTTCCCGAAGTCGTCGTCGACATGCGCGTCGATGGGGGCCGTCTCGTGCTCGAGGTCCACGACAACGGGCCGGGCATACCCGGGGAGATGCGCGACGCGATCTTCGTCCGGGGCTTCTCGACCAAGCCCGATGTGCTGGGCGGTCGGGGTATCGGCCTGCCGCTCGTGCAGCTGATCTGCACGCAGCGTGGGGGCCGCGTCACGGTCGAGCAGGAGCACGGCACGACGTTCCGGGTCGAGCTCCCGCTGAGCGGAGGCGCCTCGTGATCGGGGTGCTCGTGGTCGACGACGACTTCATGGTCGCCGGAATCCATGCCCGGTTCGTCGAGAAGACGGCGGGGTTCACCGTCGTCGGCGTCGCCCGCAACGGTGAGGAGGCACTGCGGCTCGTCGACGAGCTGAGCCCCGAGCTGATCCTGCTCGACGTGCACCTGCCCGACATGAGTGGCCTCGACGTCCTGCAGACGCTGCGCGCGTCGGGCAATGTCGCGGGCGTCGTGATGGTCACGGCCGACCGGGACGCAGATGTCGTACGCACTGCGCTGCACGGCGGCGCGATGCAGTACCTGGTCAAGCCGTTCGAGTATCCCGACCTCGCGGCCCGGCTCATGCGCGTACGCGACACGCTGGCCCTGCTGGAGAAGGGCGAGGCCGACCAGGAGTCGATCGATCGCGTGTTCGGCACGGCACAGCCTGCGGACCTGCCGCTGCCGAAGGGACTCAGCCACGAGACGGCCAACCTGGTCGGCAGCGCCCTGCAGGAGGCCGGAGAGCTGTCCGCGACCGAGTGCGGTGAGCGGGTCGGCGTCTCACGAGTCAGTGCACGCCGCTACCTCGAGTACTTCGTCGACGAGGGCCGTGCTGTCGTACGCCTCAACTACGGCAACGCCGGACGGCCTGAGCGCCGCTACCGGTGGTCGACCGACCAGCGGTAGCGGCGCTCAGGCGTTGCGGCTAGGCCGCGGCCGGCTCCAGAGCATCTGGATCCGACATGTCGGCCATGGGCTTGGGCCGGAGGAACACACCACCGACGATCGCGGCCAGCAGGGCCGCGATGGCGCCGGCGGCGAACGCCATCTGCAGTCCGCCGTTGAGTGCCTCGACCTTCGACGCGCCGCCGGCGAGCAGGCTCTCGTTGCGGGCCGTGGAGATGCTGACCAGCACCGCCAGGCCGAGTGCGCCGCCCATCATGAACGACGTGTTGACGACACCGGAGGCGAGTCCTGCCTCGTGCGGCTCCACGTCGCCCATCGCGGCGAGCAGGACGGGGTTGAAGGCGATGCCCGCGCCGGCTCCGAGCAGGATCATCGACGGCAGTACGTCGAGCACGAAGCTGCCGTCCACGGGTGCCCGCGAGAACAGGCCCAGGCTGGCCGCGGCCATCAACAGGCCCACCGTGAGCGGCGGCCGGATGCCGAAACGCATGACCAGCTTGTCGGAGACCCGGAGCGAGCAGTAGGCCATCACGACGCTGGTCGGGATGAACGCCAGGCCGACGTCGAGCGCGTCGTAGTGCAGCACCTTCTGGAGGTAGATCGCGGCGAGGAAGAACCAGGCGAACATCGCCGCGGCCCAGAGCACGCCGACGACCTGCGAGACCGACACGTTGCGGAGTGCGAAGAGCCGCAGCGGCACCAGTGGGTTGGCGATCTTGGCCTCGCGGACGATGAAGGCGACCATCAGCGCGAGTCCACCGCCGAGCATGACCAGCGTCCGGGCCGAGGTCCAGCCGGCCTCGTTGCCGCCGACGATCGCGTAGACGCTCAGCATCAGCGCCGCGGTCACCATCACCGCGCCGGCGATGTCGAGGCGGGACTTCTCGACCACGACGTCGTCTGCGGGCAGCACGCGCCGCGCGGCGATCCACACGGCGATGCCGATGGGCACGTTGACCAGGAAGATCCAGTTCCAGGAAAACAGCCCGGTCAGGACTCCACCGAGGAGGACGCCGACGGCGCCGCCGCCCGACATGACGAAGCCGAAGACTCCCATGGCCTTGGCGCGTTCGCCGGGCTCGGTGAACAAGCCCATGATCAGCGCCAGCGCAACCGCCGAGACGGCGGCTCCGCCGAGGCCCTGGATCGCGCGGCCCACGACGAGCAGCTCCGCCGACGGAGCGAGCCCGCAGCCGATCGATGCGACCGTGAACGCCACGATGCCGCTCAGGAAGACCCGCTTGTTGCCGAGCAGGTCGCCGAAGCGTCCCGAGAGAAGGAGGAATCCGCCGAAGGTCAGCAGGTAGGCGTTGACGACCCAGGCGAGCGCCGCTTGGGAGAAGCCGAGGTCGGTCTGGATGGACGGGAGGGCGACGTTGACGATGCTCGAGTCGAGCACGATCATCAGGTCGCCGAGGCAGAGTACGTAGAGGGCGAGCCAGCGGCTCTTCAGGTCAGGCATGGGGATGTCTCCTCGGTCGTGGTGGGTGCTTCCACCAACTCCACGAACGCTAGACACCGGATACGACAGTTTCGCGGAAGATAGTTTCAGAATATTCGCGTTGGTGACGAGTTGTCACGCCCGAGGGCTACGGCGGTATGCGGAGACCGTCGGGTCGCCGGTGATCCAGAAGCGCCACAGCACGTCAGCGGCCTTGGACACACCGACGCGCGGGCCTGAGCTGATGTCGGGCGTCGTCGCCGGCGGCTCCCCCAGGCGTACGCCGTCGGAGCCCAGCAGGTCGGTGCCGAGGTCGTCGAGCGACAGGCCCAGTGCCCTCGCGAGGTTGCCGGGGCCACGGGCGAGCGCTACGTCCTTGACGGCAGGCCGTCGCATGCGTGCCGTCTCGATGCCGCCGACGACCTGTCCGGCCCGGACCAGGACGGCTGAGGCCTCCTCGGTCGGCCCGGTGACGACGTTGGCGCAAAAATGCATGCCGTACGACCGGTAGACGTACAGCCGCCACGGAGCGCCGTACATGATCTCGGATCGCGCCGTCCTGGTGTACGCATGAGACGCCGGGTCGTTGATCCCGCCGTACGCCTCGACCTCCGTGATGCGCACCGCGACCCCATGCCCGTGCAGCACGCGGCCGAGCAGCCCACGCGCGTTCGAGACGACTGCGCTCCCGGTCACACCGTCAGGGTGGCGATCGCCCGGTCGAGGGCGGCGCGGTTGCCGGTCTTGTTGCGGAGTCCGACGAGCTGGTCCCACACCGGGGCGGCCATCAGCGTCACCGGGTCGACCGCGTGGATGCGACTGAGGGTCTCCTCGGGGACGACCTGCGGGTCGGGAGCGAGGCACAGTGCGAGCGCGGCGTCGTAGTTGTCGTCAAGCACTCGCGACGCCGGGTCGAGGCCGAGGACGACAGCCGTTCCGGTCGGCGAGGTGTTGACCGGGATGATCGTGAGATCGGGCCGGTAGGTGCGGAGGATGTCGGCGATCTTGAAGACGTCGCCGGCCCATCCGGCCGTACGACGGTTGCGCGCGGCC
>NZ_JAKFCB010000037.1:0-6632 GCF_036676885.1 Aeromicrobium sp.
CGCTCGAGCTCGCCGAGTATCACCAGATGCCCTACATGCTGATGCCGGAGTTCACCGCCGAGCTCAAGGCCGAGGACCTCTACGAGGCCACCGACATGTCGGCGTTCAACGCGGCGCTGCCGGCGGGCTTCGACCGCTACACCGCATTCCTCGAGCGCAACGGCCTCGAGCACATGTGGCGCGAGGGCAACGGCGCCGGCGACTTCGACGAGCGGCTCGCCGCCGCCAGGTTCCCGCCGCCCGTGCATCCCCTCGTCGCGTCCGACGGCCACGAGATCGCGTCGCGGCTCAAGTGGTTGCGCGACGGCATGGTCCTCGACATCACGCGGCACCCCCAGGCGTACGAGCACCCGTTCCCGCACCCGGAGTGGAGCGGCGCGGGCACCCGCTACGCCCGCCTCAACGAGCACGTGAACACCCAGGCGCGGCAGATCGACGAGCTCTACGCCCGGCTCGAGCGGGTCGAGCGCAACTCGCCGCGTGGCCTGACCAAGCGCCTCATCCGGTGGGGCAAGCGCATGGTTCGGCGGCGCCGATGACCGAGGTCACCGCGAGCGTCGGCACGGGCTTCGCCACGACCGACATGGTGCTCAACATCGGACCGCAGCACCCGGCCACGCACGGCGTCCTGCGCCTGCGGCTGACGCTCGACGGCGAGCGGGTCGTCGCGTGCGAGCCGATCATCGGCTACATGCACCGCGGGGCCGAGAAGCTGTTCGAGGTCCGCGACTACCGGCAGATCATCATGCTGGCCAACCGGCACGACTGGCTGAGCGCGTTCTCCAACGAGCTGGGCGTCGTGCTCGCGGTCGAGGACATGCTCGGCATGGAGGTGCCGGAGCGGGCGACCTGGATCCGTACGCTCCTCGCGGAGCTCAACCGGGTGCTCAACCACCTGATGTTCCTCGGGTCCTATCCCCTCGAGCTGGGTGCGATCACGCCGATCTTCTACGCCTTCCGTGAGCGGGAGACCATCCAAGAGGTCATGGAGGAGGTCTCCGGCGGGCGGATGCACTACATGTTCAACCGCGTGGGCGGCCTCAAGGAGGACATCCCGGCCGGCTGGACCGGTCGCGCCTCGGCGGCGATCTCGACCGTACGCACGCGGCTGCGGGAGCTCGAGGACCTGATCTTCGGCAACGAGATCTTCCGGGCGCGGACCCGAGGCGTCGGCGTGCTGTCGCCGGCGCTGGTCGAGGCGTACGGCGTCTCCGGCCCGATCGCCCGGGCCTCGGGGCTCGACCTGGACCTGCGGCGCGACGAGCCCTACCTGGCATACGGGGAGCTGCAGGACGTGCTGCGCGTACCGGTCAGGTCCGACGGCGACTGCTACTCCCGGTTCGCGGTGCTCCTGGAGCAGACCAAGGTGTCGCTCGACCTCGCCGACGCCTGCCTGGCGCGGCTCGCCGACGTCGCGCCCGGACCGGTCAACGTACGCCTGCCCAAGATCCTCAAGGCTCCGGAGGGGTCTACGTACGTGTGGACCGAGAACCCGCTGGGGCTCAACGGCTACTACCTGGTGTCACGCGGCGAGAAGACCCCGTGGCGGCTCAAGCTGCGTACGGCATCGTTCAACAACGTCGCGGTGCTGCCCGAGATCGTCGGTGGCGCGGTCGTCGCGGACCTCGTCGCGATCCTCGGCTCGATGTTCTTCGTCGTCGGCGACGTCGACAAGTAACTCAGGCGGTCGGGACGGCTTGGCCGGCGCGGATGGCCTTGCCCCGGAGCGGTCCGCCCAGTGCGGCACTGAACCAGCAGACGTCGAAGATTCCTGCGGTCAGCGGCAGGACGCTCCACGCCATGGCCGCGACGCCCCACCAGTGATCGTGGAAGACCAGCCCGACGGCGAGCCACGCGGTGCCGGCGACGAGCCGGAACACCCTCCCGCTGGGGCCGTTGACCCAGCGGGAGAATCCGGTCGCGTTGAACCGCTCGGCGAGCGACATCAGAATCCTTTGACGACGGGATAGATGCGGTCGGCGACCAGACCGTGCGCCTCCCGGTGCACGGCGATCGCCGAGTCGGGATCCGGCGCCTCGACGAGGCAGAACGCCTTGCCGTTGGTCTCGTCGACCCAGTACTCCAGGTACTGCACGCCGTACTTGTCCTGCGTGGCCAGATCGGCCTTGTGCGCGGCGGCGACATCTGCCGTCCCAGCGCCTTCCGGGAGCTGTTCGTGAACATCCATGTAGAGCGGCATTTCGGTCTCCTTCCAGAGGTTTGCTGACACACTCAGTGTCATGACCATCGCGAGAGCGAACCATGACTCAGGAGCCGCAGGACCTGATCGATCCGCCGCGCTTGTCGCCGCTCTGGCGCAGATCCAGCTGTCCGGTGCGATCTTCCTGCGCGGTGAATACACCGAGTCCTGGGCGTACGAGTCGCTGCCGTCGAAGGACGCCGCCGCCGTGCTGGCCCCCGAAGCCGTGCGCATCGTCCTCTTCCACGTCGTCGTCTCGGGCAGCTGCTGGGTCGAGGCCGGGTCACACAAGGTGTGGGCCCACGACGGCGACGTCATCGTGCTTCCGTACAACGACCAGCACCGCATGGGCGGGCACGAGGCCGCGGAGCTCGTGCCGATCACGCAGCTCGTCGATCCGCCGCCGTGGACTGAGATGCCGCACATCGTCCACGGGCTCGGCGGGGCGCGCAGCGAAGTCGTGTGCGGCTATCTGACCTGCGACGACCGGCTGTTCGACCCGCACATGGGGGTCTTCCCGCCCGTGTTCGTCGTGACACCGCCCGAGGGCCCGGTCCGGTCGTGGATCAGGGCCAGCAGCGACCTGGTCCTTCAGCAGACGAGCCAGGTGACCGACGACCGGCTGGCGGCGCCCACGGACATACCGCAGCTGCTGCTGCGGGAGGTGCTCAAGCTGCACCTGGCCAACGCGCCGGCGGCGGACACCGGGTGGCTGGCTGCGCTGCACGACCCGGTCGTCGCGCCCGCGCTCGCCGCGATCCATGGCGACCCGGCCCGCAAGTGGGCGATCGCCGATCTCGCGCGCGAGGCCACGGTCTCGTCGACCGTGCTCGATGAGCGATTCCGCACGGTGCTCGGCCTCGCCCCGATTCGCTACCTCACCGGCTGGCGGATGCACGTCGCGGAGGACCTGCTGCGCTCCACGACGTTGCCCGTCACCGCCATCGCCCGCCGGGTCGGGTATGAGTCGGAGGAGGCGTTCAGTCGCGCCTTCAAGCGCGACCACGGGGCGGCGCCCAGCGTCTGGCGCGTCGCCCGCTGACGTTCAGACCTGCGTCACCCTCGTGATCTCGGTGCGGGCGACGGAGCGGTCGCGGATCGGCGCGGAGGCGAGCCGTCGGGGGTCGGCCATGAACGCGCCGAGTGCCGCCTCGTCGGGCAGCTCGATGATCTGCACCTCGTACGGGCCGTCGCCGCGCTCGACGCTGCGTACCCGCTGGAGGAGCCTGGCACCGTGATCGCCGAGCAGGCTCAGCACCTCGTCCTCGTACGTCGCGAGCAGCCCTTCGTTGCCCGGGACCGCCCAGAGCTGAACACACAGCGTGAGTGACATGGGGTCATCGTAGGGTCGCTCCATGGCCGACTCCACGCCCCGCATCCCGACCCCGATCGACACGCTCGCCGAGGAATGGCTCGACACGATGCTCGAGCTCACGCCCGAGCTCCACATCCACCTCGGCCGCCCGGGCCGCGAGTCCGACTACGCCGACCGGTCGCCCGACGGTGCCGCCGCGGCAGCCGATGCGGCCAGGGCGATGCTGGCCCGCGTACGCACGGCCGTCCCGGCCGACCCGGTCGACTCGATCACGCAGGCCGAGCTCATCCGCACGCTGAGCCTCGACGTGGAGAAGTACGACGCCGGGTTCTGGCAGCGCGACCTCAACGTCATCGCATCGCCGGGGCAGGACCTGCGCGACATCTTCGACCTCATGAGCACCGACACCGAGGACGACTGGGCGCACATCGCCCGCCGGATGCACAACGTCCCCGGTGCCATGGCGGGCTATCTCGAGTCGCTGCGCGCGGGCATCGCCGCCGGCAACGCGCCCGCCGTCCGCCAGGTCCGCGAGGTGGCCGACCAGGCCCGCAAGCAGGCCGGCGCCGACAGCTTCTTCCTCTCCCTGGCCACGGGTGCCGACGCGCCGGCCTCGCTCAAGGCCGAGCTCGAGGCCGGTGCCCGCGCCGCCACCCAGGCGTACGCCGCGATGGCGGACTTCCTCGACCGCGAGCTCGCGCCGCACGCCCCCGAGGCGGACGGAGTCGGGCGCGAGCACTACGCCCTGGCGTCGCGCGACTTCGTCGGCGTCGAGATCGACCTCGACGAGACCTACGAATGGGGGCTCGAGGAGCTGGCCCGCATGGTCGAGGAGCAGCAGAAGATCGCCGACCAGATCCTGCCCGGCGCCTCGGTGGCCGAGGCTATCGGGCACCTCGACGCCGACCCCAGCCGCAAGCTGCACGGCACCGACGCCCTGCAGGCGTGGATGCAGGAGACGAGCGACCGCGCTGTCGCCGACCTCGGGCGTACGCACTTCGACATCCCTGAGCCGATGCGCCGCCTCGAGTGCATGATCGCGCCGACGCAGGAGGGCGGCATCTACTACACGCCGCCGAGCGAGGACTTCGAGCGGGCGGGCCGGATGTGGTGGAGCGTGCCCGAGGGCATCACGGAGTTCGACACGTGGCGTGAGCTGACGACGGTCTACCACGAGGGCGTGCCGGGCCATCACCTCCAGTGCGGCCTCGCGGTCCACAACAGCGCCGAGCTCAACGGCTGGCGCCGCATCAACTGGAACTCCGGCCACGGCGAGGGCTGGGCCCTGTACGCCGAGCGGCTCATGTCCGATCTCGGCTACCTCGACGATCCCGCCGACCGGCTCGGGATGCTCGACGGGCAGCGGATGCGGGCCGCGCGCGTCGTGATCGACCTCGGCGTGCACCTCGGCAAGCCAAAACCCGACGGCACCGGCGTGTGGACCGGCGACGACGCGTTCCCGTTCCTGGCCCAGCACGTCAACATGAACGAGCCGTTCATCCGCTTCGAGGCCAACCGCTATCTCGGCTGGCCGGGCCAGGCACCGTCGTACAAGGTGGGGCAGCGCATGTGGGAGCAGCTGCGTGACGAGTGGGTCGCCGCCAACGGGCCCGACCTCAAGGAGTTCCACCGCAAGGCGCTCGCCGTCGGCAGCGTCGGCCTCGGCACCCTCCGCGAAACCCTCCTCACCTGACGCTGAGGAGAGGGTTTCAGCACCCTGAGGAGAGGGTTCCGGCACCCTGAGGAGAGAGTTCCGGCGTCCCCACCGGTCGAGAACCCTCTCCCCACCGGACGAGAACCCTCTCCCCACCGGACGAGAACCCTCTCCCCACCGGACGAGAACCCTCTCCTCACCGGACGGGAACCCTCCCCCTGCTCGCAGAGCTCGCGGGGGGACCCCCATCCTCAGGGTTTAGGCGGGGGTGGGGTCGGGGCGGCCGTTCTGGGCCTTGCCGTTCTTGCCCTCGTCGTCGTCGCCGGGCAGCCGGCAGGCACGCTCCAGCAGCAGCGCCGCCGTCAGCAGCAGCAGGCTTGCTATCGCCGCTGCGCCGGCACGCACGACGCGTTCCTTGCCGAGCGGTGAGTCCGTCGCGTCGACGTAGGCCAGCGCGAATCCGCCGTAGACACCAGCGACGAGGGCTCCCACGACGACGCACGACTTGGCGATCGCCAGCATCCTGATGCCGTAGTCGGAGGTCACGCGCTGGTGCTTCTTGTGCAGCGCCTGCCAGGTGTTCCACGCGAACGTGCCGACCAGGATCGCGGCCAGCAGCAGCGTGAGCGGTGCGGCCCAGCTGAGCCGCGGCACGCTGCCGTCGAGCCGTACGATCAGCGGCGGGATGAGCCGGCCGACGACGAGCCCCGTGCCGATCAGCGCGACGACCAGAAGCGCCGAAGTGGGGCGAACCCGGTTCATGCGCGAGACGAGATCACAGGATGATCTCGAGGTCCTCGCGCTTGTGGACGCCGCTGGTGTCAACGCCCTCGAGGAGGTCGGCGACGAAGCCCCGGCCGGGGATCTCACCCTCGGGGTCGATCTCGAGCCACGGGACCAGGACGAAGCCACGCTCGTGGGCGCGGGGGTGCGGAAGCTTGAGGGACTCGTCGTCGGCGACCCGGGGTCCGACGACGATCAGGTCGACGTCGAGGGTGCGCGGGGCACCCGGCTCGGAGCGCTCGCGGCCGAACGCGTCCTCGATCGCGAGGGCCCGGTCGAGCAGCGTGTGCACCGTCAGCGTCGTGTCGATCAGCACCACGGCGTTGAGGAACTTGCCGGAGCCCTCGACCGCGTCGACCGGATCCGTCTCGTAGACCGACGAGATCGCCACGACCGTGACCTCAGGGGTGTCCTCGAGGGCCGAGACCCCGCCCTGAAGCTTGCCGTGCCGGTCGCCCAGGTTGGAGCCGAGCGACAGGACCGCCTGGCGGATGGGACGCATCCCGCCGGTCATGGTGTCGGCGTCCAGGACGTACGGGGTGGGCGCTTCGGTCACAGTTTGCTCCGCTCTATCGTGACGGCGACATCTTCGAACGTCACCTCGATGGGCGCTTCCGGCTTGTGCACCGTCACGCTAACCCATTGGACCGACTGTTCGGCCAGGCACAAGTCCACCATAC
>NZ_JAKFCB010000038.1:0-4786 GCF_036676885.1 Aeromicrobium sp.
CCGCGGGTGTCCCGCTCGTCGGCGCTGGCGTCCAAGGCCACCGGCTTCCCGATCGCCAAGATCGCCGCGAAGGTCGCGATCGGCTACACCCTCGACGAGATCCCCAACGACATCACGCAGGAGACGCCGGCCTCGTTCGAGCCGACGCTCGACTACGTCGTCGTCAAGGTGCCGCGGTTCGCGTTCGAGAAGTTCCCCGCCGCCGACGCGACGCTCACGACCCACATGAAGTCGGTCGGCGAGGCCATGGCGATCGGCCGCAACTTCACCGAGGCGTTGCAGAAGGCGCTGCGCTCCCTCGAGCGTCCGGACGCGGCGTTCGACTGGCACAAGGAGTGGGTCGAGCTCGACAAGGACGCCCTCCTGCAGGAGATCAGCGTCCCGCACGACGGCCGGCTCAAGAAGGTCATGGACGCGATCCGGGCCGGAGCGACGCCGGAGGAGATCTTCGACGCGACCAAGATCGACCCGTGGTTCGTCGACCAGCTGGCGCTGATCAACGAGATCGCCGTCGAGCTCACCGGCGCCAAGGAGCTGTCGCCCGCCCTGCTGCGGCGCGCCAAGCGTCACGGCTTCTCCGACCCGCAGATCGGCAAGATCCGCGGGCTGAGCGAGGACGTCGTCAGGGGGGTGCGCCACGCCCTCGGCGTACGCCCGGTCTACAAGACCGTCGACACGTGCGCCGCGGAGTTCTCCGCCAAGACGCCCTACCACTACTCGTCGTACGACGAGGAGACCGAGGTCGAGCCCCGCACGAAGCCCGCGGTCCTGATCCTCGGCAGCGGTCCCAACCGCATCGGGCAGGGCATCGAGTTCGACTACTCGTGCGTCCACGCCGCCCTGGCACTGTCCGAGGTCGGCTACGAGACGATCATGATCAACTGCAACCCCGAGACCGTCTCGACCGACTACGACACCTCGGACCGGCTCTACTTCGAGCCGCTGACCCTCGAGGACGTCCTCGAGATCGTGCACGCCGAGCAGCAGGCCGGGCCGGTCGCGGGCGTCATCGTGCAGCTCGGCGGGCAGACCCCGCTCGGGCTCGCCGCCGGGCTCGAGGCGGCCGACGTGCCGATCGTCGGCACGCAGCCGTCGGCGATCGAGCTGGCCGAGGAGCGCGGTGCGTTCGCCGAGGTGCTGGCCGAGGCCGACCTCCCGGCGCCCAAGCACGGCATGGCGACATCGTTCAACCGGGCCCGCGAGATCGCCGACGAGATCGGCTATCCGGTGCTGGTCCGCCCCTCGTACGTCCTGGGCGGCCGCGGCATGGAGATCGTCTACGACGAGGGCACCCTCAAGGACTACATCGGCCGGGCCACCGAGATCTCCTCGGAGCGCCCGGTGCTGGTCGACCGCTTCCTGGACGACGCGATCGAGATCGACGTCGACGCGCTGTATGACGGCACCGAGCTGTTCCTCGGCGGCGTCATGGAGCACATCGAGGAGGCCGGCGTGCACTCGGGCGACTCGGCGTGCGCCCTGCCGCCCATCACGTTGGGCGAAGCCGAGGTCCAGCGCATCCGCGAGTCGACCGAGGCGATCGCCAAGGGCGTCGGCGTGCGCGGACTCATCAACATCCAGTTCGCGCTGTCCTCGGACATCCTCTACGTCATCGAGGCCAATCCCCGCGCGTCGCGCACGGTGCCGTTCGTCTCCAAGGCCACCGCGACACCGCTCGCCAAGGCGGCCGCCCGGCTCATGCTGGGGGAGTCGATCGCCGAGCTGAGGGCGGCCGGTGTCCTGCCGGCCACGGGTGACGGCGGCAAGCTGCCCGACAACGCCCCCATCGCGGTCAAGGAGGCGGTCATGCCCTTCAACCGCTTCCGTACGTACGAGGGCCGCTACGTCGACACCTTGCTGGGACCGGAGATGCGCTCGACGGGTGAGGTCATGGGCTTCGACTCCGGCTTCGGCACGGCATTCGCCAAGTCGCAGGCGGGCGCCCAGAACGGGCTGCCGACGTCGGGCAAGGTCTTCGTGTCCGTCGCCAACCGCGACAAGCGGCACATGATCTTCCCGGTCAAGCGGCTCGCGGACCTCGGCTTCGAGATCCTCGCGACGAGCGGCACCGCTGTCGTGCTCGCCCGCAACGGCGTCATGGCGACGGTCATCCGCAAGCTCAACGAGGAGCCGCTGCCGGGCCAGGCTCGCAGCACGATCGTCGACAAGATCCACGACCAGGACATCCAGCTCATCATCAACACGCCCCACGGCGTGACGTCCGGCGGCAGCCCGCGCATCGACGGCTACGAGATCCGCACGGCCGCAGTCGCCGAAGGCATCCCGTGCATCACCACGGTCCAGGGCCTCGCGGCGGCGGTGCAGGGCATCGAGGCGCTGATCGAGGGCAAGATCGGCGTCAAGTCCCTCCAGGACTGGGGCCGCATCGTCACCGAGGCGCGGCAGTCATGAGCTTCGGGTCGCGGGCTCGGGCCGCGATGGCGGCGTACGGCCCGGCCTGCGTCGGCATCGACCCGCACGCGTCGTTGCTCGCCGAGTGGGGCCTGCCCGACGACGTCGAGGGCCTTGACCGCTTCGCGACGACCTGTGTCGAGGCGTTCGCCGGCAAGGTCGCGTTCGTCAAGCCGCAGTCGGCGTTCTTCGAGCGGTTCGGTGCCCGTGGTGTCGTGGTCCTCGAGCGTACGATCCAGGACCTGCGGCACACGGGCTCGCTCGTGATCCTCGACGTCAAGCGCGGCGACATCGGCTCGACCGCCGCCGCGTACGCCGATGCCTACCTCGACGAGGACGCCCCGATGGCCGCCGACGCCATCACGGTCAGCCCGTTCCTGGGCTTCGGGTCGCTGCAGCCGTTCTTCGACGTGGCCGCCAAGAACGACGCCGGTGTGTTCGTGCTCGCCCTGACCTCCAACCCGGAGGGCCCCGAGGTGCAGCACGCGCGCAACGGCGACACGACGGTCGCTGGCGCGATCCTGGCCAAGCTCGCCGAGCTCAACGCCGGCCAGCACCTGATGGGATCGTTCGGTGCCGTCGTCGGGGCGACGATCGGTGACGCCGCCGAGGACCTCGCGATCAACGGCCCGCTGCTCGTGCCCGGGTTCGGCGCACAGGGCGGCACGGTCGACGACATCCGGAGGCTGTTCGGCTCGGTCATCGACAACGTGATCCCCTCGACGTCGCGTGGCGTCCTGTCGGCCGGGCCGGATGTCCAGGCGCTCCGCGATTCGGTCGCCCGGGTCAACGCCGAACTTGTAGGGTCATAACGTTCAGGGTTGCCCGCGTCCCGAGGAGTCCATGCATGAAGAGAACCGCCACCGTCCTGGTCACGGCGATCGTCGGGACCGCGGTGCTGTCCGGTTGCGGCGGTGGTGGGGACCCTTACTGCGATGCGGTCGACAAGAACAAGAAGACCCTCAACACGTTCGGCGAGAAGCGCACCAACGCGGCCTACGCCAACTACGCCAAGGTCTTCGGCGAAGTCGGCAAGGAGGCGCCGGCCTCGATCAAGAAGGACTGGACGACGCTGTCGAAGGTCACGACCGGCATCCTCGACGCCCAGGACAAGGCTGGGGTCAAGCTCGAGGAGATGAACGCTGCCACCATCAAGAAGCTCAAGCCGGCGCAGCGTGAGCAGCTCAACGCGGCCTACAAGACGTTCAACGAGACGACCGAGCAGCGCAACGCCGTGGTCAAGAACGTCCTGCAGGAATGCGACATCAAGCTCAAATGAAACATCCGTTCAACAGATGAGGTGAGGCAAGTGGCACTCCCGATATTGACGCCGGAGCAGCGCAAGGCTGCACTCGAGAAGGCAGCGGCCGCGCGGCAGCTGCGAGCCGAGGTCAAGAACCGCCTCAAGAACTCACGCGCCAGCCTGACCGAGGTCATCCAGGAGGCGCGCGCCAACGAGGTCATCGCCAAGCTGAAGGTCATCGACCTCCTGCAGTCGATGCCCGGTGTCGGCAAGGTGCGCGCCCAGGAGATCATGCAGCGCATCGGCATTGCCGACAGCCGCAGGCTGCGCGGTCTGGGTGCCAATCAGGTCAAGGCCCTGATCGCCGAGTTCGCGGATAGAACAGGCCGCTCTGGCCGTGCCTGACGGGTCATCGGAACCCGTCACACGTCCCTCACGGCTCGTCGTCCTGGCCGGCCCCACCGCGGTCGGCAAGGGGACGGTTGCAGCCTGCGTACGCGAAAAGCACCCCGAGATCTGGATCTCGGTGTCGGTCACGACTCGCCCGCCGAGGCCGGGCGAGATCGACGGCGTGCACTACCACTTCATCTCGGACGAGGAGTTCGACCGCCTGATCGCCGAGGACGGGCTGCTCGAGTGGGCGGTCGTGCACCGGGCCGCTCGCTACGGCACGCCCCGCGCCCCGGTCGAAGAGCGTCTCGCGGCCGGCACGCCGGCGCTCCTGGAGATCGATCTGCAGGGCGCCCGTCAGGTCCGTGAACGCATGCCGGACGCGCTGATGTGCTTCCTGGCACCGCCGAGCTGGGACGAGCTGGAGCGTCGCCTCGTCGGAAGGGGGACCGAGGGACCCGAGGAGCGCGAGCGCCGCCTGGCCACGGCCCGTACGGAGCTGGCCGCCGAGCCGGAGTTCGACGTGACCATCGTCAACACCGATGTCGAGACCGCTTGCCAGGAATTGGTAGACTTGTTCAGATCCGGCACGAGCCGGGTGCATTCCTAACTCTTTTTTGTGAGGCTCTCTGTGTCCACGACACGCTCGACTGCCATCGGCATCACCAACCCGCCGCTGGACGATCTTCTGGAGAAGGCGGACAGCAAGTACAAGCTCGTCCTCTACTCCGCCAAGCGTGC
>NZ_JAKFCB010000039.1:0-2044 GCF_036676885.1 Aeromicrobium sp.
GCGTAGGGCAGCAGCACGTCGACGTGGGTCGCGGGCTGTGGCAGGTCGGCCTCGATCGCGCTGAGCAGCTCGTCGATGCCCTCGCCGGTGCGTGCGCTGACCACGACCGCGTGGGGCTCGCGGGCGAGCAGGTTCTTGATGACGAGCGGATCGGCGGCGTCGGCCTTGTTGATCACGATGATCTCGGGGACGTCGAGGGCGTCGACGTCGGCGAGCACACTGCGTACGGCGGCGATCTGGCCCTCGGGGTCAGGGTCCGAGCCGTCGACGACGTGCAGGATCAGGTCGGACTCGGCGATCTCCTCCAGCGTCGAGCGGAACGCCTCGACGAGCTGGTGGGGCAGGTTGCGGACCAGGCCGACCGTGTCGGACATCGTGTAGATGCGGCCGTCGGAGGTCTGCGTACGCCTGGTGGTCGGGTCGAGCGTGGCGAACAGCGCATCCTCGACCAGCACCCCGGCATCGGTGAGCCGGTTGAGCAGGCTGGACTTGCCGGCGTTGGTGTAGCCCGCGATCGACACCGAAGGAATGTCGTGCCGGCGCCGGTTGGCCTTCTTGGTCTCGCGGGCCTTGCCGAGGTCCTTGAGCTCACGTCGCAGCTTGGTCATCTTCATCTGGATGCGACGGCGATCGGTCTCGAGCTTGGTCTCACCGGGGCCGCGGCCACCGATGCCCTCGCCGCCGGCGGCCTGGCCACCGGCCTGGCGGGACAGGTTGCCACCCCAGCCGCGGAGGCGCTGGGTCTGGTACTGGAGCTGGGCGAGCTCGACCTGCGCCTTGCCCTCCTTGGACTTGGCGTGCTGGGCGAAGATGTCGAGGATCAGCGCGGTGCGGTCGACGACCTTGACCTTGCAGCGATCCTCGAGGTTGCGCAGCTGGCTCGGCGCCAGCGCACCGTCACAGATGATCGTGTCGGCGCCGGTCGCCTCGACCGCGGCTCGCAGGTCATCGACCTTGCCCGTGCCGATGTAGGTCGCCGGATCAGGCTTCTGGCGTCGCTGGATCAGCGCGTCGAGCACCTCGGAGCCGGCGGTCTCGGCGAGCAGCTTGAGCTCGGCCATCGAGTTGTCGGCATCTTGCGAGGTGCCCTCGGTCCATACGCCGACGAGGACGACGCGCTCCAGGCGGAGCTGGCGATACTCGACTTCGGTGATGTCCTCGAGCTCGGTACGGAGGTTGGCCACTCGCCTCAGCGAGTTGCGCTCCTCGAGCTCCAGGCCTTCGGTGCCGAGGTCCTTCGTGCGGTCAGCGCCAGTCGAGATGTCGGTCATGCAATCCAATCCATGGTGCCCCGCGCGACGATCTCGGCGGGGCCGGTGAGCACGATGTGGTTGTCGGCGTTCCAGCTGACGTGCAGGGTGCCACCGGGCACGTCGACCCGGTAGGTGGTGGGTCGATCGACGCCGTCGGCAACCGCGGCCGCCACGGCGACGGCGCAGGCGCCGGTGCCGCAGGAACGCGTCTCCCCCGAGCCTCGCTCGTGCACACGCATCGCAACGTGGCGCTCGCCCTCGCGGACGACGAACTCGATGTTGACGCCTTCGGGATAGACCGACTCGTCGTAGTCGGGCTGCGTCAGCAGGCTGCCGGCGTCGCCCAGCTGGTCGACGAAGGCGACGGCATGGGGGTTACCAGTTCTAACATCCTGCGCTTCCCAGGTGTTCCCGTCAGCGCTGACCTTGGAGACGCCCAGCACCTCAGGCGTGCCCATGTCGACGCTGAACAGTGCCGCTTGTCCTGAGCCTGTCGAAGGGTCGATCGTGATGGTCTTGTCGCCACCACGCGTGCCGATCACGATCGGCTCGGCGGGGTCGACGAGGCCCTCCTGCACGAGGTGGAGCGCGAACACCCGGATGCCGTTGCCGCACATCTCGCTGACCGAGCCGTCGGCGTTGCGGTAGTCCATGAACCACTCGCCGGTCGAGGGCTCGCCGAGCGCGGCCGTGCGGATCACGCGCATGACGCCGTCGGCGCCGATGCCGCGCCGGCGGTCGCAGAGGGCGGCCACGAAGGCACCCTCCAGCTCGCCGTGGATCGTGCCGTC
>NZ_JAKFCB010000040.1:0-2886 GCF_036676885.1 Aeromicrobium sp.
CTCGAGCTGTTCCAGGCGCAGGTCGTCAACGGCATCCAGGACCTCGGCGGGGCCGGCCTCTCGTGCGCCACGAGCGAGCTCGCCTCGGCGGGCAGCGGCGGTATGCACGTCGAGCTCGACACCGTGCCGCTCCGCGACTCGACGCTCTCGCCCGAGGAGATCCTCATGAGCGAGTCGCAGGAGCGGATGATGGCGGTCGTCGAGCCGCATCACCTCGACGCGTTCATGGCGATCTGCGCCAAGTGGGACGTCGAGGCCGTGGTCGTCGGTGAGGTCACCGACGGCGACAACCTGGTGATCGACTGGCACGGGCAGACCGTCGTCGACGTGCCGCCGCGCTCGGTCGCCCACGACGGTCCGACCTACCAGCGGCCCTTCGCGCGGCCGGACTGGCAGGACGCCCTGCAGGCCGACAAGGCGGAAGCCCTTCCCAGGCCGGCCACGGCAGACGAGCTCAAGAACCAGCTGACGCAGGTGGTCACGTCGCCCAACCTGGCCGACAAGTCGTGGGTCACGGACCAGTACGACCGGTACGTCCAGGGCAACACGGTCCTCGCCCAGCCCGAGGACGCCGGCGTCATCCGCATCGACGACGAGACCAACCTCGGCGTCGCGGTGTCGACCGACTGCAACGGCCGCTTCGCCAAGCTCGACCCCTACGCGGGCGCACAGCTCGCCCTCGCCGAGTCCTATCGCAACGTCGGCGTCACCGGGGCCCTGCCGCTCGCGGTCACCGACTGCCTCAACTTCGGCTCGCCCGAGAACCCCGACGTCATGTGGCAGTTCGAGCAGGCCACGCACGGTCTCAAGGACGCGTGCGAGGTGCTCGGCATCCCGGTCACCGGAGGCAACGTCTCGTTCTACAACCAGACCGGCGAGACGCCGATCCTGCCGACGCCGGTCGTGGGCATCCTCGGTGTCATCGACGACGTACGCACGCGCATCACGCAGGGCTTCGTCGCCGAGGGCAGCCACGTGCTGGTCCTCGGTGAGACCCGTGACGAGCTCTCCGGCTCGTCGTGGGCCGATGTCGTCCACGGCCACCTCGGCGGTCAGCCGCCCGCGGTCGACCTCGAGGCCGAACGAGCCCTGGCCAACCTCATGGTCGAGGCCGCCAAGACCGGCGTCGTCGAGGCTGCGCACGACCTGTCCGACGGTGGCCTGGCGGTCGCGCTGGCCGAGGCGTCGTTCCGCCACGGCGTCGGCGTCACGGTCGAGCTCGACGACCCGTTCCTCGAGCTGTTCAGCGAGTCGTCCGCCCGGGCCATGGTCGTCGTCGCCGAGGACCGGCACGACGAGTTCGTGACGCTCGCCGAGAAGCACGGTGTCGAGCTGGCCTCCGTTGGTCGTACGGGCGGCGATGCGATCGAGGTCGCGGGCCAGTTCAGCGTGCCGGTGGCTGAGCTCAAGGCGGCGTGGCAGGCGACGATCCCCGCGGTCCTGGGCGCGCACATCGCCTGATGGCACGCAGGCCGACGCCGCTGTCGCACGAGGAGTTCGCCGCGATCTGCCGCCGGCTCGACGAGGGTGAGCCGAGCCGGGCCGACCTCAAGGCCGCCACGATGCACCTCGTCGCGCTGCTTGTCGCCAAGGCGCCGGGAGCAAGCGTCGAGGTGCGCATCCCACCGTTCGCCGCGGTGCAGTGCATCGCCGGCGCGCGCCACACGCGTGGCACGCCGCCGGCGGTCGTCGAGATGGACGCGCGGACCTGGATCGCGCTCGGTCGAGGCCGCCTGCGCTGGGCTGACGCGACCGTGCGGGCGTCCGGTGAGCGTTCGGACCTGTCGCCTTTGCTCCCACTCGACGAAGCCTGAGATTTCGCCTATTTCCGGGAAAACCGGTCCAAGGAGACACATCGTCCGCTTATGATTTCCCGGTCAGGGAGGGAACCCCGACGTTCACCATCAGGCGCGCTCATGACGAATGGCATCACCGATCCTGCCGTGCAATGGTCCGACCTCCTCTCGAGCCTCACCGGCCGACGACGCGAAGCCGTCATCGAAGCGCTCCGGTCGTCCGCGCATCAGGGCTGGCCGGCCGATCGTGAGGCCGTACGCCTCCTCGTCGCCTATGCGAACGGCGAGATCGACGCCCAGGACTACGCCGTCGGCATCGTCATGTCGCTGGGTGGCCACGAATCGCTGGTCGAGCAGCAGTGGGCGCCGCCGCCGGTCGAGCAGCGGCGGACGCAGGGCCAGGCAGCGCAGCAGTGGAGCGCCCCGCAGCCGCCGGCCCCGCCGGTCACGTCGATGGCACCCGAGTCGGCGATGACCCGGGAAGAAGCCGTGGCGGCCTACGTCTCGGGTCGCATACCGGTCGAGGAGTTCCTGCGGATCACCCGCGGCGTCTCGGCCTGACCTGCCGCCTGGCGGCGAACGCTCGTTCGGGATAGTTCGTCGTCACCATCCACACATCGGGGTCGTTCATCCAGCGCGCGAGCTCGTCCGGCCGGTCGACGGTCCACACCAGCAGGGGAAGTCCACGCTTGCGGGCGTACGCCTTGAGCGACAGCCGCGCGACGACCTTGTGCGCCACCACGAGGTTCGCCCCGCTGAGCTGCACCCGCAGGCGCGGGAAGGCCGACTCGATCCGCACCAGCAACCGGGCGAACCGGCTGCTGGTGCCGGCCCGGGCACTCGACGACAGGCCGACCAGCAGGTCGGGTGCGTGCACCTTCGACCATCGGCGGATGCGCCTGACCGACGAGTCCTCAGCGGTCGTGATGATGGCGTGATCCGTGCCGAGCGCGTCGACGATCTGCTTGACCAGGACGACCTCGTCACCCCGCACCTTGAGGTCGACGTGCGCGCGGATGCGGCCGCGGATCAGGGCGAGCACCGCATCGAGATCCACGAGCCGCGACTCCGAGAACTGGTCGTGGCGGTG
>NZ_JAKFCB010000041.1:0-35520 GCF_036676885.1 Aeromicrobium sp.
ACGACGTCGCCGTCGTGCATGACGTAGTCCTTGCCCTCCATGCGGACCTTGCCGGCCGACTTGGCCGCGGCCATCGAGCCGGCCTCGACGAGGTCGTCGAACGACACGATCTCGGCCTTGATGAAGCCGCGCTCGAAGTCCGTGTGGATCACGCCGGCGGCCTGCGGGGCGGTCGCACCCTTGGGGATCGTCCACGCGCGCGACTCCTTGGGGCCGGCGGTGAGGTACGTCTGCAGGCCGAGCGTGTCGAAGCCGACGCGGGCCAGCGCATCGAGGCCGGGCTCGTCGACGCCCATGTCGGCCAGCATCTCGGCGCGCATCGCCTCGGCCTCCTCGTCGTCGCCGAGCTCGACGAGCTCGGCCTCGGACTTGGCGTCGAGGAAGATCGCCTCGGCCGGCGCGACGATCTCGCGCATACGGGCCTTGAGGTCCTCGTCGTTGAGCTCGTCGGTGTCGCAGTTGAAGACGAACAGCTGGCGCTTGGCGCTCAGCAGGTGCAGGTCGCGGATCGCCTCGAGGTCGAGCCCGGCCTGGAACGCGCCCTTGCCGCTCTCGAGCACGGACTGGGCCTCCTTGGCGGCCTCGTACGCGGGGACGAGCGACTTGTCCTTGCGGGACTCCTTGTCGAGCCGCGGCAGCGCGTTCTCGAGGGTCTGCAGGTCGGCCAGGATCAGCTCGGTCGAGATCGTCTCGATGTCGTCCGCGGGCGAGACCTTGCCGTCCACGTGCGTCACGTCCTCGTCGCGGAACACGCGGGTGACCTGGCAGATCGCGTCGGACTCGCGGATGTGCGAGAGGAACTTGTTGCCGAGCCCCTCCCCCTCCGAGGCGCCGCGGACGATGCCCGCGATGTCGACGAACTGGACCGTCGCCGGGAGCTGACGCTCCGAGCCGAAGATCTCGGCGAGCTTGCCGAGCCGGTGGTCGGGCACGCCGACCACTCCGACGTTGGGCTCGATCGTCGCGAACGGGTAGTTCGCCGCGAGGACGTCGTTCTTGGTCAGTGCGTTGAAGAGGGTCGACTTGCCCGCGTTGGGGAGTCCGACGATGCCGATGCTGAGAGCCACGATCGACAAGCCTACGGGTTCAGGGGTGGTCGAGGCGAAACGCCCGGAGCTCCTGGTCGTACCAATCGGTCCTGAGCCCCAGATCCGTCATGCCGAGACGACGGCAGACCGCCTGCGACGCCGCGTTGTCGGGGTTCGTCACGGCGTGGAGCTCGGGTATGCCTGCGGCGAACGCCCGGTCGACGAGTGCCTGCGCGGCCTCGGTCGCATAGCCGTTGCCCCACACGTCCGGGTGGAAGTGCCAGCCGATCTCCGTGTCGTCGCGCTCGAAGCCCGCACTGCTCGGGATCGGCACGAGCATGACGATTCCGGCCGGCGATCCGGTCGCGCGCACGGAGACCAGGAAGATGCCCGTCGCCGGGTGATCGCCAGCGCGCTCCGGGGATCGGGCGATACGCGCGACGGCCTCGTCGCGGTGCTGCATCGGTATGCCCTGGCCGCTCCACCGCGCGACCTCCGGCCGCCGGAACAGGTCGAACAGGAAGTCGGCGTCGCTGTCGGCGTGCGCGCGCAGGACGAGCCGCGGGGTCTCGATCGTCTCGTCCACCACTCGGTTGTATCAGGCGGGCTCGGCACCTCGGCGCAGCGACACCAGCGTGAATGACGGCTCACGGACCGGTCGATGAACTAACGTCGTTGGCATGTCGCAGGCGGTGTCCCGCACACCCGCAGCCATGGCTCGACGCGATCCCAGCGCCCGCCAGGCGATCGTCGCCGCCTGCCTGGCGATGGCCGTGGTGACCGGCCTCGACCTCACGGACGGCCGCCTCGGTCTGGAGTTCTCGGTGGGCTTCGTGCTGATCGCCGTGACGGTGCCGATGGCGGTCGACGTACGCTCGCTGTTCCCCGCGGGCGTCCTGCCTCCGGCGCTGCTGCTCGGCAGCCTGTTGCTCGTGTGCGTGTTCGCCTCGTCGGCGATCCAGGTCGACGGGCTGGCCAAGGACGCCGGAGTGGTGGCCCGGTTCATCGCCGCTGTCATCGATCGGGGCCTGACCCTCGTGATCGGCCACGGCCTCGCGCTCGGCGTCATCGCGCTCCGCATCCTGTCCGACCGCGCCCACTGGACCCTCTGACGCCGGTCGACGTCAGCCGTTGGCCTGGTCGATGAAGCACCAGCGCCAGGCCTCGCCGGGCTCGAAGCTCCGGATGACCGGGTGCCGCGACTCGTGGTAGTGCTTCGTCGCGTGCTTGCCCGCCGACGAGTTGCAGCAACCCACGTGGCCGCACGCCATGCACAAGCGCAGGTGGACCCAGTCGTGGCCCTCGGCCAGGCACTCCTCGCAGCCCGTCGGCGTGCGCGGGTTGGGCACCACGGTGGCGTTGGCGAGGTGCTCGCACGCCGCGCCGGTGTCCGTGGGGCGCAGGTCCTGCTCGCGGTTCGCCGTCGTCTCGTCCTCGTACGCGACGTCGAGGATCGACTCCTCGATGTCCAGGGCGTTCATGACCTGCGCCAGCACGGTCTGGTCGACCGTGCCGAGCTTTCGTATGCGCAGGAGCTCCTCGCGCTCGCGCTTGATCATCTCGCCGCGGATGCGGGAGTAGAGCGCGCTCGGCGTCTCTGCACCTCCGAGGCGTTCCCACACCGCGTTCGTACGGTCGATGGCGCGCTCGCGCAGGCGGTGCATGACGGCGTCGGACACCGATTCGTGCACCTCCTCGTCGAGGTAGGCCATCCCGGCATCGGTGACGGACTGCAGCACCGTGGCCTCCTGGAGGTGGTCCTCCTGGATGTCGGGGCCGCGGACCTTGAGCCAGCGCACGAACGTCGGGATCGTCAGCCCCTGGATCAGCAGCGTGCCGACCGTCACGACGAACGCCATCAGCACCAGCACCTCCCGCTCGGGGGTGTCCTCCGGCAACAGGAACACCGCGGCGAGCGTGACGACCCCGCGCATGCCGGTCCACGCGACGAGGAACGCCGCCTGCGGCGTGGGCCTCGCCTCGGCCGCGGCGATGCTGGGGATCATCCGGGGGATGTACGTCGCCGGGAACACCCAGATGATGCGCAGCAGGATGACCGTCACCAGCACGGCGATGCACGACCAGGTGATGCGCGAGGTCGACAGGTCGCTGCGACTGAGGTCATCGACGATCGACTGGATCTGCAGGCCGATCAGCAGGAAGACCGAGTTCTCCAGGACGTACGAGATCGTGGTCCAGTTGGTGCGCTCGAACAGCCGCGAGGACGCCGACTGGATCAGCGGCGACTTGTGCCCGAGCACGACGCCTGCGACCACGACCGCCAGCACGCCCGAGGGATGCGCGTCGATGCCGGGGATGAAGATCTCCTCGGCAGGAAGGTAGGCGATCCACGGCGTCAGCAGCGACACCGCCACATCGGTGACGTCGTCCTGGATGAGCCTGCGGATGTGGCCGACGACGAACGCGACGACGAGGCCGATCAGCACGCCGCCGACGGCCGAGACCACGAACGCGCCGCTGGCCTGCCAGACGCTGACCGTGCCGGAGATCGCCGCGATCGAGGTCCGCAGCGTCACGATCGCGGTCGCGTCGTTGACCAGGCTCTCGCCCTCGAGGATCGTGATGACCCGCCGCGGCAGGCCGACCCGCCGGGCGATCGCCGTGGCTGCCACGGCATCCGGCGGCGCCACGACCGCGCCGAGCGCGAAGCCCACCGCCAGCGGGACATCGAGCAGCCTCCACACCACGAGGCCGACGCCGACCGTCGTGAACAGCACGAGCCCCACGCTCAGCAGCGCGATCGGTCGCCGGTACGTCTGGAAGTCGATCAGCGAGGTGCGGATCGCGGCGGCGTACAGCAGGGGCGGGAGCAGTCCCAGCAGGACGATCTCCGGCGTCAGCTCGAACTCGGGCACGAAGTCGAAGTACGAACCGGCGATTCCCACGACCATCAGCACCAGCGGCGCCGACAACCTCATCCGACCGGCGGCCGCGCTGACCGCGACGACGATGGTCAACAGGATCACAAGCGTCAGGGCGGTGTGCACGCGCCCATTCTCTCAGCGCGGTCCAGCGGGCGGTCCGCACGTTGCCGCTCCCACGGCCCGGGCATACCGTGAGGGAACGCCAACGACTTCCGGGGGGAAGCCATGACCGAGCTTGTCGCACGTGTCCGTCCACAACGCCGCATCGCTGCCGGCCTCGCCGCCGCGCTCACCGCCGGCACGCTGCTGGCGGTGTCGTCTGGTCCGCCCAGCACCGCGAGCGCGACGCAGTCGACGTCGTACGGCTACGGCGGCGCGGTGTCGTCCGTCGACGCGAACGCCAGCAAGATCGGGCTCGAGGTGCTCCGCAAGGGCGGCAACGCTGCCGATGCCGCGGTCGCGACGGCCTCGGCGCTCGGGGTGTCGGAGCCCTACAGCGCCGGGATCGGCGGTGGCGGCTACTTCGTCTACTACGACGCGAGCACGCGACGGGTCAGCACGATCGACGGCCGCGAGACGGCCCCGGCGGGCATGACGCACGACGCGTTCATCGACCCGGCGACCGGCAAGCCGTACAAGTTCACGCCCGACCTCGTGTCGTCCGGTGTCGCGGTCGGCGTGCCCGGAACGCTGGCGACGTGGGACGCGGCGCTCAAGCGGTTCGGCACCCGCTCCCTCGCCCGTACGCTCGCACCGTCGATCGAGCTGGCCCGCAAGGGATTCGTCGTCGACAACACGTTCCGGAGCCAGACCCTCGACAACAAGGCGCGCTTCGCGGCGTTCCCCGACACCGCCGAGCTGTTCCTCCCCGGCGGCGACGCCCCTCAGGTGGGCACGACGTTCCGCAACCCCGACCTCGCCGACACACTGAGCCGGATCGCGGCGAAGGGCACCGACGCGTTCTACCGCGGACCGCTGGCCGCCGAGATCGCCGATGTCGTGCAGGACCCGGTCAAGGACCCCGCCTCGGCGCTCCCGGCACCGGCCGGGTCGATGACGACGGACGACCTCGCGGCGTACCGGGTCAAGCGGCAGGACCCGACGAAGGTGTCCTATCGCGGCCTCGACGTCTACGGCATGGCGCCGTCGTCGTCCGGTGGCACCTCGGTCGGTGAGGCGCTCAACATCCTCGAGAACTACGACCTCGGCGGCGGCTCGCAGACGGCCCAGAGCCTGCACCTCTACCTCGAGGCGTCGGCGCGGGCGTTCGCGGATCGCGGCGCGTACGTCGGCGATCCGGCCTACGTCGACGTGCCGACCGAGACGCTGCTGAGCCAGTCGTTCGCCGACTCACGGGCGTGCACGATCGACGCCGATCATGCGTCACCCAAGCCTGTGAGCCCGGGTGCGTTGGACGCGACCGGTTGCCAGACGTCACCACAGACTGACCCTGGTGACACCGAGAACGTCTCGACGACGCACCTCTCGGTCGTCGACAAGTGGGGCAACGCCGCGGCGTACACGCTGACGATCGAGCAGACCGGCGGCTCGGCGATGACGGTGCCGGGGCGCGGCTTCCTGCTCAACAACGAGCTGACCGACTTCAGCACGGTGTACGACCCCAAGGACCCCAACCGCATCGAGCCCGGCAAGCGCCCGCGCTCGTCGATGTCGCCGACGATCGTGCTCGAGGACGGCAAGGTCAAGCTCGTCCTCGGGTCGCCGGGCGGCGCGACGATCATCACGACGGTGCTGCAGATCCTGCTCAACCGGGTCGACCTCGGCATGACGCTGCCCGAGGCGGTCGCGGCACCTCGCGCGTCGCAGCGCAATGCCGCGGCGACGCCGGCGGAGCCGGAGTTCATCCAGGCGTACGAGGGACTGTTGGCGCCGTACGGTCAGGTGCTCACGCCGTCGGGTGACCAGTTCACCTCGGCGGCGGAGATCGGCGCCGCGGCGACGATCGAGGTCGGCCCGGGCGGTCAGCTGACGGCAGCGGCGGAGCCACGTCGCCGAGGCGGCGGCACGGCTTTGGTGGTGCGCCCCACCGGTGGTTGAGGACTCGCCGGTCGAGCAGCCGACGAGCTCTGCGAGGAGGCGTACCGAGACCAGGTGACGCCGCGCGCTCAGCCGTGGGCGGCTTCGGCCGCGGCGACCTTCATGTCGCGGCGGAGCTCCGGGGGCAGCGCGAAGATCAGGCTCTCGTCGGCCGTGCGTACGGCCTGGGCGCCCGGGTGGCCGCGCTCGGCGAGGTAGCCCAACACCTCCTGCACCAGGTCGTCCGGCACCGAGGCGCCTGACGTGACGCCGACGTTCTGGACACCATCGAGCCACGACTCGTCGATCTCCGAGATGTCGTCGATGCGGTAGGACGCCTTGGCGCCGGCCTCCAGCGCGACCTCGACGAGGCGTACGGAGTTGGAGGAGTTGGCCGAGCCCACGACGATGACCAGATCGGCGTTCTTGGCGATCTCCTTGACCGCGACCTGGCGGTTCTGGGTGGCGTAGCAGATGTCGTCGCTGGGCGGGTCCTCCAGCTGCGGGAACTTCTCGCGCAGCCGGCGTACGGTCTCCATCGTCTCGTCGACGCTGAGCGTGGTCTGCGACAGCCACGACAGCCGGGTGCCCTCGGGGAACTCGAGGCCGTCGACGTCGTCCGGGGTCTGCACGAGCGTGATGTGGTCGGGCGCCTCACCGGCGGTGCCCTCGACCTCTTCGTGCCCCTCGTGCCCGATCAGCAGGATGCGGTAGCCCTCGTTGGCGAAGCGGCGGGCCTCGTGGTGCACCTTGGTCACCAGCGGGCAGGTCGCGTCGATCGTCTTGAGACTGCGCTCGGCCGCCTCGGCGTGCACCATCGGCGAGACGCCGTGTGCGGAGAACACCACGGTCGCGCCCTCGGGGACCTCGTCGAGCTCCTCGACGAAGATCGCGCCGCGGTCCCGCAGGTTGTTGACGACGTGCTTGTTGTGCACGATCTCCTTGCGTACGTAGACCGGGGCGCCGTAGAGGTCGAGCGCCTTCTCCACCGTGATCACGGCGCGGTCGACGCCGGCGCAGTAGCCGCGCGGGTCGGCCAGCAACACGCTGCCTCCGACGGGGGGCATGCCGAGCTCGATCGTGGAAGACATGTGGACGAGTCTAACGGTGTCGTCCGAAGACCCTAGGGTGTCGGTATGGCCCTGGAGACGACCGCGGACTCACCCGCGCCGCTGCGGCAGATCTCCCAGTTGATCGACGGCTACATCGGCCGGCTCGGCGCGGTCTGGGTCGAGGCCGAGATCGCCCAGCTGACCCGTCGTCAGGGCGTCTGCTTCCTCACGCTGCGCGACCTCGTCGCCAAGATCTCGATCGACGCGACGTGCCACGCCAGCATCCTCGACGCCTCCCCCACGCCGATCACCGAGGGCTCGCGCGTCATCGTCCACGCCAAGCCGTCGTTCTACCTGCCGCGCGGCCAGCTCGCGCTCGAGCTGCGTGAGATCCGCCCGCAGGGCGAGGGCCAGCTGCTCGCCCAGCTCGAGCGCCGCAAGCAGCTGTTGGCCGCCGAGGGCCTGTTCGATCCCCGGTTCAAGAAGACCTTGCCGCTCCTCCCCCGCGGCATCGGCCTGATCACCGGCAAGAACTCCGCCGCCGAGCGCGACGTCCTCCAGAACGCCCGCCTGCGGTGGCCCGACGTACGCTTCGTGGTCCGCCACGCGCTGATGCAGGGCAACGGGTCGGCGCTCGACGTCATGCGCTGCCTCAAGGAGCTGTCGTCCGACGCCTCGGTCGACGTCATCGTGATCGCGCGGGGCGGCGGCTCGGTCGAGGACCTGCTGCCGTTCTCCGACGAGGCGCTCATCCGCGCGGTCCACGCCTGCCCCACGCCGGTCGTCAGCGCGATCGGCCACGAGCCCGACAGCCCGATCCTCGACCTCGTCGCCGACCTCCGCGTCTCGACACCCACCGACGCCGCCAAGCGCATCGTGCCCGACGTACGCGAGGAGCTCGCCGGCCTTGCCGCGATGCGCGAGCGCTCGACATACGCGATCCGGGCGATCCTGGGCCGCGAGATCCAGGGCCTCGCCGCGATCCGCTCCCGCCCGGTCCTGGCCAACCCCACGACCCTCGTCGACGCCCAGCAGCGCCTGATCCACGAGTCCCGCGACCGGGCCCGGCGCTCGCTCGGCCACCGGCTCGACCGGGCGCATGACGAGGTCGGCCACCACCTGGCCCGCGTACGCGCGCTGTCACCGCTCGCGACGCTCGAGCGTGGCTACGCCGTCGCCCAGCTGCCCGACGGCACCGTCGTCACCTCGATCGACCAGGTCACGGTCGACGACGAGCTCACCGTCCGCGTGTCCGACGGCGTCGTGGGCACCCGCACCCTAAGCAAGGAAGAGATGCCCCATGGCTGAGACACCGACGACTCCCGAGATCCCCTACGAGCAGGCCCGCGACGAGCTCATCTCGGTCGTGCAGAAGCTCGAGGTCGGGGGCACGAGCCTCGAGGAGTCGATCGCGCTGTGGGAGCGCGGCGAGGTGCTCGCCGGCATCTGCCAGCAGTGGCTCGACGGGGCCCGCAGCCGGCTCGCTGCAGCAGCCGGACTCGACGCCGAGGACGACGCCGCCGAGTGACCTCCGGACCGGCGTCACGCGGCCTATCATCGTGACTCCACGCGGATTGGGGGTCAGGTATGTCGATCGACGCCCTCGACCTGTTCGGAGACCCGTCGATCCTCAAGGTCTCCGCGACGGACGTCGCGTCGGCCGACCAGTGTCCCCGGCATCTCGCGCTCAAGATCCGTCCGGACGTCAAGTCCCGCCGGTGGCGCCGCTCGTTCGGCTCCGAGAAGACGTTCGTCCTCGGCATCGTGACCGATCTCGTACGCGCGGCGCACTCGTCCGAATGGGCGCATGACCCGCAGCACCTCGCCGGCTGGATCGCGCAGGAGCTCGAGCGGCGACGCGTCCACCGGCTGCTGCGGCCGTACGCCACCGTCGCCGTGACCAACATCCTCGAGGCGCACTGGGACATCGAGGACGAGATCGGGCCTCTTCAGCTGTTCCAGTCCGACCCGTCGATCGGCACGGTCGAACGCACGCTGACGGTGTGGGGGCCGCTCTACCGCACGGACGACGGCGTACGCGAGGTGCGGCGCTACCGGCTCGGCCCGGCACACGTCGAGCCGACCGCCGACGACCTGCTGTGGGTCAGCACCGCCGCCCAGGTCGGTGCCGGTTTCCCGTCGCGGGACACCCCCGTACGCATCCGGGTCGTCGAGATCGGAGCCGCCGACGGCAGCATCGCGGTGCTGTTCGACGGGTCGCCCGCCGACGCCGATGAGCGGTTCTCGGCCGAGGCCAAGCATGTCGCCGGCAACCTCGGCGACCTCGGCCACGCGACTCCGGGCCGCGAGTGCGCCAACTGCAAGGTCGCCGGTGCGTGCGACGCGTTGATCCCGCTGCCGGAGGTCCTCGGCCAGCCGATCAAGGGGTACGCCTCGCGGTCCATCTCGCCGTCCGAGCTCGACCGCTATCAGCGTTGCCCCGCCCAGTGGCTCCTGTCGTCAGATCTCAACCTGCCCAAGGACCAGGACTACTCGGGTGCCCAGACCCGTGGCCTGCTGGTCCACACCTGGCTCGAGGCCGCCCACGCGCGCGGGGTCGGGTGCAGCGACGAGGACCTGCCGGCGCCCGGCGGTGACCTCGGACTCGCCGCGACGGTCATGGACGCCGCGGACTACGCGATCGCCCATCCCTACCTGCGGCACCACGTCGCGAGCTGCCCGCTCGCCACCGACGGCGTCGCGTACGTCGCGAGCGAGACGGCGATCCACGGCTTCGACCACGACGCGGAGGTCATCGCCGTGACGAAGCCCGACCTGGTGTTCCGCGTCGGCGACCGGCTCGTGGCCCGCGAGGTCAAGACCACCGCCACGCTTCCCGCCGGAGGGGCCGACGACGTCTACGCCGACAACCTGCAGGTGCCGTTCCTGCTGTCGATGCTGGCGGCGGGCGTCGCGGAGGCTCACGGCTGCACGACCGCGACGGTCGAGGTCGAGATGCTGACCCCGGACACCGGCGAGGTCTACGCCTGGGACCTCGAGGAGCCGGGACTGGCCGAGGCGGTCAGGGCCGACGTCGCTGCGGCAGCGCGCGACTGGCACGTCGACGCGGAGTGGAACACCCGCCCCGGGGCCCACTGCGCGTGGTGTCCCGTACGCCAGTGGTGTCCCGACCGCCAGGTCTACGAGAACGCCGATGTCGCGGGCGCGCCTGCGGCGGACCCGGCCGACGAGCCGGCGCCGTTCTAGGACGTGGAGAGCGAGGAGATGTAGTCCTCGATCACTCGGCGGGAGGGCGTCCCGACCACCACCGTCGTGGCGTCACCATCTCGGCGCACGTACGTCGTGCGGTCCTGCGGGCCCTTGCGCACGCTCCACGTCTCACCCTCGATGTCGGCCGTACCGTCGGCCCTGCTGCCGTCCGCGAACCGTTCGACCGCCCGGTCGACGCTCACGCTGGCCTGGTCGAGGCCGATGTACTCCTCGTCGTCCGTCAGGACGCCGAGGTGCCACCCGTCGATGTCGAAGGTCGCCCGATTCGCCTGCCAGCCCTTCGGCAGGCTCGGCGGCGCGAGCACCGCGAAGTCCGCGACCGGCCTGACCTGATCGACGATCGTGGCGTAGTCGACTGCGGGCGCGGGGGTCTCCGGCTCACGCGTGAAGAACTGGCCGACGCCGTACAGCGTGAGGACGATCAGGCCGAGCACGACGACGGATCGGACGACGTCACCCATCGCCGGATTGCCGCGGGTCGATCGTGGCTCGCTCATCGATGTCACTTTACGGGGCGTGATCAGCGCCAACGCGACCGGTCACAACACCGCTACCGACCGGTACGATGAGCCTGTGGACAGCCTTCAGCCCGCCGCACAGGCGCCCGACCGCAACCTCGCCCTCGACCTCGTCCGGGTGACGGAGGCCGGAGCCATGGCCGCCGGCCGCTGGGTGGGCCGCGGCGACAAGAACGGCGCCGACGGCGTCGCGGTCAACGCGATGCGCACCCTCATCAACACGGTGCAGATGAACGGCGTCGTCGTGATCGGCGAGGGCGAGAAGGACGAAGCCCCGATGCTGTTCAACGGCGAGCACGTCGGCGATGGCACCGGCCCCGACTGCGATGTCGCGGTCGACCCGATCGACGGCACGACGCTGACCGCCAAGAGCCTGCCCAACGCCGTCTCGGTCATGGCCGTGGCGCCGCGAGGCTCGATGTACGACCCGTCGGCCGTCTTCTACATGGAGAAGCTCATCGCCGGGCCCGAGGCCGCCGACGTCGTCGACATCCGGCTGCCCGTCGCCGAGAACATCGCGCTCGTCGCCAAGGCCAAGGGCATCCGCAACAGCGACGTCACGGTCTGCGTGCTCGACCGGCCCCGCCACCAGTCGCTGGTCGACGAGATCCGCGCCGCCGGCGCCCGCATCAAGTTCATCATCGACGGCGACGTAGCCGGCGGCATCACCGCGGCGCGGCCCGACACCGGCGTCGACCTGCTGGTCGGCATCGGCGGCACCCCCGAGGGCATCATCACGGCGTGCGCCATCAAGGCGATCGGCGGGACGATCCAGGGCAGGCTGTGGCCGATCGACGACGACGAGCGCCAGCGCGCGATCGACGCGGGCCACGACCTCGACCGGGTGCTCTACACCAACGACCTGGTCGACGCCGACGACTGCTTCTTCGTCGCGACCGGCATCACGGACGGTGAGCTGATGGCGGGCGTGCGTTACGGCGCCGGCAAGGCCTACACCGAGTCGATCGTCATGCGCTCGCGCAGCGGCACGATCCGCAAGATCACGAGTGAGCACCAGCTCGCCAAGCTCAAGGCCTACTCCACGGTCGACTACGAGCACTGAGGCGGGATGAAGAGGTCCGGGGAACAGTTCGCGTCGCTGCCGTCTGGCATCGACATCTGCTACGAGACGTTCGGCAACCCCGAGGATCCCGCGATCCTGTTGGTCATGGGCCTCGGCGGGCCGATGGGCTGGTGGTCGGACGACTTCTGCGAACGCCTCTCGGGGCGGGGCTACTTCGTCATCCGCTACGACAACCGAGACACCGGACGCTCCACCAAGCTGCGGCAGCACAGGGTCGGCAAGCTCGACCTGGTGCGGGCGTTCGCCGGCCTCGGCAAGCCGCCGTACGGCATCAGTGACCTGGCCGACGATGCGTTCGGCGTGCTCGACCACCTGGGCATCCAACGCGTGCACCTCGTCGGGGTCTCGATGGGGGGCATGATCGTGCAGACCATGGCGATCGCCCAGCCCGAGCGGGCGATGTCGATGACGTCGATCATGTCGACGACCGGCAACCGCCGGGTCGGCTGGCAGCACCCCCGGATCCTCCCGGCGCTGCTGTCCTCGGCCGGCTCGACCCGCGACTCGTACGTCGCACGGTCGCTGCGCACCTCCACGATCCTCGCCTCCCCGGCGTTCCCGGGCGACGAGGAGACGGCCCGGGCGCGCGCCTACGAGACGTACGACCGGGGCTGGACCGCCAGCGGGGTCACCCGGCACATGCTTGCCGTCCTGGCGCAGCCCGACCGCACCAAGGACCTCGCCAAGCTCGACCTGCCGGTCACGGTCATCCACGGCCTCAGCGATCCGCTGGTGCACCGCTCCGGCGGCAGGGCCGTGGCCAACGCCGTCCCGGGCGCCGAGCACATCGAGATCGCCGGGCTCGGACATGACCTGCCGGTCCAGCTCTACGACACGTACGTCGACGCGATCGTGCGTACGGCCGAGCGCTCCGTCTCTCACTGATCCGCATCTGCGGGCTGTTCGAGGGCTGTGCAGCCGCAGATGATGCCCTAGAGTGCGATACATGTCGCACGTACGGATCTCCGATGCTGCCCGCTTCCTCGGCGTCAGCGATGACACCGTACGGCGGTGGGTCGGCGCCGGCACGTTGTCATCGGTGACCGACGCGGCCGGGCGCATGGCGATCGAGGGACGCGAGCTCGCGAAGTTCGCGAAGTCCCACGCCGCCTCGCCGCACCACACCCGCTCGGCCAGCTCGGCCCGCAACCGGTTCGTCGGGCTCGTGACCGACGTCAAGGCCGACGCCGTCATGGCGCAGGTCGAGATGCAGTGCGGGCCGTTCCGCGTCGTGTCACTGATGAGCAGCGAGGCGGTCGAGGAGCTCGGGCTCGAGCCGGGGTCCGTCGCCGTCGCGGTCATCAAGTCGACCAACGTCATCATCGAGACGCTGGAGGGCGCGTCGTGAGGCGACTCGCCGCCCTCGCGCTGCTGCTCACCGCCGTCGCTGCCTGCGGCACTGACGAGACGCCCAATACGTCGACGATCACCGTGTTCGCCGCGGCATCGCTCAAGGGCGCGTTCACCGAGATCGGCGAGAAGTTCGAGGCCGAGCACGAGGGCGTGACGGTGCGGTTCAACTTCGGCGGGTCGGCCGATCTCGTGGCACAGCTCCAGCAGGGCGCCCAGGCGGACGTGCTGGCCACCGCAGACGAAGCGACGATGACGAAGGCAACCGACGACGGCCTGGTCGAGGCTCTTGCCTACCTGGGAACCAACACGCTCGAGATCGCCACACCGCCTGCCAATCCCGCGAACGTCGACTCGATCGACGACCTCACCAGTCCCGACGTCAAGGTGGTCGTGTGCGCGCCGGAGGTGCCGTGCGGCGCCGCGGCCGCTCGAGCCGAGCAGGCCGCCGGCGTCGACATCTCGCCGGTCAGCGAGGAGCAGTCGGTGACCGACGTCCTGGGCAAGGTCATCTCGGGAGAGGCCGACGCGGGCCTCGTCTACGCCACCGACGTCAAGGCCGCCGGGGACAAGGTCCATGGCGTGCCGTTCCCCGAGGCCGCGACGGTGGTCAACAAGTATCCGCTCGCAGCGCTGGCCCGAAGCACGCATGAGCCGGTCAGTCAGGAGTTCGTCGACTTCGTCACGGGGCCGGAGGGTCAGGCCGTTCTCGGCGCCGCGGGGTTCGGGAAGCGGCCGTGAACGCCGCGCAGCAGTCCGGTGTCCCCCGCTGGATGGTCGTGCCCGCGGCGCTGGGCGCTGCCTTCATCGTGCTGCCGCTCGTCGCACTGGCGTCACGCGTCGAGTGGGGCGACTTCTTCTCACTGATCACGTCCGAGTCGTCGCGGGCTGCGCTGTGGCTGAGCCTGCGTACGTCCGCCATGAGCACGCTCCTGTGCATCGTCCTCGGCGTACCAATGGCGCTGGTTCTCGCCCGTATGTCATTCCGCGGGCAGTCGGTGCTGCGGTCGATCGTGCTGCTCCCCCTCGTGCTGCCGCCTGTCGTCGGCGGCATCGCACTGCTCTACACGTTCGGCCGGCAGGGCCTGCTCGGCGAGACGATCGACGTGCTCGGCCTGCAGATCGCGTTCTCCACGACCGCGGTCGTCATCGCGCAGACGTTCGTCGCGCTGCCGTTCATGGTGGTGAGCCTGGAGGGCACGCTCCGCACGGCCGGGGAGCGCTACGAGGTGGTCGCCGCGACGCTCGGGGCCCGGCCCACCACGGTCCTGCGACGGGTGACCCTCCCCCTGGTGCTGCCGGGACTGGCGGCCGGCGCCGTGCTGTCGTTCGCCCGCGCGCTGGGCGAGTTCGGCGCCACGATCACGTTCGCGGGCAGCCTCGAGGGTGTGACGCGGACGCTGCCGCTCGAGATCTACCTGCAGCGCGAGAGCGACCCGGACGCTGCCGTCGCGCTCTCACTCGTGCTGGTCGTCGTCGCGGTGCTGGTCATCGGGCTCGTACGCGGGTCGAGGAGCAACGCGCTGTGACGCTCCACATCGACGCGACGATCAACGCCCGCGACGTCGACGTCTCGCTCGAGGTCGCGCCCGGTGAGATCGTCGCGATTCTCGGGCCCAACGGCGCCGGCAAGTCGACCGTGCTCGCCGCGATCGCCGGAGTGCTGCGGCCCGACTCCGGCCGGGCAACCCTCGACGACGACGTCCTGTTCGACCTCGATGCCGGGGCCTGGCAGCCGGCACACACCCGCGGCACGGCGCTGCTCGCGCAGGACCCGCTGCTGTTCCCGCACCTCAGCGTCGTCGACAACGTCGCGTTCGGGCCGCGCAGCGCCGGGCGTACCCGATCGCAGTCCCGCGCCGCCGCCCTGACCTGGCTGGAGACGGTCGACGCCGCAGACCTGGAGCACCGGCGCCCCGCCGAGCTGTCCGGCGGCCAGGCCCAGCGCATCGCGGTCGCCCGGGCGCTCGCCGCCGAGCCGCGGCTGCTGCTGCTCGACGAGCCGATGGCCGCGCTCGACATCACGGTCGTCCCGGCGATGCGCCAGGTGCTCAGGCGGGTGCTCGCGGGTCGCAGCGCGATCATCGTGACGCATGACGTGCTCGACGCCCTGCTGCTCGCCGATCGCGTGCTCGTCATGGAGGGCGGCCGGATCGTCGAGGAAGGTCCGACCCGCGACGTGCTCGAGCGGCCGCGGAGCACGTACGGCGCGGGGATCGCCGGGCTCAACCTGATGCGCGGACGCTCGGTCGCGGGCGCCGTACGTACGCTGTCGGGGTCGACCGTCGCCGGGTTGTCGGAGGAGCCGGTGCCCGATGACAGCGAAGCGGTCGCGGTGTTCAGCCCCAGCGCGGTCGGCGTGTACGTCGAGCCGCCCGCCGGAAGCCCTCGCAACGTGTTCGCCGCGACGATCCGCGAGCTGGAGCCCCACGGCGCACAGGTGCGCGTACGCACCGACGAGCTGAGCGCCGACGTGACCCTGCCGGTCGTCGCAGAGCTCGGCCTGGCGCCCGGCAGGGACGTCTTCCTCGTGGTCAAGGCCAGCGAGGTCACGATCTATCCCGCCTGACCCCACGCTGGGAGTGACGTTCTGCAGCCTCCCGTCGGCGTGTCGCCTGCAGAACGTCACGCTCAGCGTCGGGTGGGGACTCCTAGGCTGGACGTATGACCGGGCCGACCCTGCGGCGCCGAGACGACGGTGCCCTCGAGCTGCGGGTCAACGGCGTGTTCGTCATGGACGACGTCGAGACCTCGTCGGAGCAGGCCCTGGCTCGTACGGTCCTCGACCTGGGTGCGCGCGAGATCCTGGTCGGCGGGCTCGGGCTGGGCTACACACTCCGCGCGCTGCTGGCATCACCGCAGGTCACCCGCATCATCGTCGCCGAGCTGCACCCGCAGATCGTCGGCTGGATGCGCGACGGCACGATCCCCGGCGCCGACCTGCTGACCGATGAACGCACACAGGTCGTGGTCGGCGACGTACGCGATGTCGTGGCTGCGCAGTCGCCGGCGTCGCTCGACGCGATCGCGCTCGACGTCGACAACGGGCCCGACTTCCTCGTGCACGAAGACAATGCCGGTGTCTACGAAGGCGACTTCGTCGAGCTGTGCGCGTCGCGGCTGCGACCCGGAGGACACGTCTGCGTCTGGTCCATGGCGCCGTCGCGGAGCCTCACCACGAGCCTGGGCGCCGCGTTGACCGACGTTCGGGAGGAAGCCATCGCCGTACGACTCCAGGACCGGGACGAGCGCTACTGGATCGTGTCCGGCACCCGGCCGGACGACGTCTCCGCCGCCGACTAACGTGCAGCCATGGAGTCGCTGGATCGCACCGAGTTCGTCACCGCATGCCGCACCGCCTTCGAGCTCGCGGATTCGCGGGAGGTTGCCGGGGCGTGGGACGCCGAGAGCGCCTGCGCCGGTATGACGGTCGGCGGGCTGACCCACCACCTGCTGCGCCAGGTCTGGCACGTGACCCACCTGCTGGGCCAGCCGCCCAGGCCGGACGCGCCGATCCCGCTGCTCGACCACTACGCGCAGGCGGCCTGGGTGACCGCCGATCCGGACGACGAGGCCAATGCGTCGATCCGCGACGGCGGCAACGCGGGCGCGGCGATCGGGCACGAGGCCGTCCTCGCCGAGATCGCTCCGCTCCTGGACGACCTCGCCGAGGTGCTGCAGGCGCCACGCGACCCCGACACCGTCTTCATCCCGTGGCAGGGCTGGGCCCTGACGACCGACGACTTCCTGGTCACCCGGGCGATGGAGCTCGTCGTGCACTCCGACGACCTTGCCGCGAGTGTCGGCCTGGCCACACCGACGTTCCCCGACACGATCGCGGCGCACGTCGTCGACCTGCTCGGCGGGGTCGCGATGCGTCGCCACGGGCAGGCGGCCGTGGTCCGCGCACTGAGCCGGCCGCAGCGCGCACCGGAGACGATCTCGGCCTTCTGACGTACGACCACGTCCTGCCGGGCGTACGTCCGGACCGCAGCGATATCGTCGGAAGCATGACCGAATACCGCATCGAGCACGACACCATGGGCGAGGTCCGCGTCCCCGCCAACGCCCTCTGGCGAGCCCAGACCCAGCGCGCCGTCGAGAACTTCCCGATCTCCGGCACCCCGATCGAGTCGGCGCAGATCCGCGCCCTGGCCCAGATCAAGGCGGCCTGCGCCAAGGCCAACGCCGAGCTGGGCATCCTCGACCAGGACATCGCCGACGCGATCGTCGCGGCCGCCGAGGAGGTCGCCTCGGGCGTGCATGACGCGCAGTTCCCGATCGACGTGTTCCAGACCGGCTCGGGCACGTCGAGCAACATGAACACCAACGAGGTGCTCGCGACGCTCGCCACCAAGTCGCTCGGCAAGGACGTCCACCCCAACGACCACGTCAACGCCAGCCAGTCCTCCAACGACGTCTTCCCCACGTCGATCCACGTCGCGGCCACCGCGTCGGCGACCAACGAGCTGATCCCCGCGCTCGACCACCTCGCGACGTCGCTCGAGGCCAAGGCCAAGGAGTTCGCCGGCGTCGTCAAGTCCGGGCGTACGCACCTCATGGACGCCACGCCGGTCACCCTGGGCCAGGAGTTCGGCGGCTACGCCCACCAGATCCGCCGCGGCATCGAGCGCGTCGAGGCCTCCCTCGCGCGTACCGCCGAGGTGCCGCTCGGTGGCACGGCGGTCGGCACCGGCATCAACACGCCGATCGGGTTCCCGCAGCGGGTCATCGAGATCCTCGCCGAGAACACCGGCCTGCCGATCACCGAGGCGACCGACCACTTCGAAGCACAGAGCGCGCGCGACGGACTCGTCGAGATGTCGGGGCAGCTCCGTACGATCGCGGTCAGCCTGACCAAGATCTGCAACGACCTGCGCTGGATGGGCTCCGGCCCCCGCACGGGCCTCGGCGAGATCGCCCTGCCCGACCTGCAGCCCGGATCGAGCATCATGCCCGGCAAGGTCAACCCGGTCCTGCCCGAGGCGACGCTGATGGTCGCCGCCCAGGTCATCGGCAACGACGCGACGATCGCGACCGCCGGCGCCTCCGGCTCGTTCGAGCTCAACGTCATGCTGCCGGTCATCGGCCGCAACATCCTGGAGTCGATGCGCCTGCTCGGCAACGCGTCGCGCGTCCTCGCCGATCGCTGCATCGACGGCATCACGGCCAACGAGGAGCGCTGCCTCGAGCTCGCCGAGTCGTCGCCGTCGGTCGTCACGCCGCTCAACCGGTTCATCGGCTACGAGAACGCCGCCAAGGTCGCGAAGCAGTCGGTCAAGGAGAAGAAGACGATCCGTCAGGTCGTCATCGAGATGGGCTTCGTCGAGCGTGGCGAGATCAGCGAGGCGGACCTGGACAAGGCGCTCGACGTCATGTCCATGACCCACCCCTGACGCAAACCTCACGCTGAGGAGAGGGTTCCCGACCACCGGCGAGAGGGTTCCGTCTCCGGAACCCTCTCCTCACCCAGCCGGAACCCTCTCCTCACCCAGCCGGAACCCTCTCCTCAGCGGCGTTTGGCGAGGACGTAGCCGTCGCGGTTGAAGACCAGCTCGTACGTTCCGCCGTGGGCCTCCTCGGCGTACGCGACGACGTCGACGGGTGAGCCGATGCCGGCACCGGCATCGAACAGGACGTACGCCGGCCGCACCTCGTCGGTGATCGTGCCCCACCAGTAGACCGTGTGGTCCGTGACGAGGTGGGACATCATCGCGATGTCGGTCTCGACCGTCGCCCCGTCGGGCACCACGGCGATGACCTCGTGTGCCGCGTCGGCACGCGGCGGCTCGTCGTACGTCTCGGAGTCGAGGAGCGTCGACAGCGGCGAGTTGACCAGCGTGAACCCAGTGACGACGACCGCCGCCACCGTCGCCCAGCGCAGCCGCGGCCACCGCCGCATCGCGTCGATCATCGCGATGAACACGATCGGCATCAGCAGCAGGGAGTAGTGCCACTCCGTGCCCCAGTAGTACGCGTTGTCGCCCGCGAACCGCCACGCGAACGTCGGCAGCACCAGCAGCACCCACGGCGACGCCAGCGCCGCCAGCCCCGTGATGCCGACCGTCAGCGCGACGGTCGCGAGCTTGCGCCCCGGCTCGTCGAACAGCGTCGTGAGGAGGCCGCGGTCACCGCCGAGCGACGACGTGTACGCATACGAGTCGGCCGGGTTGAACGCCGGCACGATGACCAGCACGATGACCGCCATCGCGACCAGGCCGATCGCCGCGAGCTGCACCCCGCGCCGCCGCTCCCCCGCGAGCCACAGCACCCCGCCGATCAGCGCGACGGTGAGGCCGAGATCCTCCTTGACCAGCAGCAACGGCAACGACCACAGGAACACGGCATCGAAGCGCCGGTCGACGTACGCCGCACCAGCCAGCGCCAGCAGCGGCGTGCCGAACGCGACCTCGTGGAACTCCGCCTCGACGCCTGACTGGAGCCCGAACGACAGCCCGTACGCCAGCCCGATCGCCGCACCGGTCAGCGTGCCGAGGTGTCGCATCGCCACCAGGGCGATCACCGCGACCGAGATCGTGATCAGCACGACCTGCGCGAGCAGGATCGTCTGCGCCGACGGGAACGCCCGGTAGAACGGCGCGATCAGGGCGTCGATCGGCGAGAAGTGGTCGCCCAGGATGTTGAAGCCGGGTCCCTTGATGTCGACGATCGGCGCACCGGGTCGCGCATACCCCTTGACCGCCTGCTCGAAGATCGCGTGGTCCCACGACGAGATCGTGAAGCGCCGGAAGCGCATCAGCGTCAGCACGCCGTACGCCGCTCCGACCACGACCGCGATCAGCGCGGCCAGGAGTCGCTGGCCGCGTGTGGTGGAGGTCATCGCGCGAGCGTGAGGTTCTCACCCGTCTCCGGGTCGAACACGTGCACCTTCTCGCGCGGTATGACCACCCGGATCGACATGCCGGGACGCAGGGTGCTCTCCGCGGCGAGCTCGGCGACCAGGAAGTTCTGGAACAGGTCGAAGTCGAGCAGGTCCTCGACCTCGTTGAGCAGGTCCTCGACCTCGGGCGCGATGTCGTAGCCGAGGTAGGCGAACTGGCTGCTGCCGCGCCACTCCACGTCGTCGATCCGCGTCGTGAACTCGACCCGGTCGGTCACCGCGCGGCCACCCTCACCGGTCGCGTCGTAGCAGTGCTCCGGACGAATACCCGCGACGACGACCCCACGCTCGCCGATGCGCTCCAGCAAGTTGTCGTCGAGCAGCATCGTGGCCAGCGGCATGACGAGCTGGTGCCCCATCGGGAACGCCGGCACGAGGTTCATGGGCGGCGAGCCGAGGTAGCCGGCCACGAACATGTCGGCCGGCCGCTCGTAGAGGTCGCGCGGCGTGCCGACCTGGTGGATGAATCCCTGGTGCATCACCGCGACCCGGTCGGCGGTGCTGAGCGCCTCCGCGACGTCGTTGGTCGTGAAGATCGACGTGCGCTGGTTCTCCTGCTGCCACTGACTCGTCACGGAGCGCACCTGCGTACGGACGCGCTCGGACTGCTGCGAGAACGGGGCGTCCAGCAGGTACGCCTTGGCGTCGCGCACGAGCGAGCGGCCCAGTGCGACCCGCTGGCGCTGCGCGTCGTCGAGCTCGGCCGGCTTGAGGTCGAGCAGCTCGCCGAGGGCCAGGAACTCGGCCACCTCGTTGATGCGCTCCGACAGCTCCCTGCGGTCATAGCCACGCCGCAGCGTCGCCGCGAACGCGAGGTTGTCGAACACGTCGAGGTGCGGGTGCAGGGCGAAGTCCTGGAACACCATCGCGAGGTCCCGGCGGCGCGGACCGGCCGTGTTGACCACGACGTCGTCGATCAGGATGTCGCCCGAGGTGTGGTCCTCGAGCCCGATGAGCGTGCGCAGGAGCAGGCTCTTGCCGGCACCTGACGGACCCGTGATCGCGAGCGTCTCCCCCGACGGCACCGTGAGGTTGATGTCGTCGAGCAGCGGCCGATCGCCGTTGCCGGCCTTCGTGAGGTTGCGAACTTCGATCGAGGTCATCGGTACGACCTTCCCAGGAGTTGAGTGATCCGGCGCGGGAACACGAGGAGCAGGAGGACCACCGGCGCGACCCACAGGAGGCCGGCCGCGGCGATGGCCGAGCTCGACGCCTCGAGCTGGCCCGTGGCGAGCATCAGCGTGGCCGGCAGGGGGCGGCTGTCGTCGTCGGCCGAGAGCGCCGCCCCGAGCACGAAGTCGTTGCAGGCGGCCACGAACACCAGCAGCGTCGCGACGAGGACACCGGGCAGGACGTTGGGCAGCGCAAAGCGTACGAATGCCTGCGGCCACGTCGCCCCGTCGGCGCGCACGGACTCCCGAAGCGACCACGGGACGTCGCGGAAGACCGTCACGCACAGCCAGATCGCCAGCGGCAGCGTGATCGCCAGCGCCGGCGGGACCAGTGACATCCGGGTGCCGAAGCGGTCGAACGCGATGACCTGATCGGTGATCGGGCCCGCAAGCGCGAGCAACGGGAGCAGCAGGGCCAGGACGACCAGGGCGTACACGAATCGCCGACCGTGGACCGGCAGGCGCACCAGCGCGTACGCGGCCCCGACCGCCAGTGGCATCGCGACGGCCGTGGCGATGCCGGCGACGAACACCGACGTGACCGCGGCGTCCTGGAGGATCTGCGAGTGCAGCGCGCCGTCGAACGCGGCCCAGGAGATCTCCTGCGGCCACACGGTGTTCGGCGTCGTGCCCTCGGGCGCCGTCGCGACCGTGAACGTCCACAGCACCGGCACCAGGGTGAACGCGGCGAACAGCTCGACGCCGATCAGCGACCAGATCGACACCGCCCGCCGGGTGTCGGCGAACAGGACGCCGGCCGCGCTGGTCGCCATGAGGACGACCGCCAGGCCGAGCCAGATCCACAGGTCGGGCCGCGAGACGCGGATGATGCCGTAGTTGGCCACGGCGAACCCGAGGACGAACGCGGCGCCCGAGGCCCAGAGGCGCGAGCGTACGGAGGGCGTCACACGACCCTCCTCACGCGGAACAGCGGCACCATGATCGCGGCCATCAGCAGCATGATCGCCAGCAGGACCATCGACATCGCCGCGCCGAGGCCCAGCTCCAGCGACGAGAAGGTCGTGTCCCACACGAGCAGCGGCGCCGTACGGATCGACGCTCCTGGCTCGTCGACCAGCAGCGGCCCCTCGAGGATGCGGAACGTGTCGAGCGCCCGATAGGTCGTCGCAACCGCGATCGCCGGGCCCATGGCGGGCAGGACGACGCGGCGGGACCGCTGCCAGGCGGTCGCACCGTCAGCGGTCGCGGCCAACAGCAGCGAGCTCGGCACCCGCAGCAGCCCGGCCAGCAGGATCAGCGCCGTGATGCCGGTGCCGCGCCACAGCTCGCCGACCGTCACGCCGACCAGCTTGCCCACCGGCCCGACCTCACCGAGCTCGAACCACTCGACGGCGAACCCCGTCGTGACGGCGTCGCGCCACACCACGGCGGAGACGACCGCGAGCAGTGCGAACGGCACCAGCACGATGACCCGGGTGACCGGCCACAGCACCGTCAGCCGGCGCAACGCCACGGCGAATGCCAGGCCGATCAGCAGCTGCAGCGCCACGACGACCAGCACGATGACCAGCGTCGTTGCGACGGCGAGCCACCACTCGCGGTTGGTCAGCACATCGGCGTAGTTGTCGGCGCCCACGAACGTACGGGCGTCGGGATTGGTCAGCGGAGCCGAGTGGAGCGACAGCCAGATGCCACGACCGATCGGCCATCCCGTGACGACGAGCAGCACCACGAAGGCCGGCGCGAGCCAGCGCCAGCCCTTCACGGGAGCTCCCCGGCGATCGCGGCGCGGACGGCGTCCTGGGAGCGCTCGAGCGTCGAGCCCTGCGAGAAGTCGCGCAGCGGCAGCCAGGCGTCGTCGAGCGCGGTCCGCGCGAGCTGCCAGTAGGGCGTCACCGGCAGCGTCGCACCTGACTGGACGGCGGGCCTCGTGACGGCGGCCATCGGGTATGACTGCTGGACAGCCGGATCGTCGTACGTCGTCAGGCGGCTCGCGCTGTGCCCGGCACTCGTCATGATCGAGTTGAGCACGCTGGGCGAGGTCAGGCAGCTGATCGCCTGGTAGGACAGGTCGGAGTGCGGCGCATACAGCGGCACCGCGAGGCCGACGCCGGACAGCGGCGCGACGCTCGTGTCGGCGACGGTCGGGTAGGCCGTCCAGGCCATGTCCGATGCCACGGAGGCGACGTCCGGGTCGGAGATGACCGAGCTGGGGGCGAGCAGGAAGCCGCCGTCCGGCGCGGCGAACCTCTTGAGCGCGTCCTTCGACGGCCCGGGCCCGCGACCGGAGTCGAGGTAGAACTCGACGACCGAGGCCGCGGCCCGGCCGGCGGCGCTGTCGAGGCCGACCTTGGCATCGCGTCCCGCGCCGTCGACGAGGGTGCCACCGGCGCCCGCGACCAGCGCGTTGACCCACTGGGCCAGCCCGGTGCCGTCGTCGTCCGCGATCTGGACCGTCACGCCGAGCCGCTCGGCGCCGGCGACGAGGTCGTCCCAGCTGATCGGCTTGGTCGTGTCGAGGCCGGCCCGCTCGGCCACGTTGCCGCGATACCAGAGCAGCTGCGGGTCGAACCACCACGGCGCGACGGCGAGCTGGCCGTCGTACGTCGCAGCGGCCAGCGCGGCTGGCGCGATGTCCTTGCCGAAGCCCGCCGCGAGCTCCTCGGGCAGCGGTGCGAGGAATCGCGCGGCGGAGAACTCGGCGGTGAACGCGGAGTCGAGGCTCAGCAGGTCGATCGACGTGTCCTTGGCGAGCAGCCGGCGTACGAGCATCCCGTGGCGCGCGTCGACGTCGGCCGGGAGCTGCTCGACCCGGATCTCGTAGGCGCCGTTGGCCGCCTCGGTGCACGTACGCGCGAGGGCGCTCGTGTCGGCGCGATCGGGGCCGACGTACCAGGTGAGCGTGGGCGTCGCGTCGGGCTTGGCGTTGGACGAGCCGCAGGCGGCGAGCACACACAGGAGGACAGCGCTGCCCGCACGTGCCCAGGCCCTCCCTCGTGCGCTCACGTGCGCAACTTTGCCACAGAGAAGGGGCCCTTCCCGGGCATACCGGGAAAGGCCCCTCAGTCACATGAGTTGACTCACGTCACATCCCGCTCTGCCCTCGGGTTACAGCGTCACATCTTCAAGCATCTCCGTGACCAGCGCTGCGACCGGCGAGCGCTCCGAGCGGGTCAGCGTGACGTGCGCGAACAGCGGGTGGCCCTTGAGCTTCTCGACCACCGCGACGACGCCGTCGTGGCGACCGACCCGCAGGTTGTCCCGCTGGGCGACGTCGTGCGTGAGGACGACCTTGGAGTTGGCGCCGATGCGCGACAGCACCGTCAGCAGCACGTTGCGCTCGAGCGACTGCGCCTCGTCGACGATGACGTACGAGTCGTGCAGCGAGCGGCCGCGGATGTGCGTCAGCGGCAGCACCTCGAGCATCCCGCGATCGAGGATCTCCTCGATGACCGCCGGAGCAGCGACGGCACCGAGGGTGTCGAAGACCGCCTGACCCCACGGACCCATCTTCTCGGACTCGCTGCCCGGCAGGTAGCCGAGCTCCTGGCCGCCGACGGCATACAGCGGGCGGAAGATCACGACCTTCTTGTGCTGGCTGCGCTCCATCGTCGCCTCGAGGCCGGCGCACAGCGCGAGCGCCGACTTGCCGGTGCCGGCGCGACCGCCGAGCGACACGATGCCGATGTCCGGGTCGAGCAGCAGGTCCAGCGCGACCCTCTGCTCGGCGGACCGGCCGTGGATGCCGAACGCGTCGCGGTCGCCGCGGACGAGCTGCACCTCCTTGTCGGCGGTGACCCGGCCGAGGCCGCTGCCCTTGTCCGACAGCAGCACGAGCCCGGTGTGGCACGGCAGGTCGCGGGCCTCCGGCAGGTCGAGCGTGCCGCCCTCGTAGAGGGCGTCCAGGTCGTCGCTCTCGACCTCGAGCTCCCGCATACCGGTCCAGCCCGACTCGAGGGCCAGCTCGGCACGGTATTCCTCGGCGACCAGCCCGACCGCCGAAGCCTTGACCCGCATCGGCAGGTCCTTGGACACGATCGTGACGTCATTGCCCTCGTTGGCGAGGTTGCGGGCGACCGACAGGATGCGGGTGTCGTTGTCGCCGAGGCGGAAGCCGGACGGCAGCGACGAGGAGTCGGTGTGGTTGAGCTCGACGCGGATCGTGCCGCCTTCGTCGCCGATCGGCAGCGGTACGTCGAGGGTGCCGTGCAGCACGCGGAGGTCGTCGAGGAAGCGCAGCGCGCTACGGGCGAAGTAGCCGAGCTCGGGGTCGTGCCGCTTGCCCTCGAGCTCGGTGATCACCACGACGGGTATGACCACCTCATGCTCATGGAAGCGGTTGACAGCGTTGGGGTCCGCGAGCAGGACACTGGTGTCCAGGACGTACGTGCGGCGGACAGGGCTCGTGCTCGGCTTCTTCGTGCGCGTTGCGGCCACAACTGTCTCCTCAACGAGCCCGCGCGCACCCTGCGCCGGCCCTACTCGGGGGCGGGAAATCGGGGCTCAGGGGCGAGCATCAACACACCTCGAACGTACGACCGGGAGTCGCGGAATTCGGTAAGACACGCCCGACTCCGGGTGACATCCACATGAACGCCAGCACCGAGGCGACCATGGGCCGAGCGCAGGAATACAGGCGCGCTACTGGCCGAACCGGCGCTCGCGGGCGGCGTACGACCGCATCGCGCGCAGGAAGTCGACGTGCCGGAACGCGGGCCACAGCGCATCGCTGAAGTAGAACTCCGAGTGCACGCTCTGCCACAGCAGGAAGCCCGACAGCCGCTGCTCCCCCGACGTACGGATCACGAGGTCGGGGTCCGGCTGGCCCTTGGTGTAGAGGTGCTCGGCGATGTCGTCGACCTCCAGGGTGCTGGCGACCTCGGCGAGGTCACGCCCCTTGGCGGCCTGGTCGAGCAGCAGCGACCGCATCGCGTCGGTGAGCTCCTGGCGCCCGCCGTAGCCGACGCAGATGTTGACCCGCATGCCCTTGACGTCAGAGGTCGAGTCGGCGAGCCGCTTCATCCGTCCGGCGGACTCTGCCGGCAGCATGTCGAGGTTGCCGATCACCGCGAGTGACCAGCGCTTCTCGGCGGCGAGCTTCTCCATCAGGCCCTCGACCGCGGCGAGGATGCTGCCGACCTCCTCGGGCGAACGCTGGAGGTTGTCGGTCGACAGGAGCCACAGCGTGACGATCTCGACGCCCAGCTCGTCGCACCACTGCGCGAACTCCGAGATCTTGTCGGCGCCGGCCTGATAACCCTGCTCGTACCGGGTGCCGGCGCCCTTGGCCCAGCGGCGATTGCCGTCGACGATCGCCCCGACATGGTGTGGGAGGCGGGCCGGATCGAGCCGCTTGACGAGGCGTCGCTCGTAGATGCCGTACGCGAGATCGCTGACTCCCATGGTCCGAGCGTAACGCTCACCACAGCGCCCGCTCAGCGCCGTCGGCACCGGTCTGCCTGTTGGTGCCGGTGGCCTACTCTGACGTCATGACCAACCGTGAGTCCGAAGGCATCGTGCACGAGGCCACGGACCGGATCCGCGAGACCGTCGACGAGATCAAGCCGAAGCTCCGCGGCTGGCTGCACGCCGCGACGTGGCCGCTGGCCTTCTTCGGCTTCCTCGTCATGCTCGTGGTCGCGGAGAACATCAAGGTCCGGGTCGGCGTCGCGGTCTTCATGGTCAGCGCCCTGATGCTGTTCGGCACCAGCGCGGTCTACCACACCGGACGCTGGTCGAGCGTGACGAAGGGGCGGCTCAAGCGGCTCGACCACGCCAACATCTTCGTGCTGATCGCGGGATCATACACGCCGTTCAGCCTGCTCCTGCTCGACACCAGGGACGCCGTCATCCTGCTGTCGATCGTCTGGGGCGGGACGATCCTTGGCGTGCTGTTCCGGGTGTTCTGGATCGGCGCCCCCCGTTGGCTCTACGTGCCGATCTACCTCGCGCTTGGCTGGGCTGCGGTGTTCTGGATCGACGAGTTCAAGGAGAACGGCTCCACCGCGGTCCTGGTGCTGCTCGCGACCGGCGGAGCGCTCTACACGATCGGCGCCATCGTCTACGGCTTCAAGTGGCCCGACCCGTCGCCGAAGTACTTCGGCTTCCACGAGATCTTCCACGCGTTCACGATCGCGGCGTTCATCGTGCACTACATCGGCGTCAGCCTGCTCGCCTACCAGAGGCACTAGCTTCCGGTCAGCGCCTCCAGATCGCTCGGATCCGTCACCGGCCGGCGGCAGACGAAGCCCTCGCAGACGTACGCCGCGGTGCGACCGTCGACCAGGTCACGCTGTTCGAACAACGGGATGTCGAGGCCGACGTCGCCGGCGATCACGACGGCGCCGGGCGAGGTCAGCTGCAGCGCGGCCCGGTGCAGCTCCGTACGCTCATCACGCGGGCCGACCACCGCGATCTCGAGCGGGCCGGCCACCACCGCCTCGGCGGCAGCCAGCGTCCAGCCGGCGAACCTCGGCACCTGCGTCGCGATGTTGGCGGCCGAGGCGATGCCGGACTCGGCGGCGGCCCGATAGCGGTGCTCGCCGGTGATCGCGGCGAACGAGAGGAGCGCCGCGACCGCCGCAGAGGTGCCGGACGGGTACGCGTTGTCGGACGCGTCCTTCGGGCGTACGACCAGGGTCTCGGCGTCGTCGGCGGTGTCGAAGAACCCGCCCTCGGGATCGGCGAAGTGGTCGACGACCCGATCGAGGAGCAGCCTCGCCCGGTCCAGCCACGCCGCGTCGCCGGTGATGCCGAGCACCGCGATGAACGCCTCGGCGACCGCACCGTGATCCTCCAGCACCGCCGAGTTCGCCCCGGCCACGCCGTCGCGTGACGTGCGGGCGAACCGCTCCCCGAGGTGCACGTCGACCAGCACCTGGGCGGCCGCGACCGCAGCGTCGGCGAAGTCCGGCTCGTCGAGCAGCACCGCGGCCTCGGCCAGCGCCGTGATCGCCAACCCGTTCCACGACGCCACGACCTTGTCGTCTCGCGCCGGCCGCGTGCGCTGGGACCGGGCCTCGAGAAGCTTCGTGCGTACGCCTTCCCAGCGGGCCGGGTCGTCCGGGTCCATACGGAGCTGGAGCGTCGAGAACCCGCGCTCGAACGTTCCCGGTCCCGTCACGCCGAGCAGCTGTGCGGCCCAGGCCCCGTCCTCGACGCCGAGCAACCGCATGAGCTGGTTGGGGTTCCAGACGTAGAACGTGCCCTCGTGTCCGTCGCTGTCGGCGTCGAGCGCGGAGGCGAAGCCGCCCTCGGGCGTACGCAGCTCGTCGAGCAGGAACCGGCCGGTCTCGCGAGCGATGCGCTCGGCGAGCGGCGAGCCGGTCTGCCGCCACCAGTGCAGGTAGACCCGCAGCAGGAGCGCGTTGTCGTAGAGCATCTTCTCGAAGTGCGGCACGCGCCAGAACCGGTCGACGCTGTAGCGCGCGAACCCGCCGGACAGCTGGTCGTACATCCCGCCGCGAGCCATCGACTCGCACGTGCCGACAACCATGCTGAGCGCCTGCTCGGAGCCCGTACGCGCGACGTCGCGCAGCAGGAACTCCAGGACCATCGACGGCGGGAACTTCGGGCTCGCGCCGAATCCCCCGGCCTCGGCGTCGTACTGCTTGGCCAGGTCCTCGACCGCCGCGTCGAGCTCGGCGGGGCCGAGGGCGCTGCCGCTCGTGTCGGTGTTCTGCTGCAGGTGGGCGAGCACGTCGTCACTGACCTTCAGCACCTCGTCACGACGATCGCGCCACGCCTCCGCGAGCGCCTGCAACACCTGGGTGAACGCGGGCGTGCCCTGTCGCGGCTCGGGCGGGAAGTACGTGCCGGCGAAGAACGGTTCGCCCGTCGGCGTCAGGACACACGTCATCGGCCAACCGCCCTGACCCGTCATGGCGGTCGTCGCCTTCATGTAGACCGCGTCGATGTCGGGGCGTTCCTCGCGGTCGACCTTGATGTTGATGAAGTGGTCGTTCATGTACGCCGCCGTCGCCGGGTCCTCGAACGACTCGTGCGCCATGACGTGGCACCAGTGGCACGCGGCGTAGCCGACGCTCAGCAGGATCGGCCGGTCCAGCTCCTGCGCCACGGCCAGCGCCTCGTCGCTCCACTCCCACCAGTCGACCGGATTGTCGGCGTGCTGCTGCAGGTACGGGCTGGTGGCCTGGGCGAGGCGATTCGGCATACCGCCACCCTAGGCGCGTGGTTCGATGGCCGCGCCCCGGCGGACTAGCGGTCCTCGCCCTCCCAGGGCTGCTGCGCCTTCTTGGAGTGCTTGAGGAACGAGCGCGACAGGAAGAACGTCGCGACGCACAACGCGACGACGATGCCCAGCGCGATCCAGCCCGGCTTGACGTCCTCCTTGGAGAAGGCCGGCTCGGCCGTGACGAAGGCGGCGATCGCGTACACGTTCATGCCTCCAGAGTAGTCGCCGCTGTTGCCTGCCGAACGGTCAGGCGTTGCGGGCGTACGTCGCCGGTGGCGTCCCGACGACGGAGGTGAAGGCCCGGGTCAGGTGCGCCTGGTCGCTGAAGCCGAGCTCGGCGGCCAGCGCGGCCCAGTCCGTACGCGTGCCGGTGTGGGCAGCCGCCGCCGCGTCGAGCAACCGGAACCGCTGCACGACCCACTTGGGCCCGATCCCGAGGTAGGCCGTGAACTGGCGTTGCAGTGTGCGCAGGCTGACCCCCGCGAGCTCCGCGAGCTGCTCGGCCCGGGTCAGCGAGCGGTCTCGCTCCGCCGCGTCGACGAGCGCGTTGATGGCGTCGGCGTCCGGATCGGCCACGATGTCGAGCCGGTCGAGGTGCGCCTCCAGCTCCGCGACCATCTCCTCGTCCGTCGCGTCAGCTCGAAGGATCTCGGCCGCAGCGGACGAGTCATCGGGACCGACGACGTCGCAGAGAGGCACGATCCGGCCCGACACGATGCCCAGGTCCGCCCCGAGGACAGCGCGAAAGCTCGCCGGCCTGAACGCTGCGCCGAGCACGTGCCCCGTGCCGGTGAGCGTACGGACGAACGGCTCGCGGGTGATCCCGTTGACCAGCAGCCGCGGCCGCCCCTCGAGGAGCTCCGCCGACACGTGCACGAACGGTTGCGGGATGACCTGCTGCACGAACGGCTCGGGGCACTCCCAGCGGACGATCCAGTGGTACTGGATGAACGGCCGCCAGCGCTCCGCGGGCACGACCCGGCGCACGTCGATGTGCTTCGCCGCGGCCGTCGGCCGCAGGATCGCGGACTCTCCCCTGCCCACCGGCTCAGACGTCATGCCACCAGTGTCGCGTTTGTCCAAGACAGTTCCGAGCCGAGCCTCCTAGCGTCGAGGCATGAGCAGAGCACACACCACATCAGGCAGGTTCACGGTCACGTCCTGGGACGAGAAGGTCATCGCCGACATCGACGGAGAGAGCACCGAGATCAACGGCGTGAGCTATCCCAAGCGCGGCTTCTCACGCGCCGACACGACGTACGCCTACAGCGGCGACATCGAGGGCACCGGCATCGTCGCGTACCTCATCTCCTACAACCCAGGCTTCGCGCCGACGTCCGGCTTCGAGCGCTTCGAGGGCTCGATCGACGGCCATGACGGGTCGCTGGTGTTCCAGCACGTCGGCGACCACGACGAGCAGACCGTGCGCGCGACGCTGCACATCGTCGAAGGGATGGGCACCGGCGGTCTCGAGGGCATGACGGGCGAGGCGACGGTCGAGCTCGCCGGGCACAGCGACGACGGCTACGACATCACCCTGAACTACGACCTGTGAACATGCCGCCGGCCGCGAACCGGGGCACAGTGAGCACATGAGCACCAAGACGACAGGACGATTCACGCCGACCGGCTGGGACGAGTCGGTCATCGAGGACATCGACGGAGTCGGCGAGACCAAGAACGGCACCTACTACCCGAGCCGCGGCGTCACGACCGCGAAGGTCACCTTCCAGTACACCGGCGACATCGCGGGCACGAGCGCGACGACGTACCTGTTCGCGTATCGCGACAGCAAGGCCGGCCACGCCGACATCCTCGGCTACGAGCGGTTCACCGGGACGGTCGGCGGGCGGGAGGGCTCATGCGTGTTCCGGCACACCGGCTCGTACGAGGACGGCGCCGTCACCGCCCGCGTCGAGGTCCTGCCCGGGCTCGGCACGGACGGCCTCGCCGACCTGTCCGGAACCGCCGACATCTCGATGGCGGGACCGCCGCCGGAGGGCGGCTACGAGTTCACGTTGACCCAGGGCTGAGCACCGGCAAGGTGCCCGGCAACCATGGCCCAAGGTCCCTAGGAGGCCGTGACACGGTGGAACAGACTGGATTTCATCCAGCGAGTTCACCATTGACTCTCACACCAATCACGGAGCGTCATTGTGCCGAACGTTTCATCGCAAGCCAGTCCTCCCCTGCTCTCCGACCGGTCCGCCGCCGTCGTCAGTGCCACCGCGGCCGTCGTCGCGGAGCACGCCGAGCAGATCACCGCCCGGTTCTATCCGCGGATGTTCGCCGAGCACCCCGACCTCCTGAGGGTCTTCAACCAGGGCAACCAGGCCACCGGGGAGCAGAGCCGCGCGTTGGCTGCCTCGGTCGTCGCGTACGCCGTGCAGCTCATCGATCCCGATGCGCCGTCGTTCGACCACGTCATGAGCCGCATCGCGCACAAGCACATCTCGCTGGGGATCCGTCCCGAGCAGTACACCATCGTCGGACATCACCTGATCGCTGCCGTCGGCGAGGTGCTCGGCGACGCCGTCACCCCCGAGGTGGCCTCCGCGTGGGACGAGGTCTACTGGCTGTTCGCCACGCAACTGATCGCCGAGGAGGCCCGGCTCTACCAGCAGGCCGGCGTCGACCCGGCCCGCCCGCTGCGCCCCTACCGCGTGGTCCGGCGGATCGAGGAGACCGACGACGTCGTCTCGCTCGTCCTCGAGCCTGCGGACGGCGAGGGACTGCCGGAGATCGCCCCCGGCCAGTACGTCTCGGTGTTCGTCGACCTCCCCGACGGAGGTCGCCAGCCACGCCAGTACACGGTGTCCTCCACCGCGCTGGGCACCCGCCTGCAGATCACGATCAGTCGGCTCCGGGGCACCGACGGCGCGCCCGACGGTCAGGTCTCGTCGTTCCTGCACGACCACGTCGAGGTCGGCGACCTCCTCGACGTCAGCGCCCCTGCAGGCGACTTCGTCGTGCAGTCGTCGACCGATCCGCTGCTGCTGGCGAGCGCCGGCGCCGGCATCACGACGGTGCTGCCGATCGTCGAGCTCATCGCCCGGACGCAGCCCGGACGACGCGTCATCGTCGCCCACGCGGATCGCACGGCGCAGGACCACGCGCTGCGTGACACCGTCATGCACGTCGGACGACAGATCGACGACTTCACCTCGTACACCTGGTACGAGACGGTCGAGAAGGCGGACGTCCGCTCCGTCAAGGGCTACATGGATCTGTCGGAGACACCCTTGGGCGACAACATCCAGGTCTTCACGTGTGGCCCGCTGCCGTTCATGCGCCACGTCCGGACGACGTTGCTCGACCGCGGAGTGCCGGCCTCACGGATCCGGTACGAGGTGTTCGGTCCCGACCTCTGGGCGGTCTGAGCCTCGCGGGTCAGCGCGGACGCCAGCGCAGACCCGCGCTCTACTTGTCGCTTCGCGGGCTCTGCTGACGCAGACCCGCGAAGAGATCGTCCTCGGGAACGCTGGTGTCGACCTTGGAGTCCACGAGCTGGTAGTCCTCGGTCGGCCAGGCCTCCTCCTGCACCTGATGCGGGATCGCGAACCAGAAGCCGTTGGGGTCGATCTGCGTCGCGTGCGCCAGCAGCGCCTGGTCGCGTACGCCGAAGTAGTCGGCGCACTCGACCCGGGTCGTCAGCCGCGCCTCGTCCTCGGGCTTGCGCTCCCAGGATTCGAGTCGGTCGGCGAACGGGTTGTCGAGCCCGTGCTTCTTCATCTCCTCGTCGATCGCCAGCATGCGGGCGTAGCTCCAGCTCAGGTGGTAGTAGAGCTTGGACACCTGCCACGGCTCACCCGCATCGGGGTAGCGCTCGGGGTCGGCGGCCGCTTCGTACGCGTAGACGCTGATCTCGTGGCACTTGATGTGGTCGGGGTGCGGGTAGCCACCGTTCTCGTCGTACGTCGTGAGGACGTGCGGCTGGAACGAGCGGATCAGGCGTACGAGCGGCTCGGCGGCCTCCTCGATCGGCACGAGCGCGAAGCAGCCCTCGGGCAGCGGCGGCTTGGGGTCGCCCTCGGGCCAGCCGGAGTCGACGAACCCGAGCCAGTCCTGCTTGACGCCGAGGATCTCGCGGGCCCGATCCATCTCCTCACGGCGGATCTCGGAGATCAGCGCGGGGTTCTCGAGGATGCCGGGATGCTCGAAGCCGGGGTTGAGGATCGAGCCCCGCTCGCCTCCGGTGCAGGTGACCACATGCACGTCGACGCCCTCAGCGACATACCTCGCGGTCGACGCCGCCCCTTTGCTCGACTCGTCGTCGGGATGGGCGTGAACGTGCATGAGGCGCAGCTGATCGACCACGGTTCTCCTTCGAAGGCTCGAGCAAAATCCTCGCACTGTCTGCAACATCATGTACGTCCCGGGTTGTTCCGTCCGCAATACTCTCGGTATGAAAACTCCCGATGCCGTGATCGTGACCGGCGCCTCGACCGGCATCGGCAAGGCCATGGTCGACACCTTCGCTGCCAACGGAATCCGCGTGTTCGCAGCCGTGCGCGACCTGTCCACGGTCGACGAGCACCCGCTGGTGACGCCCGTACGCCTTGACGTCACCTCGGCGAAGGAAGCCGTCGACGCGGCCGAGCTGGTTGCCGCGTCGCTCGGCAGCGAGACCCGCTTGCGCGGCATCGTCAACAACGCCGGCATCGCCGTCGGCGGTCCGCTGGAGTTCCTCGACCTCGACGAGCTGCGCCGTCAGCTCGAGGTCAACGTCGTGGGCCAGCTCGCGGTGACCCAGGCCTTCCTGCCGCTGCTGCGCCAGCACGGCAAGGGCCGCATCGTGTTCACGAGCTCGGTCGCTGGACGTATGGCCGCACCGTTCATCGGGCCGTATGCGGCCTCGAAGCACGCCCTCAACGGCATGGCCGAGTCGCTGCGCCGCGAGCTCAAACCGTGGGGCATCGGCGTCTCGGTGCTCGCGCCCGCGACCGTGGCGACCCCGATCTGGGACAAGGCCGGCGACGACATCGACGACGTCGAGGCGACGCTGCCACCCCGGGCGCTCGAGCTCTACGGGGCAGCCATCACTGCGATGCGCTCGATCTCGAAGGATGCCCGTACCTCCGGGATCCCGGCGTCGAAGGTCGCCGAAGCGGCGCACCATGCGGTGTTCGCTCGCCGGGCCAAGGCGGAGTACCTCGTCGGGGCCGAGGCCAAGATGATCGCGACCGCCTCGAACCTGCTGCCGTACCGGACGTTCGACAAGGCCGTCCGGAGGCAGATGTTCGGCTCCTGAGACAATGGGAGGCGTGACCGACCTCAGCTCCCGCTACGGGACCCGCACCCGACCGCGCTGGTTCTGGCCGGCCGTCGCGGCGGTCGGCATCGCGCTCGGCATCACGTTCGCGGCCTGGGTCGGCTTCCAGGATGAGCCCGTCAAGGGCCAGCTGTGGGGCTACGACGTCAAGAGCGAGCACCTCGTGACGCTGACGGTCGACGTCATCCGGCCCGACCCCCTCGACGTTCGCTGCACGGTCTACGCGCAGGCCGCCGACCACTCGATCGTCGGCGAGAAGACCGTCGACGTACCGGCGTCCAACGACGAGAAGACCCGCATCTCGATCGATGTCCAGACCGAGCGAAAGGCCGTCACCGGTGTAGTGAAGACGTGTGAACCTCGCCGTTGAGTGCTAACATGGGAGGTTCACCCCGGGCGTACGCCTGGGGTGCAGCACGTAAAGGAGCGCTCATATGACTCAGCCCACAGAGACCGACACCATCTGGGTGACCCGGGAGGCTTACGCGCGCCTGCAGCAGGAGCTCGAGCACCTCAAGGGCGATGTGCGCGCCGACATCACGGCCAAGATCGCGGCCGCCCGCGACGAGGGTGACCTCAAGGAGAACGGCGGCTATCACGCCGCTCGCGAGGAGCAGGGCAAGACCGAGGCCCGCATCCGTCAGCTCGAGGACATGCTTCGGCGTGCCGAGGTCGGCGACAAGCCGGCTGACGACGGCATGGTCGAGGCCGGCATGATCGTCACGATCCGCTTCAAGGGCGACACCGACACCGAGCAGTTCCTGCTCGGCTCGCGTGAGCTGCTCAGCATGGACTCCAGCGTCGACATCGACGTCTACTCGCCGACCTCGCCGCT
>NZ_JAKFCB010000042.1:0-15145 GCF_036676885.1 Aeromicrobium sp.
TCGGTCGGCAGCCCTCGATCGGAGTAGCGCTGCGCGATGATCTCGCGCAGCGCGGGCAGGCCGTCGGGGAGGTATCCGGTGGTGGCGAGGAGCCCCGGCAGCTTGTTCGCGGCCGCTTCGAACGCGCGGGCGATCCCGGGCGGCGCCAAGGGGGCCGAGAACGTCATCGCGATCGTGTCGGTGTCGTGCGGCGTCACGATCAGGCTGCTCGCGTGCGACGCCGAGAGCGGAAGTCGCACGATGCTCCCGGAGCCCTGCCGGGAGTGCAACAGCCCGCTCTCACGGAGCTCGGCGTAGACCCGGGTCGTCGTCGTACGGCTGACGCCGAGCGCATCGGCCAGCGCGCGTTCGGAGGGCATGCGGCTGCCGTCGGGCACCCGGCCGTCGACGACCAGGAGCCGGATCCTGTCTGCCAGATCCCGGTAGGCAGGGCCACCTGAGTCGCTCGGTCCCAGCAGATGAGCCAGGCGGAAGGCGGAAAGAGAGATCGTCACGAGGCCACTATTTCATAATTGGCTATTTATCTCCATGCCAATTGGGAGCAATCTGGATACATGAACCAGATCATTCCTCTCATCGTCCTTGCTCTCGCGTTCGGCGCGATGCTCGTCCAGCTCATCCGCACGATTCGCGGCGACGGCTTCGGTCTGCGGCCTCCACCGCGCAGTCATCGAGAGGAGGTCGACACCAAGAGTCCGTACGGGACCCTGGTTTGATGGCCGACATGGCCAACCGTCTCACCCGTCTCTTCATCGGACTGAGCCTCTACGGCTTCACGATGGCGATGATGGTCGAGTCGACCCTCGGACTGGACCCGTGGGACGTCTTCCACGAAGGGCTGGCGGAGCACCTGCCGCTGACCTTCGGGCAGGTCGTCATCCTCGTCGGGGCCGTCGTGCTGCTGCTGTGGATCCCGCTGCGGCAGATGCCAGGTGTCGGCACGATCTTCAACGTCATCGTGATCGGGCTGGCGGCCGATGCCGGCATCGCCGCGATCAGCCAGCCCGACGACCCGTGGCTGCGGGGCCTGCTCCTCGTCGGAGGCGTCGTCGGCAACGGTCTCGCCGGGGCGATCTACATCGGCGCCCAGCTGGGCCCGGGTCCGCGTGACGGTCTCTGGCTCGGCCTCGTCCGGCGCACCGGCCGCAGCGTGCGGTTCTGGCGAACCGTCATCGAGGTCAGCGTCCTTGCCGCCGGGTTCGTGCTCGGGGGGACCGTCGGCGTCGGCACGGTTCTGTACGCCCTGACGATCGGGCCGATCGTGCAGTTCTTCCTGCCGCACACGCAGGTCCGCCTGCCGTCAGACGGCTCCGGCCGGCCTCACTGGTCCGGCACGATCCGCAAGCGCGGCGCCCGCCGCGCCGACGGGTGCATGAGCACCGGACCCGCTGTGGGGTCGGGCGAGGCCGAGTAGAGGCCTTGCGCCGAGTCGCACTCGAGCAACCTCAGGTCGGCGAGCTTCCCGATGTCCTCGACACCCTCGGCGACGACCAGCAGGCCGGAGCCGTGCGCGGCGCTGACCAGGAGGGCCAGGAGCTCACGGGCTCCGGGCTCCTCGGAGTTGACGAGGGTCGAGTGGATCTTGATGGCGTCGGCCGGCAGGTGCTGGATCTGTCCGACCGGGGTCCGGCCCGTGCCGAAGTCATCGATGCTGACGAACACCCCGGCATGGCGCAGCGCGCTCAGCGGCAACACCGCGTTGGGAACGTCGACCAATGCCATCTCGGTGACCCCGATCGTCAGCCGGTGCGGTGCGAGGTCGGCGATCTCCAGGGCGGCCGAGACGTCCTGCAGCAGGTTGGCGGAGGCGAGCGTACGTCCCGAGATGCTCACCGTGACCGTGAGGTCACCGAACCGTCCGGGGTCGGCCGCCGTCAGCCGGGAAAGCGCCGACGTCGCCTCCTGGAGGGTCCAGCGGTCGACCTCGCAGATCAGGTCCGAGGTCATGGCGATCGGCAGGAAGGCGTCGGGGGTCAGCAACCCGCGGTCGGGGTGGTTCCATCGGAGCTGCGCCTCATAGCCCTCGACCATCTCCGTCTGGACCGCCAGGACGGGCTGGTAGTGAATCGTGATCTCGCCGTCTGCGAAACCCGCGCGCAGCTCGGACTCGATCGCGGCGCGCTCGCGCAGCTCGGACTTCAGCCGGTTGTCGAACACCTCGATGCGGCCCCGGCCCGAGGCCTTGGCCCGCCGGATCGCGACGTTGGCCTCGTGCAGCAGATGGTCGGCCTCGGTGCCGCCGTCCATGCTGGTCGTGACGCCGATGCTGGCGCAGATGGGAATGGTCCGCCCGGACACCTCGACCGGCTGGTTGATCGTCGGCAGCAGGTGCGCGGCCATGATCATGGCGTCGTGGTCGGACGCCACCGAGTCGATCAGGACCACGAACTGGTCGCCGCCCAGGCGCCCGACGACGTCGACGTCGCGTACGAGGCTCCGCAGCCGTTGCCCGACGCTTCGCAGCACCAGGTCGCCGACGCCGTGGCCGAACCGGTCGTTGATCTCGTCGAAGTCGTCCAGGTCGACGACGAGCAGACCGACGGAGCTGCCGCCTCGCCGGCCGCGCCGGAGTGCGGCGCCGATCTGCTGGCGCATGTAGGGACCGTTGGCCATCCCTGTCAGCGAGTCGTGCGACGCTTCGTGGAACAGGTCGGAGCGCAGCTGGTCCCGCTGCCGGGCCGTCGACCGGATCTCCTCGATGTTGTACGCCATGCGCGCCACGACGAGCAACGAGAGCACGCTGGCGCCCAGCACGATGGTCCACGTGTCGACCTGCAGTCCGTGCGTCAGGTTGGCGATCAGCAGCACGGGGGCGACCAGCACCGCCGCTGCGAGGGCGGCCAGACGCCGGGCGGTGAACGGAGCGGTCCTGACTGCCGTCGGCGTCGACAGTCGGGCCATCGTGGGGTGCAGTGCCGCGGCGCCGAACAAGACGTACGACACCAGCCAGAATCCGTCGAGCACGGCGGCGTACGTCGTCCCGGTCTGCATCGCGAATGCCGTGTCGGCGGCGATCAGCGGGATGGCGGCAGCGACCAGCAACCGGTATGCGGCCGACCTCGTGCCGGGTGCGGCCATCAGGCGTACGACGAGGGCCAGCAGCAGGATGTCCCCAGCGGGGTAGGCCGCCGCGATCGCGCGCTCGACCCACGGGGTGCTGCTGTCGTCGACGATCGGGTCCGCGACGAGCACCCATGACAACAGGCCGACTCCCACCGTGACGATCGCGCTGTCGATCACGCCGGCGGTGTCACGCCCCGGGCGCCGGCTGTGGACGAGCACGGCAAGTCCGGCCGCGAGCAACGGGTAGGCCGCGAGGTAGGCCAGGTCCGAGGCGGGCGGATTCGTGGAGACCAGGTCCGGCAGGTCGTAGAGGAGGTCACCGGTGACCCACGCGCCCTGGCCGGCAGCCATGAGGTACCAGGGCAACGGCTTGACGGGCTTGTTGACGCGTACGCCGATCAGGATCGCCACGACGCACGAGATGCCGATCCCGACATACAGGGCCGTCGACGGCACCAGGAGATAGGCCGCTGTCGCGATCATGCCGGTGACGAGGTAGATCCTGGTCATGGCTCTCCTTTCCGTCTCGGCCTGGAAACAGGGGCAGTGCATGCTGGTCGAGGCCTCCATCTTGGCCCACATCCGGCGCGCTGGCAGGACCTCCCGGATAGTAGGTGCAGCTTTCGCGGGTTTCGGGTGTGACGCTGTCTGGACCGGCTGACAGGGCCCCGCCCGCACCGGTACCTTTTCTCGCAATGCGGTTGCCCGCCAGGCGGCCCGGTGGCCCTGGGGGTGCACGTAGATGGCCGACGTTCCGATCGGCAGATCACGCCGTCTGCCGCCCGAGCTCGCGATGCTACGGATCAGCAATGCCCGCCATCGCCTCCCCGCCATCTTCGGCACCGGCCTGCTGATCGTGCTCGCGCTCGGCGTCATGATCGGCGCCGGAATCTTCTCGCTGGCCGGCAGGCAAGCCGCGACGATGGCCGGTCCGGCCGTGATCGTGTCGTTCCTGATCGCCGCGGTCGTGTGTCTGCTCGCTGCCCTGTCGTACGCCGAGCTGTCCTCCACACTCCCGACGGCCGGCAGCGTCTACACCTTCGCCTACGTCGCCTTCGGCGAGCTGTGGGCGTGGATCGTCGGCTGGGCGCTGGTGCTCGAGCTCGTGGTCGCGGCCGCGGTTGTCTCGCGGGTATGGGCCGCGTACTTCAACTCGACGCTCGAGGGGTTCGACGTCGCGGTGCCGTCCTTCGTCGCCGAGCACTCGTCGGTCGACGAGGGGACCGGCTGGATCGCCGCGATCGTGGTGATCGTCCTGGCGCTCCTGGTCATGATCGGCTCCAAGCTCTCGGGCCGTGTGCTGGCCACGATCGTTGCGGCCAAGCTGACCGCGGTCGTCGTCGTGATCGTGGTTGGCGCCCGCCACGTCGACAAGGCCAACTACACGCCGTTCGTCCCTGACGTGCAGGAAGGGGCCGGCGCCAGCGGGACGGTCCTGCAGAGCCTGCTGGGCGGAGCGGGCGACGCCTTCGGCTACATGGGCATCTTCACGGCGGCCGGCGCGATCGTCTTCGCCTTCATCGGCTTCGACCTGATCGCAACCGCGGCAGAGGACGCCAGGGAGCCGCGCCGTTCCGTTCCGCGGGCGATGCTCGCCTCCATCGGGATCGTCACGGTGCTCTACGTCGCGATGGCGGCGGTCCTCGTCGGCCTCCGCCCGCACAGCGAGCTCAACACCGGCGCGCCGGTGTCGGACGCGTTGCGTGCGGCCGGCTCCGGCTGGAGCGCGGACGTCATCAACGTGGGGGCGCTCCTCGGACTGACCACCGTCGTGCTGGTGGTGCTCATCGCGCAGAGTCGTGTGCTGTTCGCGATGGGTCGAGACGGACTGCTGCCCCGCGGCCTGGCACGTGTCGGGGCCGGCTCCTCGCCGTCGCGGGCCGCGGCGTTGGCCGGACTCGCGGGAGCAGCCCTTGCGCTGGATCCCGGCACGGTCAAGCGTGCGGACCTGCTGGTTCTCGGCACGCTGTTCGCGTTCGCATTCTGCGCTGTCGGCGTCGTCCGACTGCGCAAGTCGCAACCCGACCTCGAGCGGGGTTTTCGCGTGCCGCTGGTGCCGCTGGTGCCGATCCTGTCACTGCTCGCAACCCTCTGGCTTTCGCTCAACCTCACCTGGAAGACGTGGCAGGAGTTCGGGATCTGGATGGTTGCCGGACTGGTGCTCTACCTCGTCTACGGCCGCCGTCACAGCGCGCTGGGCAATCGCGAGGAGCCGCCACCTGCACCGCCCGAGCCGCTGACCCCGGCCGTACGCGCGCCGGGCGCCCACCGGGCGGGCTATCGCTGAGGGTCTAGCGCCGCGTCGCGATGATCAGCGAGGCGTCGACGTCGATCAGCATCTCGACGGCGGCGAACCGCGCATCGGTGAGCCACTGCTCGCGAACCGTGTCGACGCGTCCCTCGACGATCGGCGGCCAGAACGCCGACGGCACGAAGTCGTCGAGCACTGCGATGCCGCCGGGCTCGAGCAGGTCGGCGATGACGTCGATGTCCTGCATGACCTCGCGGACGTCGACGAACAGCAACGAGAACGGTGCGTACTGCTCGAGCGTCGACCAGTCGCCGGCGATCACGTCGACGTTGTCGGTGTCGGCGAAGATCTTCTGGACGTCGCCGGCCAGCGCGGGATCGAGCTCGGCACTGACGACGCGGGCGTTCTTGGGGGCACCGCTGGAGAGCCATGCCGATCCGACACCGCACCCCGTGCCGAGCTCGGCGAGCGTGCCGGTGCGCGAAGCGGCCAGCGACGCCAGCAAGCGGCCGGTCTCGTTGCGGATCGACGTGATGAACCCGCGCTGGCGGGACAGGTCGAGAGTGCTCGAGACGAGAGCGGGGACTTCAGCGGGGGCACTCACCTGGCCAGTCTGTCACGATCCGGCGACTGAACAGGGCCGTCTCATCTCGCGCGCTGAGACCGCCCATTACGTGAGACATCGGCCATAGCCGGCCAAAGAAGGTGACTGAGACGCTACTGTGGCGGCATGCGGAAGCAGCTCGTAGTAATCGCTTGCCGCGGCAGGGCCTCTTAGGGCTACACCCTGCCGCGGAGTTTCGGCGTTGGCCCGCCGTTCCGCCGCAGGGTTGCTGATCAGGATCTGATCGCTCGCTTTCGTACTCTCCTCGGATGATCTCCGGACACGTGTCTGGTGGAACGGCGGACCCCCGCCGGACCCCGCGCCCGTCCACACCGATAGGAGATCGCCATGGAACCCAAGCTGATGGAATGGGGCCCCGCGCACCTGCGCGACGAGGCCTCGATGCCGGAGCTCGAGTCGTCCGAACGACCCGACGACAACTGACCACATGCCAAGACGCAGGTTTCACATCCTGAGACCTGCCTGCCTAGAATGACGCCCATGACTCGCTCGTTTTCCCTCGCTGTGGTGCCCGGAGACGGCATCGGACCCGAAGTGACCGCCCAGGCCCTTCAGGTCCTCAACGTTGTCGCAGCCGACCACGATGCCGCGTTCAGCAGCACTGAGTACGACCTCGGTGCCAAGCGCTGGCACGCCACGGGGGAGACCCTTCCCGACTCGGTGCTCGAGGAGATCCGCGGCCATGACGCGATCCTGCTCGGCGCCGTGGGAGACCCCAGCGTTCCGTCCGGCGTCCTCGAGCGCGGTCTGCTGCTCAAGCTCCGGTTCGCCCTCGACCACTACGTCAACCTGCGGCCCTCCAAGCTCTTCCCGGGCGTCCCCACCCCGCTGGCCGATCCCGGTGCGATCGACTTCGTCGTCGTGCGCGAGGGCACCGAAGGTCCCTACGTCGGCAACGGCGGCGCGATTCGTGTCGGCACGCCTCACGAGCTCGCGACCGAGGTCAGCATCAACACGGCGTACGGCGTCGAGCGCGTCGTGCGTGACGCCTTCGCCCGCGCCCAGGCGCGACCGCGCAAGAAGCTGACGCTGGTCCACAAGAACAACGTGCTGGTCCACGCCGGCCACCTCTGGACGCGCACGGTCGACGCCGTCGCGACCGAGTTCCCCGACGTCGCGGTCGACTACCTGCACGTCGACGCCGCGACGATCTTCCTCGTCACCGATCCCGCACGGTTCGACGTCATCGTGACCGACAATCTGTTCGGCGACATCCTCACGGACCTCGCCGCCGCGATCACCGGCGGTATCGGCCTGGCCGCCAGCGGCAACGTCAACCCCGACCGCACGGCGCCCAGCATGTTCGAGCCCGTCCACGGGTCGGCTCCCGACATCGCCGGCCAGCACAAGGCCGATCCGACCGCGGCGATCCTGTCGGGTGCGCTCCTGCTGGAGCACCTCGGCCTCCCGGAGGCGGCGGCCCGCATCAGCTCAGCAGTCGAGGCCGACATCGCCGCACGAGGCGCGGCTCCGCGCAGCACCGAGGAGGTGGGAGAGGCCATAGCTTCACGCGTGGCCGAGGGCGTAGCGGTCGGTTAATGACCGCTTACCCTTGACCCGAGAAAGTACTAACGTGATTACTATGACTTCCAACCATTTCGCGAGCAGGTTCGAGCCCAACTCGGCCGCGAAGACCGACGACCAGCGTGAGGCCATCCTCGCCAACCCGGGATTCGGCAACCACTTCACCGACCACATGTTCCTGGCCGAGTGGACGCCCGGCACCGGCTGGGCCGATGCGCGCGTCGTGCCCTACGGGCCGCTCATGATCGACCCGGCGACCGCGGTGCTGCACTACGCACAGGAGATCTTCGAGGGCCTCAAGGCGTACGTCCACGAGGACGGCTCGATCTGGCTGTTCCGGCCCGAGTTCAACGCCAAGCGCATGCAGCGCTCGGCTCGCCGCCTGGCGCTGCCGGAGCTGCCGACCGAGTGGTTCCTGGGCTCGATCCGCGACCTGGTCACCGCCGACCGCGCCTGGGCGCCGTCCGGCGGGGAGAAGAGCCTCTACCTGCGGCCGTTCATGTATGCCTCCGAGGTCTTCCTCGGTGTGCGCCCGAGCCAGCACGTGACCTACTCCGTCATCGCCTCACCTGCCGGCGCCTACTTCCCCGGCGGGGTGAAGGCCGTGTCGATCTGGCTCTCCTCGGAGTACTCGCGCGCCGGCGCGGGTGGCACCGGTGCGGCCAAGTGCGGCGGCAACTACGCCGCGAGCCTGCTCCCGCAGCAGGAGGCTGCCGAGCACGGCTGCGCCCAGGTCGCATTCCTCGACTCGACCGAGCACAAGTGGGTCGAGGAGCTCGGCGGCATGAACCTGTTCTTCGTGCAGGCCGATGGCTCGATCGTCACTCCCGAGCTGACCGGCTCGATCCTCGAGGGCGTCACCCGCGACTCGATCCTGCAGATCGCCCGCGACCTCGGCTACGACGTGACCGAGCGACGCGTGAGCATCGACGAGTGGCGTGACGGTACGGCCGACGGCTCGATCACCGAGGTCTTCGCGTGCGGCACGGCCGCTGTCGTGACCCCGATCAGCTCGCTCAAGTGGGATGGCGGCGAGGCCGTCAGCGGCGACGGCGAGGCCGGCAAGATCACGACCGACATCCGTGCGGCACTCGTCGACATCCAGTACGGCCGCGCGCCGGACCGGCACAGCTGGATGACGCAAATCGTCCCTGCTTGACCGTCTCTTGCGCGAAGGGGCTGACTGTACTCACCAGTACAGTCAGCCCCTTCGCACATGAGCGCGTGATTGCTCTATGGTCGCCATGTGGGGCTCAACGGCGCGCCCCGTCACTGGAGGCTGCACCATGACCCTTGCCACGCGTTCCGAACACGATCTGATCGGTGACCGTGACGTCCCGCTCGAGGCTTACTGGGGTGTGCACACGCTCCGCGCCCTCGAGAACTTCCCCATCACCGGCATCCCGATCGGCACGAGCCCGTTCCTCGTCGAGGCGCTGGCAGCGGTCAAGGAAGCCGCGGCCACCGCCAATCACGACCTCGGGCTGCTCGATGACGAGCGGTTCGCTGCGATCCGCGCTGCGTGCGAGGAGATCCGCAGGGGTGGGCTGCGTGACGAGTTCATCGTCGACGTCATCCAGGGCGGTGCCGGCACCTCGACCAACATGAACGCCAACGAGGTCATCGCCAACCGTGCCCTCGAGATCATGGGGCACAAGAAGGGCGACTACCACGTCATCCACCCGAACGAGCACGTCAACCTGAGCCAGTCGACCAACGACGTCTACCCAACCGCGGTCAAGATCGCGATCATCCTGGCGACGCATGCTCTGCTCGATGCCATGGCGGTGCTGGAGGCCTCGTTCGCCGCCAAGGCCGACGAGTTCCACGACGTCCTCAAGATGGGCCGCACGCAGTTGCAGGACGCCGTGCCGATGACGCTGGGCCAGGAGTTCCGTACCTACTCGCTGATGATCTCGGAGGATCGCAGCCGGCTCTCCGAGGCGGTGCTGTTGCTGCACGAGATCAACCTCGGTGCGACCGCGATCGGCACGCAGCTCAACGCGCCGGAGGGTTACGTCCCCGCCGCGTGCGCCCACCTGTCGCGGATCACGGGCCTCCCGCTCGAGAGCGCGGTCGACCTGATCGAGGCGACGCAGGACTGCGGCGCGTTCGTGCAGCTGTCCGGCACGCTCAAGCGCGTCGCGGTCAAGCTGTCGAAGATGTGCAACGACCTGCGTCTGCTCTCGTCGGGTCCGCGAGCCGGCTTCAACGAGATCAACCTCCCTGCCGTGCAGGCCGGGTCGAGCATCATGCCCGGCAAGGTGAATCCGGTGATCCCCGAGGTCGTCAACCAGGTCGCGTTCCAGGTCATCGGGCACGACATGACGGTCACGATGGCCGCCGAGGCCGGACAGCTGCAGCTCAACGCGTTCGAGCCGATCATCTGCTACTCCCTGTCGGCCGGCATCTCGCGGTTGCGCGAGGCGATCCTCGTCCTGGCGTCGCGCTGCGTCGACGGCATCACCGCCAATGTCGAGCTGCTGCGCAGCGAGGTCGAGAACTCGATCGGCCTGGTCACGGCGCTCAACCCGTACATCGGCTATGCCGCCGCGACCGACGTCGCGCAGGAGGCGCTGGCGACCGGACGCGGCGTGGCCGAGATCGTCCTCGAGCGCGGGCTGCTGCCGCCGGAGAAGCTCGAGGCGATCCTGCGCCCCGAGACCCTGGCACACCTCGCGCCGAAGCGGCCCAAGCGCTGATTCCGGGCGGTGGGCCCCAAGTCACCGCCTGAGGTCAGGGTGCGAAGAGCAGCTCGGCAGGGTCGCCGTCGAGGGTGACGATCAACAGGCGGTCGTCGGCGTCGTACGCGATCTCGACATCGATCGACCGGCCCTTGGGCGTCGAGGCCGCCTCGGAGTCCCCGAGGCCGTACGCGATGTCGCGGAGCGTCACGGTGGCACGGCCGACCGGGTCGTTGGCGGGCCATTCCGCGAGCAGCCGGTGCACCAGACCGGCGAGCACAGCGCTGTACATCGCGTGCGCGGACTCGTCGACTCCCTCGACGACGATCTCGGGCAGGCCGAACGACCTCAGGCCGACGGTGCGGAAGTGTCCGGCGTGGAGCTCCTGGTAGTCGACGGTGTACCACTGGGTCGCGTGGGCGAGCGAGACCTCGTCGGACCGCCACTCGAGGACGCGCGGAATGCTCAGGTCGATCACGACACCGTCGTGCTCCTCGGCCAGCAGCAGCGCGTCGATCCGGGCGTCGCGGATCGCGAATGCGGCGTCCTCGAGCGTCGTCTGGCGCAGGATGAGCCGCTGGTGCGGACGTGATCGCAGGCGGCGCATCGCGACCTCGGACGAGCCGTAGTGACGCAGCAGCTCGGGGGAGGGTGGGGGGATCAGGTCCTCGGACTCGAGCGGCACAGCGGTCATGACCGCATACATGACGCTCGGCTCCAGATCGAGTGGGACGGGTCTGGCGGTCATAGGTCGATCAGTCTAGACTGAGCGGCATGCAGAGCATCTCGATCATTATCGACAGGCGCGCCGGGCACTGACACCAACCCCCCGACGCGCTGCCTCCCATGTCGTGGGGGGCTTTTTTGTTGCCCGACCGAGATGCCGACCGGACCGAAGGACATTGCAGTGAACGCAGGACACCAGAGCGTCAGTGACTTCCACGTCTACGACACGACGATGCGCGACGGCGCGCAGCAGGAGGGCCTCAACCTCTCCGTGCAGGACAAGATGCACATCGCGCGTCACCTCGACGACCTCGGCGTCGGCTACATCGAGGGCGGCTGGCCCGGATCCAACCCCAAGGACACCGAGTTCTTCGCCCTCGCGGCCAAGGAGCTCGACCTCAAGCACGCGACGCTGGCGGCGTTCGGCGCCACGCGGCGCGCGGGGGTTCCGGCGTCGGAGGACCCGCTGATCCAGGCGCTGCGCGACTCCGGTGCGTCCGTCGTGACGCTGGTCGCCAAGAGTCACGACCGCCACGTCACTGAGGCGCTGCGCACGACGCTCGAGGAGAACCTCGCGATGGTGCGCGACACCGTGACCTACCTGCGCGAGGAGGGCCAGCGCGTGTTCGTCGACCTCGAGCACTTCTTCGACGGCTACCGCGCCAACCGCGACTACGCCCTCGAAGTCGTACGTGCCGCGGGTGACGCCGGCGCCGAGGTCGTCATCCTGTGCGACACCAATGGCGGCATGCTGCCGCACTGGGTGACCGAGATCGTCACGGACGTCGCGTCGACGGGCGTACGCCTGGGCATCCACGCCCACAACGACACCGGCTGCGCCGTCGCCAACTCGATGGCCGCGGTCCAGGCCGGCGCCACCCACGTGCAGGGCTGCGTCAACGGCTACGGCGAGCGCACGGGCAACGCCGACCTCGTCACGTGCGTCGCCAACCTCGAGCTCAAGCTCGGCATGACGGTGCTCCCGGAAGGCCGCCTGGCAGAAGCGACCCGGATCTCGCATGCGATCGCCGAGATCACGAACTACCCGCCGTCGGCGCGCCAGCCCTACACGGGCGTCTCGGCGTTCGCCCACAAGGCCGGCCTGCACGCGAGTGCGATCCGGGTCGACCCCAACCTCTACCAGCACATCGATCCGGAGCTGGTCGGCAACGACATGCGGCTCCTGGTGTCGGAGATGGCCGGCCGCGCGACGATCGAGCTCAAGGGCAAGGAGCTGGGCTTCGACCTGGCGAACGACCCCGTACGCCTGGCGCGGGTCACCGACCGGGTCAAGTCGATGGAGCAGTCGGGCTACACGTTCGAGGCCGCGGACGCCTCGTTCGAGCTGCTCCTCGCCGAGGAGATGGACGGCGCCCGGCCGTCGTACTTCGACGTCGAGTCCTGGCGCGTGCTGGCCGAGTCGGCCCGCGGTGACGACGCGGTCGCCGAGGCCACGGTCAAGCTCGTCGCCGGCGGCGTACGCCTCGCCGTGATCGGCGAGGGCAACGGCCCCGTCAACGCGCTGGACCACGCGCTGCGGCAGGCGATCGAGCAGGTCTATCCCGACGTGGCCCGCTTCCACCTGATCGACTTCCGCGTCCGCATCCTCGATCAGGGTCACGGCACCGACGCGGTGACCCGCGTGCTGATCGAGACCTCGGACGGCAAGGACTCGTGGGTCACGGTCGGCGTCGGCGCCAACATCATCGAGGCGTCGTGGGAGGCGCTCGTCGACGCGCTGACCTACGGACTGCGTCGTCACGGGGTCGCCTCGCGCATCAACGGCTGAGACGTTGACCCGGTTCCGCGACGCTGGGACCGTGTGGGGGTGAACGTGCCGACGCGCAGGGTCGTGGTCGCCCTGCCGGTCATCCTGACGGTGGTGATCGCGGTCGTCATCGGCGCGCTCGTCCTGACGCAGGACCACCGGCAGTCCGAGCAGGTCGACGAGGCGGAGGCCGTCGCGCAGGACTACCTCGCCGACGTCCAGACGTTCCGTTCGTCGGTGATCGCCAAGGTCGAGGCAGCCGACGCGAAGGACCCCGGCGCCCTGAGCAAGGTGATCGACCGCGCGATTGCCGAGCCACCGCGCCTGGGGAGCGCGCCGGCGTACGGTCGTGAGCACTCCGCGTCGTACGCCGAGGCGCTGCAGACCCGGGCGACCGTGCTCCGGCCGTTCGAGCGCCTGAGTGCCACCCTGCGCGAGGCCGACACCGCGCTGGAGTTCATCGTCGCCGCGCGCAAGGTGCTCGAGCTCCGGGCGACCGACTACGTCGGCCATGGATTCATCACCACGAGCGCGCGGGTGCGCTCCGAGCTCATCCCGGCATTCGTCCGGGCCCGCGACGAGTTCGACCGCGTGAAGGTGCCCAAGGGCAAGGAGGAGCTCGCGCAGAAGGTGCACGACGCGGCGCAGTACGTCATCAACCAGGCGACGCTGCTTGCCGACAGCATCGAGAACCGGCGCAACTTCTCGTTCAGCTATCGCGACGAGTTCCAGGAGGCAGCCGACGCGGTCAGCGACTACGCCACGACGGTCAAGGGCGATGTGGCCGAGGCGATTGCCGAGGTGACCGCCGAGCTCTAGCGGTCAGCGGGTCGACGGGGTCCGGGACATCGGCGTGTGCAAGATGCCGGCCTCGTAGTAGTCGTCGCCGGAGCGTACGTAGCCGAAGGACTCGTACCACCGCTCGAGGTACGACTGGGCGTTGAGCTGCAGCTCGCCATCGCCCCACAGCCGCGAGACCTCGGCCATGAGCCGCCCCGACAGTCCCTGCCCGCGTTGGTCCTTGCGCGTGCACACCCGGCCGATGTGGCGCACGCCGTCATCGCCGAGGTAGACCCGCAGGTAGCTCGTCGGGCCGTCCGCGTCCTCGAGCCACAGGTGCGTCGTGGTGGGCAGCAGGTCCTTGCCGTCGACGTCCTCCTCGTCGACCTGCTGCTCGACCGCGAACACCGCGTCGCGGATCTTCCAGATGTCGTAGACGTCCTGCGCGGTCAGCGCGTCACCGGTCACGCAACGAAGGGTCATGAGGTCAGCCTAGGAGTACGTTCGAGACATGGACCCGTCTGTGGCGGAGGCGATGCGCGCGGTGCCGCGCGAGCACTTCCTGCCGCGCGGGCAGCAACGCTCCGCTCACCTCGACCAGGCGCTCGAGGTCGGCCACGGACAGACCTGCTCGCAGCCCTCGACCGTCGTCGACATGCTGCAGCTTCTCGACGTGCAGGCCGGCATGCGCGTGCTGGACGTCGGCTCGGGCACCGGGTGGACGACCGCCCTGCTGGGTCATCTGGTCGGGCCGGACGGCTGCGTCATCGGCTGCGAGATCGTGCCGGAGCTCGTCGAGTGGGGGCGCGAGAACCTGGCGGGGGAGGGCATGCGCTGGACCCGCATCGAAGGTGCCGAGCGGGGCAAGCTCGGACGGCCCGAGAACGCGCCGTACGACCGGATCCTCGTGTCGGCGATGAGCGACAGCCTCCCCTACGAGCTCGTGGACCAGCTCGCGCCGGGCGGGATCCTCGTCATCCCGGTGGCCGGCTCCATGACGCGGGTCGTCGTCGATGCGGACGGTGCGCCCCAGGTGACCCGCCACGGGATCTACCGATTCGTGCCGTTGATCCGCTAGCGGGCTCTGACGCAGTCGTTGCACGTTCCGAAGATCTCCAGCGTGTGCGCGACGTCCTGGAAGCCGTTCTCCTCGGCGATCTTGTCGGCCCAGCGCTCGACCGTCGGGCCCTCGACCTCGACAGTACGGCCGCAGGACCGGCACACGAGGTGGTGATGGTGCCCCGCGCTGCACTGGCGGTAGAGGACCTCGCCGTCATCGTTGCGCAGGGCGTCGACCTCGGCGGCATCCGCGAGGACCTGCAGGCTGCGGTAGACCGTCGACAGGCCGACCGACTCGCCGCGTCGCTTGAGGATGTCGTGGATCTCCTGCGCGCTCGCGAAGCCGTCGAGGTCCTCGAGGATCGCCACGACGGCGCGTCGCTGGCGGGTGTTGCGGGGTGCTTCGACCATCAGATGTCTCCTCGTGCGAAATCTACTGGATGACGCCGGCCGCGGAGTCGTCTCGTCGCTGCGCCGAAGAGCGCAGCCACGCCGAACACGGAGAGGGCGAGCAGCACGATCGTCGGACCCGGCTGCGTGTTGATCTCATAGCTCGACACGACGCCGCCGATGGCGGCGAACAGGCCGATCGCCATTGCGGCGAGATGTGTCGTGCGGAAGCTGCGGGTCAGCTGTTGCGCGGCGGCGACGGGCACGACCATCAG
>NZ_JAKFCB010000043.1:0-13203 GCF_036676885.1 Aeromicrobium sp.
CGGCCTCCCTAGGGGACGGTCGCGCTAGGGGCCGGACGGGCTAGAGGGACAGCTGGAGGTAGGCGAGGTCGAGCCAGCGGCCGAACTTGAAGCCGACCTCCGGCAGCAGCGCGACCCGGCGGAAGCCGAACTTCTCGTGCAGGGCGATCGACCCGGCGTTGGACGCCTCGATGCCGGCGACGATCGCGTGCACGTCGCCGGAGCGAGCGTGGTCGATGAGCGCCGGCATCAGGACGTTCGCCGCACCGCGACCCCGGTGATCGGGGTGCACATAGACCGAGTTCTCGACCGTGAACCGGTAGCCGGTCTTGGGGCGCCACGGACCGTAGGACGCGAAGCCGATCACCTCGCCGTCGAGCTCGGCGACCAGGACCGGCAGCCCGGCCGAGCGGCGCGCGTCGAACCACGCGCGGCGGTCCTCGAGGTCGACCTCGTGCTCGTCCCAGATCGCGGTCGTCGTGCGGATCGCGTCGTTGTGGATCTCGAGGATCGCCGGGAGGTCGTCGTGCACGGCGTCGCGGATCATCATCGGCGTTCCCCTATAGTGTCGGTATGTCCACCATAGTAGACGACATCAGCGCACGCATCGGCCAGCGGGTCGCCCTCGAGCGTGAGCTCCGCGGCTGGTCGCTGAGCGAGCTGGCCGAGCGGTCGGGGGTGTCGCGGGCCATGATCCACAAGGTCGAGCGCGGCGAGAGCAGTCCCACGGCGACCCTGCTCGGCAAGCTCTCGGGTGCCTTCGGCCTCACGGTCTCGACGCTGATCGCCCGCGGCGAGCCGCGCGGCACCCGCGTGCTCGCCCGCGCCGAGCAGGAGCTGTGGATCGACCCGGACACCGGCTACCGGCGGCGCCAGATCGTCACGACGCCGGCCGGCGACATCACCGAGGTCGTCATGCCGCCGGGCAAGGAGGTCGCGGTGCCGGCCGAGTCGTACGACTTCGGGATGCACGTCATCTGGGTCGTCGAGGGCGTGCTGACGTTCGTCGTGGGGGAGGAGACCCACGAGCTCGCCGCGGGGGATCGGCTGCGCATGGGCGATCCGGCGCCCGTGATCTACCGGAACGCGTCGAGTGCGGACGTGCGCTATCTGGTGACCGTGTTCGGGTCGTCGACGGACGCATAGTTGGCCGGCCGGAACGCCGGGATGAGCTGACCGCCCCAGCACACCAGCGCGATGGCGGTGGCGGTCAGGCCGCCCACCACGAAGCCGCCCCACGCGCCGACCTCGTCGATCGCCGCGCCGATGACGGGCGAGCTCGCCGCTCCGCCGATCGTGAACGCCGTGCCCTGCCAGCCCATCGCCTCGCCGCGCCGCTCCTCCGGCACGAGCTTGGCGATCCACTCGGCCGCAGCGGTCATGGTCGGCGCACACAGGAAGCCCGTCGGGATGACCCACAGGGACAGCGACCAGACCTCACCACCGAGGCCGACCGGGATCGTGGTCAGGCCCAGCGCGAGGAGGAGATAGGTGGGCCGGATCGACCGGTTGAGCGATCCGTAGACCAGGCCGCCGACCAGCGACGACAGGCCCCACAGGCCGTACGTGAGGCCGATCGCGCTGGTCCGGTCGAGCTCGCGCAGCTCGGCGATGATGCCGAGGTCGGTGCCCACCAGCGTGGCCATCGTGCCGCCGGAGATGAGGAAGAGGAACACCACGGGGACCGACAGGATCGGCGTCTTGACGACCGGCCGGTCAGGAACGACGTCGGTCTCCTGGGGCGCCGAACGGGTCGGCGGGTTGAGCTTCAGGAAGATCAGCCCGGCCACGACCTCGCACCCGCCGATCGCATAGAGCGCCGCGTCGGCGCCGGCCTGCGTCACCAGCAGGACGCCGGCAGCCGGGCCGATGATGAAGCTCGCCTCGGCGATGATCGAGTCGGCCGAGAACGCCGTGCGGCGTTGGCGCTCCTCGACCATGACGCTCAACGACAGCCGCACGATCGAGAAGATGGGGATGAGGAACAGGCCCATCAGCACCGAGATCGGGATCAGCCACGCGTACGTCGCCAGTGTCGCCAACGGGTAGAGGACGCCGACCGCGATGATCGAGGGGAGGACGGCGCGTCGCAGGCCGAGCCGGTCGATCAGGCGCCCGCGCCACGGGGAGCCGATCGCCGCGCCGAGCGTCGTCGCGGCGGCGATCACGCCGGCCTGGGCGTAGCTGCCGTCGAGGTCGTCGACGACATAGAGGGTGAAGACGAGCGGCGCCGCCATGGCCGGGATGCGGGCGAAGAACGCAGCAATGAACAGCGCGCGGACCGATCTGTCCGCCCACAGCTGCGCATATCCGGAGAACGCCACAGGGCAGTATTTCACCGACGACCGACAAGCTGTTCCGAGCTGCGCCGGGCGAACCGACACGATCCGCTCACAGATGCGGATGCATGAACTCTTGACGACACACGCTACGGTGTGCTGCGTCTGACCAATCAGGAGTTCATCTGTGACCAGCCTCGTCATCGTCGAGTCCCCCAACAAGGTCCGCAGCATTGCGGGCTACCTCGGGGACGGCTACGTCGTGGACTCCTCGGTCGGCCACATCCGCGACCTGCCGCGCGGCGCCGACGAGGTGCCGGCCGCGTTCAAGGGCGAGTCCTGGGCCCGCCTCGGCGTCAACATCGACAGCGCCTTCGAGCCGATCTACGTCGTCTCCGCCGACAAGAAGTCGCAGATGACCAAGCTCAAGAAGCTCCTCAAGGACGCCGACGAGCTCGTGCTGGCGACAGATGAGGACCGCGAGGGCGAGGCCATCGCGTGGCACCTGCTCGACGAGCTCAAGCCCAAGGTCCCGGTCAAGCGCATCGTCTTCAACGAGATCACCAAGGACGCGATCCAGTACGCCATCGCGCACCCCCGCGACGTCGACATGGACCTCGTCGACGCGCAGGAGACCCGCCGCATCCTCGACCGCCTCTACGGCTACGAGGTCAGCCCCGTGCTGTGGAAGAAGGTCATGAGCGGCCTGTCGGCCGGCCGCGTGCAGTCCGTCGCGACCCGGCTCGTGGTCGAGCGTGAGCGTGAGCGCATGGCGTTCCGCATCGCCTCCTACTGGGACCTCGAGGCGACGTTCGACGCCGGCGAGGGCTACGACCCCCGCCAGTTCCCGGCCAAGCTCTTCAGTGTCGACGGCTTGCGCATCGCGTCGGGCAGCCACTTCGACAACGCCGGACAGCTGACGTCCGACAAGGTCGTGCACCTCGACGAGCAGCAGGCCGGCGCCCTGGCCGCGGGGCTCACCGACCGCCCGTTCACGGTGCGTTCGGTCGAGTCCAAGCCCTACACGCGCCGTCCCTACGCACCGTTCCGTACGACGACGATGCAGCAGGAGGCGTCCCGCAAGTTCGGCTTCGGCGCCGCCCGTACGATGCAGGTCGCCCAGCGCCTCTACGAGGGCGGGCACATCACCTATATGCGTACCGACTCGACGACGCTGTCGCAGACCGCGCTCACCGCCGCCCGCGCCCAGGTGACCGAGCTCTACGGCCCGGCCTACCTTCCGGACGAGCCGCGCGTCTACGCCAGCAAGGTCAAGAACGCGCAGGAGGCCCACGAGGCGATCCGCCCCGCCGGCGACCGGTTCAAGACTCCCGATCAGACCGGACTGAGCGGCGACGAGCGTCGGCTCTACGAGCTCATCTGGAAGCGCACGATCGCGTCCCAGATGCGTGACGCCAAGGGCGACTCGGTGTCGATCCGCATCGGCGCCACAGCCGCCAGCGGTGAAGACGTCGTCTTCGGCTCCTCGGGTCGGACGATCACGTTCTACGGATTCCTCAAGGCGTACGTCGAGTCGCACGACGACTCCGACGCCGAGGACGACGACCAGCAGACCAAGCTGCCCAACCTGACCGAGGGTCAGACCGTCACGGCCGCCGAGCTCGGCAAGGCCGGCCACGAGACCAAGCCGCCGTCGCGCTACACCGAGGCCAGCCTGATCAGTGAGCTCGAGACCCGCGAGATCGGCCGCCCGTCGACGTACGCCTCGATCGTCGGCACGATCCAGAACCGCGGCTATGTCTACAAGAAGGGCACCGCGCTGGTCCCGGCGTGGATCGCCTTCTCGGTCATCCGGCTCATGGAGCAGCACTTCCCGCGGCTCATCGACTACAACTTCACCGCCGAGCTCGAGGACGTCCTCGACGAGGTCGCCCAGGGGCGTGAGGAGCGGCTCAACGTCCTGACCGGCTTCTGGACCGGCACGGGCGAGCACGACACGGGCCTCAAGCGGCTCGTGGACAACCTCCCCGACATCGACGCCAGAGGACTCGCGACGTTCCCGCTGGGCGAGGACATCGACCTGCGCGTCGGTCGCTACGGCCCGTACGTCGAGGGTCCGCCGTTCACCGAGGACGCCGAGGGCAAGAAGGTGCCGACTCGCGCCAACGTGCCTGACGACCTGCCGCCCGACGAGCTCACGCTCGACCGGGCCAAGGAGCTGCTGGCCAGCCCGTCCGGCGTGGAGAAGGAGCTCGGCAAGCACCCCGAGACCGGGCTCGTGATCACCGCCAAGAGCGGCAGGTTCGGTCCGTACGTCACCGAGACGCTGCCCGACGACGCCAAGAAGGCCGACAAGCCCCGCACTGCCAGCCTGTTCAAGGACATGGACCTCGACACGATCACGCTCGACCAGGCGGTCCAGCTGCTCACGCTGCCGCGCGTCGTCTACGTCGACGAGGACGGCACCGAGGTCACCGCGCAGAACGGTCGCTACGGGCCCTACCTCAAGAAGGGCACCGACTCCCGCTCGCTCGAGCGCGAGGAGCAGCTCCTCACGATCACCGAGGAAGAGGTCCGCGCGATCTACGCGCAGCCCAAGACGTACGGACGTCGCGCCGCCGCAGCCCCACTCAAGGAGCTCGGCAACGATCCCGTGAGCGGCTCACCGGTCGTGGCCAAGGACGGCCGCTTCGGCATGTACGTCACCGACGGTGAGTACAACGCGACCCTTCGCAAGGACGACTCGCTCGAGACCCTGACGCCGGAGCGTGCGTTCGAGCTGCTCGCCGAGCGCCGCGCCAAGGGTCCGGCCAAGAAGGGCGGCAAGAAGACCGCCAAGAAGACCGCGAAGAAGACTGCGAAGAAGTCGACCGCCAAGAAGGCGGCGAAGAAGTCGCCGGCCAAAAAGGCTGCCGCAAAGAAGTAGGAGCGCTGGCTGGTCGCCCGGGCAACGCGCTAGCGTTCCGGCATGATCACCCCAGACGAGCTGAGCGACGTCCCGCTCCTCGCCGGCCTGGAGACGCCGGTGCTGGCGTACGTCGCCGGCGCGGTGGAGGACATCCGGCTGGCTCCCGGTGAGTACTTCGCCCGCGAGGGCGACGAGCGGTCTCTGTTCATCGTGATGGAGGGCCACGCCGAGATCACCAAGGTGGTCAACGGCCAGGAGCGCGTCATCGGCGAGCGCACGCACGGCATGTTGTTCGGCGAGGTGCCGATGACGCTCAGCACGAAGTTCCCGGCGAGCGGTCGGGCGACCGTGCCCGCGCGCATCCTTCGCCTGGGCGTGACGGAGTACCACACGCTGGCCGCCATGGCGCCGTCCGTGACGACGAGCGTCGCCGAGGTGGCCCGCCGCTATCTGAACGACCTCCAGGGCTGGGCGGCCGTCGAGCCCGAGGCCGAGGTGACGTTGATCGGCCCTCGCGTCGACGCCGCGGTGCGTGAGCTGGCGACGTTCCTGACCCGCAACCAGGTGGTCTTCGACCGGGTCACCCCGGATGAAGGGGCCGCCGACCACCCCGTCCTCGAGCTGCCCGACGGCCGCCGTCTGATGGCCCCGACCCTGCGCCAGGCCGCGTCGGCGGTCGGGCTCGAGGTCAGCCCCGCCGGGTCCGACTACGACGTCGTCATCCTGGGCGCCGGACCCGCGGGCCTCACCGCGGCGGTCAACGCGTCGGCCGAGGGCCTGCGGACGATCGTCGTCGAGGCCATCGCGCCCGGAGGGCAGGCCGGCACCTCCAGCCGCATCGAGAACTACACGGGGTTTCCGTACGGGGTGTCGGGTGACGACCTCGCCAGCCGCGCCCTGCAGCAGGCGAAGCGGCTCGGCGCCGAGATCGTCGTGACCCGGCAGGCGACGGGCATCCAGCCGGGAGCGCACACGGTCACCCTCGACGGGGGCGACCTGCTGCAGGCGCCCGTCGTCGTCATCGCCACCGGCGTGGACTGGCGGACCCTCGACGTTCCGGGTGTCGCGAGCTATCTCGGTCGCGGCGTCTACTACGGCGCTGCGCGGAGCGACTCAGCGCTCGCCAGGGGCCAGGACATCTGCATCATCGGTGCCGGCAACTCGGCCGGTCAGGCCGCGGTCTTCTTCTCGCGGTATGCCCGGTCGGTCACGATGCTCGTACGCGGAGAGTCGCTCGAGGCGAGCATGTCGCGCTACCTCATCGACCAGATCTCCGCCCATGACGCCATCCACGTCGAGACCAGGAGCCAGGTCGTCGGCCTCCACGGCGAGACCGACCTGACCGAGATCGACGTGCACGACTCGGCGGCCGGCCAGACGTCGCGTCGCCCTGCCACGGTGCTCTTCGTCATGATCGGGGCCGACGCGGTCACGGGATGGCTTCCCTCTGCCGTGGCGTGCGACCAGCACGGCTTCGTCGTCACCGGGTCCGACGCCGCCGACTCCGCTGCGTGGACTGCCGACCGTCGGCCCTTCGCGCTGGAGACGACCGTTCCCGGCGTGTTCGCCGTCGGCGACGTCCGCTCGGGGTCGGTCAAGCGGGTCGCGGCCGGAGTGGGCGAGGGCGGCATGGGGATCGCGTTCGCCCACCAGTACCTCGCCCTGCAGCAAGGGAGCATCCGATGATCGCCCCGATTCTGCGGCCGCTGTCACCGCGGGACCCGCACGAGGAGCACCGCACGGCCTCGCCGCTCGAGCTGTTCACCGATCTTTGCTACGTCGTGGCGATCGCGCAGGCCGCGCTGTCGCTGCACCACGAGATCTCCGAGGGCCACGCCGGCCACGGGCTCGTGTGGTTCGGCGTCTCGTTCTTCGCGATCTTCTGGGCCTGGCTCAACTTCGTCTGGTTCAACAGCGCGTACGACCCCGACGACACGATCAACCGGGTCCTGACGCTGCTGCAGGTCTTCGGGTCGCTCGTGCTGGCGGCCGGCGTGCCGCGGATCTTCCACGAGGACCTCACGCTCGGCATCGTCGGCTACGTCATCATGCGGGTCGGGCTGGTGCTGATGTGGCTGCGTGCGGCGGCGGGGCATCCCGAGCGTCGACGCACGGCGCTGCGATATGCGTACGGGCTGATCTTCGTCCAGGCCGGCTGGGTCACCGCGCTCCTGGTGACGGACGGCCATGTCCCGATCTGGCTGTTCGTGCTCGGGGTGGCGCTCGACTTCTCCGTGCCGTTCACCGCCGAGCTCGCCGGCACGACGCCGTGGCATCCGCACCACATCGCGGAGCGCTACGGACTGTTCTTCATCATCGTCCTCGGCGAGACGATCCTGTCGGTCACGATCGCGCTGCAGGTCGCGTTCGACAAGGAGCACCCGCCCGCCGAGCTGTGGCTCGTCGTGGCCGGTGGCGTGCTGATCACGTTCAGCGGTTGGTGGCTCTACTTCGCGCGCGACAACTCCGGCATCCTCACCGACAACTCGGTCGGGTACGTCTGGGGGTTCGGCCACTACGTGATCTTCGGCGCAGCGGCCGCGGTCGGGGCGGGCCTCGCCGCGCGGGTCGACCACTACTCCCACCACTCGGAGGCCTCCGACCTGGTCAGCAGCGCGTTCGTGACCGGCCCGGGTGCGGCGTTCCTCGTGGCGCTGTGGCTCGTCAACGTGCGCCTGCACGACTCGTCGATGCGGACCGCGTTGCCGTTCGCCGTCGGCGCGCTGGCGCTCGTCGCCGTGACGTTCGTGCCGTACTCCGAGCTGTGGGCCGGCCTGATCGGCGTCGTGGTGCTGGTCACCGAGCTCCGCCTCGCGGCCGGCCGCGAGGGGGCTGTCGGCGCCACGTCATAGTTTGTTGCCATGCCCGATGTGCCGCTCGACGTCGTCGAACGTCTCCGTGCGATCTGCCTTGCGCTCCCCGAGGCATACGAGGAGAACGCCTGGACCGGCGTGCGCTGGTGCGTCCGCAAGCGCACGTTCGCGCACGTCCTGACGATCGACGAGACCGGACCGGATGCCTATGCGCGGTTCATCGCGACCGAGGGCGAGGTCACGGTCGTGACGTTCCGTGCGCCGGGTGACGAGCTCGAGGCATTCGTCCAGGCCGGCCCGCCTTACTTCGTCGCCCGGTGGGGCCGCGACGTCGTGGGGCTCGAGCTGCGCGACGACACCGACTGGGACGAGCTCGCCGAGCTGCTGACCGACAGCTTCTGCGTGCTGGCTCCGCACAAGCTCGTCGCCCGGGTCCAGCTGCCCGGTTCCCCGCCCGGACCGGCCTGACCTCACCCGCGTTACGGTGGGCGAACTGTACGCGGACGGATTGGATCACGATGGTCAGCCGACACCAGATCTCCAAGGCGATGCACGATCCGAAGAAGGCAGTGCACGTCGTGCTCCTTCGAGCCCGGGAGCTCGCCGCGACGCCGTCCTCGGCGAGATGCCTGGTCTGCGGCTCCAGGCGCACCCGCCTGCGCCTCGTCGAGCGCAAGAACCGTACCTACGAGATCCGGATCTGCCGGCGCTGCCAGTACGTGTCCAACGCCGGCAACACGGTCGACTACACGAAGTTCGAGTCGGTCGACAGATTCCGCCTCACGCCGCGGGTCGGGACCGAGGAGCACCAGGGCCGCGAGTTCCACATGGCCGCGATGGGCGCCGACATCCTGCAGCGGTCGGGCCTCAAGGTCATGGTGTTCGGCGCGGGGCGCAGCCTCGACTACCAGCACATCGCCAAGCTGCCCGCTGTCGACCGGGTCGTCATGAGCGATGTCGTCGACCTGGGCATCGATGCCGACTTCATCAACATCGCCAAGGGCACGTCGGAGCGTTTCGACCTGATCATCGCGTGCGAGGTCGTCGAGCACTTCCCTGACCCGATGACCGAGTTCCCGCGGCTGTTCAAGCTGCTCACCAGGAAGGGCCTCCTGGTCTGCTCGACCAACATCTACGACGGCAAGAACGTCGCGAACCACCGCTACCTCTACTCCCGCGGGCACGTCTCCTACTACAGCCCGCAGGCCATCGCCGAGATCGCCCGCAAGAGCCGCATGCAGTTCGACTTCCGGGTGCCGGAGATCGTGACCGGTACGGCCGGGCCGCGCAAGCGCTACATCCTCTTCACCCGGTCCAAGAAGAACATGCGACGCATCGTCGAGTACTTCGGCCTTCACCCGTACGCTCCGTCGGAAGAGGTCGTACGCAGCGACTAGGCTCGCCCCATGGATCCGCTCTTCACCGAAACCGGGGTGTTCATCGCCCTGGAGGGCGGGGAGGGCGCCGGCAAGTCGACCCAGGCCGTGCTGCTCGTCGAATGGCTCGAGACCCTCGGCCACGGAGTGCTGCTGACGCGTGAGCCGGGTGCTACCGAGGTGGGCAAGATCCTGCGCCACATCGTCCTCGACCACGACACGGGCGAGCTGTCGCCGCGCACCGAGGTCCTGCTCTATGCCGCCGACAAGGCCGAGCACGTCGACCAGATCGTTCTCCCGGCGCTCGCCGACGGCACGATCGTGATCACCGACCGCTACGTCGACTCGCTGCTGGCCTATCAGGGCGCCGGTCGCCACCTCGCCGCCGCGGAGGTCGAGCACATCGCCCGGTGGGCCACCTCGTCCCTGCGGCCACACCTCACGATCATCCTCGACATCGACCCGGCCATCGGTCATGCCCGGTTCGAAGGTGCCGACCGCATCGAGTCCGAGCCGCTCGAGTTCCACCAGCGCGTACGCCAGCACTTCCTCGACCTGGCCGCCGCCGACCCGCAGCACTACCTCGTGGTCGGAGGCGGCGACACGCCTGCCGAGATCCACGCCTCGATCCGGCAGGCCGTCGAGCCGTGGCTGGGGCAGGCCACAGCATGACCGTCTGGGACGACCTGGTGGGCCAGGAACCCGTCGTCGAGACGCTGCAGGCCGCGGTCGCCTCGGCAGGCGGTGACGGGCGCTCGATGACGCACGCCTGGCTGTTCACCGGCCCGCCCGGCTCGGGCCGGTCCAACGCTGCGCGGGCGTTCGCGGCGGCGCTGCAGTGCGAGCTCGGCGGCTGCGGCGAGTGCCACTCGTGCACGACCGCGCGGGCCGGCAGCCACCCCGACATCACCCTCATCACGACCGACGGACTGTCGATCGGCGTCAAGGACATCCGTCAGTACGTCCGCTCGTCCGCCCTGCGTCCCGCGCTCGGCCGCTGGCAGATCCTCATCATCGAGGACGCCGACCGGCTCACCGACGAGGCCTGCAACGCCCTGCTCAAGGCGATCGAGGAGCCGTCGCGCCAGACCGTGTGGATGCTCTGCGCCCCGGCGGTCGACGACGTCTCCGTGACGATCCGCTCGCGCGCTCGCAGCGTCCTGCTCAGAACCCCGTCGACCGAGGCCATCACCGGGCTGCTGGTCAGCCGAGACGGCGTCGAGCCGGAGCTGGCGCACGCCGTCGCCGCCGCCTCGCAGGGCCACATCGGGCGGGCCCGAGGGCTCGCGCGCGACCCCGGCGCCCGCGAGCGCCGGCGAGCCATCTTGTCGATCCCGGTCGCGCTGCACGATCTCGGCGACTGCCTCCGGGCGGCGCACCAGGTCAACGAGGAGGCCACGGCGCGCGCCAAGGACTTCTGCGACCCCGCCGACGAGCGCGAGCTCGACGACCTGCGCTCGACGTGGGGCGTCGAGGAGCGCGGCCGCCGCCCACCCGGTTATGCCGGTGCCCTGTCGGCGCTGCAGAAGGACCAGGACCGCCGGCGCAAGCGTATGGCCCGCGACTCGATCGACGGCGTGCTGCTCGACCTGCTGTCGTTCTGCCGCGACGTCCTGGCGGTCCAGTGCGCGACCGGCGTCGATCTCGTCAACGCCGACGTGGCCGACGACATCACCGAGATGGCGCGCGTGTGGACGCCCGAGTCGACCATCCACACGATCGATGCGATCGTCGAGTGTCGTACGGCCTTGACCGCCAATGCCGCTCCTCTGCTCGCCCTCGAACGCATGATGATGGGACTTCGCCGGTGACTCGCTCCAAGCTGCTGATCGTGCTCTCCGTCGTCACCGTGTTCGCTCTGCTCGTGGGTGTCGCCGTCGTGACGGCCGTCGTGACCCGCGACAGCTGGGAGGAGCCCAAGCCTGCCGCGACGTCAGCGCCGTCGGGGCTCAAGCAGTTCTACGACCAGGACGTCGAGTGGTCGGGCTGTGGCTCGGAGCGGTGCGCCTGGATCACGGTGCCGGTCGACTATGCCAAGCCTGACGGCGCCACCACCCGGATTCGCGTGGTCGTCCACCCCGCCGAGGGCGGCAAGGCCAAGCGCAGCATCTTGGTCAACCCGGGCGGCCCCGGCGGCTCGGCGGTCGACTTCGCCTCGACGATGGCCTCGAGCTTCGGCAGCGATGTCCGCACGATGTACGACGTCGTCGGTGTCGACCCGCGCGGCGTCGGTGAGAGCTCGCCGCTCGAATGCCTCCCCGACAAGGACTTCGACGAGTTCGTCGAGACCGATCCGGACCCCGACGACGCCGCCGAGATCGCCGCGCTGCGCCAGAGCATCACCGACCTGGGCGAGGCGTGCGAGAACAACTCCGGCGAGCTGGCCGGCCACGTCTCGACCGTCGAGGCCGCCAAGGACATGGATGTCGTGCGCGCGCTGCTCGGCCGGTCCAAGCTCGACTGGTTCGGCGCGTCATACGGCACGTCGCTCGGCGCGGTCTATGCCCAGCTGTTCCCGACCAACGTCGGTCGTATGGTGCTCGACGGCGCGGTCGATCCCTCGCTGGATGCCGTCGGCTCGAGCCTCGGCCAGACCACGGGTTTCCAGCGGGCCATCGACGCGTACGCCGAGGACTGCGTCAAGGATTCCGACTGCCCGCTGGGCAACGACGCCAAGGCGGGCATCGCCAAGATCGCCGACCTCATGAAGCAGCTCGACGCGACGCCGATGAAGGCCACATCCGATCGCGACCTCACGGAGGGCCACGCGTTCTACGGCATCGCCCTGACGCTCTACGACGAGGAGACGTGGCCCTACCTCTCGGACGGTCTGAAGGCGGCGTTCCAGGGCGATGGCAGCGTGCTGCTGCGATTCTCCGACGTCTACTTCGAGCGCGACGAGGACGGCTCATACGCCGGCAACATGGGCCAGGTCATCTATGCCGTCAACTGCCTCGACGCCTCCAAGCACCTGACGCTGGAGGAGACCGAGGCGATCATTCCGCGGTTCGAGAAGGTGTCCCCGGTGTTCGGGCGGGCGCTCGCCTGGGGCGCGCTCGGCTGCTCCGACTGGCCGATCGAGGCGACCAACCCGCTGCCCAAGATCGAGGCCAAGGGGGCGCCGCCGATCCTCGTGCTCGGCACGACGCGCGACCCGGCGACCCCCTACGAGTGGGCCAAGGCGCTCGCCTCGCAGCTGTCATCCGGCGTGCTGATCACCCGCGAGGGCGACGGGCACACCGCATACAACTCCGGCAACGTGTGCATCAAGGACGCCGTCGATGGCTTCTTCACCGACGGCACCGTCCCCAAGGACGGCCTGACCTGCAAGGCAGGCTCGTAGCCCTGCCGCAGCGGTGACTTGGCGTCCACCGCGCGCGTCCGCGTGGACGCTATGCCACCGCCGGCGGTCCGGCGCGGCGCGGTTGCCTAGCCTCGTACGGCTTCGTGGTGGTGAATGACCTCGTCGATGATGAAGTTGAGGAACTTCTCGGCGAACGCGGGGTCGAGATCCGCCTCGACGGCCAGCGCCCGGAGACGCGTGATCTGTCGGGCTTCGCGCTCGGGGTCGGCGGGCGGCAGGTTGTGCTCGGCCTTGAGCTTGCCGACGCGCTTGGTGTACTTGAAGCGCTCTGCCAGGACATGGATCAGCGCCGCATCGATGTTGTCGATGCTCGCCCGGATCTCCTCGAGCTCGGCCTGCGTGGTGTCGGTCACGAGTGCGATTCTACGGGGGCGAGGCCGATGTGAGGTCGTAGCAATCACCCGGTAGACTCAGTGATCGGTTCGGCGGGCGATCCCCGGCGGACCTCGGCCGCTTTAGCTCAGTCGGTAGAGCGTTTCACTCGTAATGAAAAGGTCGTCAGTTCGATTCTGACAAGCGGCTC
>NZ_JAKFCB010000044.1:0-15154 GCF_036676885.1 Aeromicrobium sp.
GCGCGACACCGCAGTACGCATCCTCCTCGCGCCTGTTCGTCTCCACTTCCGACGCCTCGGACGACGCTCAGGCCAACCAGGGCGGGCAGTTCTCACTCCAGCGGGTCAAGTCGTACGCCGATCTGCTGACCGGGCAGCAGATCGCCAAGCGAGTGGTCGACGAGCTCAAGCTCGACGAGTCCCCCAAGGATCTGGCGGCGCAGATCTCGGCGACCTCCAAGCTCGACACCGTCATCCTGACGATCACGGTCACCGACCCCTCACCCGAGCGCGCCAAGATGCTCGTTGATGCGGTCTCGGAGCAGTTCGTCTCCTACGTCGCCGAGCTCGAGACGCCACCGGGCAAGGACGAAGCCACGATCAAGGCGACCGTCGTCGATCCGGGCACCGAGCCGACGTCCCCCGTGTCGCCTCGACCCCAACGCAACCTTGCTCTCGGCCTGGTCCTCGGACTCCTCATAGGCGTCGGAGTGGCGTTGCTGCGCGAGACCCTCGACACCAGCGTCAAGACCATCAAGCAGCTCGAGGACCTGACCGACGCACCCATGCTCGGTTCGATCACCTACGACCGCGACGCCGAGCGCAATCCGCTGATCGACGACCTCGGCACCTATGCGCCGCGCGTCGAGGGATTCCGGGTGCTCCGAACCAATCTGCAGTTCATCGACCCCGATCAGCAGCGCAAGGTCTTCGTCATCACGAGTTCTCTACCGGAGGAGGGCAAGACGACCACCGCGACCAACCTCGCGCTGACGCTGGCCGAGGGCGGCGAGCGGGTCGCGCTGATCGAGGCCGACCTGCGCCGGCCGAAGATCAGCCACTACCTCAATCTCGAGGGATCCGTCGGACTGACAACAGTTCTCGTCGGTCGGCTGCCCCTCCACGAGGCGATGCAGAAGACCGCGCAGCATCCCGGGCTCGACGTTCTGAGCAGCGGGCGCACTCCACCCAACCCGGCCGAGCTGCTCAAGTCGCACGCGATGAGCACCGTCATCAAGGAGCTTCGCGAGGACTACGACATCGTGCTGATCGACGCTCCGCCCCTGCTCCCGGTCACCGACGCGGCACTGCTCGCCAGCCAGGCCGACGGCGCGATCCTCGTCGTTCGTCATGGCAGGACCACCACTGACCAGGTCCGCGCCGCTGCCGAGCGGTTGACCGCGGTCGGCTCGGTGCCGGCCGGCGTGATCTTCAACATGACACCGGCCCGAGGCGCCGGTGCGTACGGCTATGGATACGGCTACGGGTACGGGTACGAGCCACTGGACGCCACACACGCCGAGACGTCGCGTTCATGGTTCCGGCGCAAGGCCCGGACGACCGCTGGTCACGACAGGTGATGGAGACCCGGTAGACAATCTGTTGCCATTCCAGTGGCAGCGGGATTGGTGACCCCCTGTTCGACTACGTTCGGGACAGCAGTTCCGTATTGTCGGCCAGCTTCATCTCGGGCCACTACTTGTTCGTCAATTCCAACATCTTTGGAGATCTCCATGTTCACATCACGCCTGGCTCTTGCCACTCTTGCCGCCGCGATGCTGAGCATCTTTGCGGCTCCCAACGCGAATGCTGCTTACGCCCCGCCACCCTTCTCGGCCGAAGTCCCCCAGGACGTCGAACCCGGTGAAGAGTTCACCATCACCTTCGACGCCGGCACCATCGATTGCGACTGGAGCATGCGGCCCTTCCACGGCCAGAAGTCGCCCGACGGAACCGGCACCACCTACACGGTCACGCTGATCGCACCCAAGGGACACGGCACCTACTCAGTCGTCGCCCGCTGCGCGTGGGACTCCGAGACGGTCAACCCGGCCGTCGCGCCCGCGTCCACGTCCAACACGGTCACCCCGGCTGTCTTCAGCACGTCGACCGTCTCGGACACCCGGCTCGCCGCCATGCAGACCGACGTCTACTCGGTCGAGGTCGTCGTCGGTGACGGCGCCGCGAACGAAGATGACGGCGCACTGCCCAACACCGGCGGCAGCACCCTCACCCTCCTGGCGATCGGCGGAGCGCTCGCCGTTGCCGGCGTGGGCATCACCTATGCGGCACGCCGCCGCAAGGTCGCCTGATCAGCGCAGGGCACCTGCACTGAGACCGCCACCGGCTCGAGGCTCTTCGGAGCACCGAGTCGGTGGCGGATCCGCGTCCGGGCGGACCCGGCACGCCGACACCGTTTCGGAGGATGATGCATATGGCACGAGGTCGTCGCTCACGGGCCGCGGGTCCCAAGCCCCGACGCCCCCTGAAGGGCCGGCCCTGGATCTGGGTGCTGGGCTTCGTCGTACTCGCGGTGCTCGGCCTCGGCGCCTTCATGGCGCGCGAGGCATCCTCGGCGAAGAATGCCCTCGATGAAGCGTCGCAACAGGCCAAGCTCCTCCAGCAGCAGGTCACCGACGGCGACGCTCCCGGTGCCACCAGAACCCTGTCGGCGCTCCAGCGTTCGACCCGGACTGCTCGCACCAACACCGACGGCGCGCTGTGGGACGGACTGGCCAAGATCCCGTACGTCGGCCCCAACGTCGAGGCCGTCCAGGTCATCTCCGCGAGCCTCGACGACATCGCCCGGCGAGGCATGCCCCCGGTCGTGAAGGTGTCGTCATCGCTCGACGCTGATGTCTTCAAGCCCAAGGACGGTCGCCTCGACCTCGCGACCCTGCAACAGCTCGCCCCGTCCGTGGCCACGGCCAGCCAGGTGCTGACGACGAATCGCAACAAGATCCTCGACATCGAGCAGGACAACCTGGTCGGCCCGCTCAAGGGCCCCGCCGCCGAGCTGACCGACAAGATCACCAGCGCACAGTCCGCGGCGTCGTCCGCCGCGCAGGCGATGCAGCTCGCGCCGCAGATGCTCGGCGTCGACAAGAAGCGTACGTACCTGTTGATCTTCCAGAACAACGCTGAGGTCCGCTCGACCGGCGGCCTGCCTGGCGCGTTCGCGATCATCGAGGCCGACAAGGGCAAGCTCGAGTTCGTGAGGCAGGGCTCGGCGACCACCGACATACCGCAGTACGAGCAGCCGTTCGTGAAGCTGACCAAGGGTGAGCGTCAGGTCTACGGCCAACTGATGGCCAGAGACTTCCGCGACATCAACTTCACCCCGGACTTCCCGCGGACCGCCGCGATCGCCAGGGCCATGGTCAACGACAAGCTCGGGATCAAGGTCGACGGAGTGCTCTCGATCGACCCCGTCGCACTCGGCTTCCTGCTCAAGGGCACGGGTCCCATCGAGGCTGCGGCCGACACGACCCTGACCAGCGAGAACGCCGTCGACATCCTGCTCAACGACGTCTATGCGCGGTATGCCAACCCGCTCGAGCAGGACGTCTTCTTCGCCGACTCGGCCAAGAGGATCTTCGAGGCCGTCACGAGCGGCGTCGGCGACTCCCGCACCGTGCTCGAGCAGCTGGCCAAGTCCGCTGACGAGCACCGCATCCTGCTGTGGTCGGCGAGGAAGTCCGAACAGGCCGAGCTCGCGCCCACCAAGATCTCCGGGGCGTTCCCGGCCGGCCGGACCGGTCAGCCGCAGCTCGGCGTCTACCTGAACGACTCGACGGCCTCCAAGATGCAGTACTACCTCGACGTAGACGTGGCGGCCCGGTCCGTACGGTGCACGTCACAGGGCGCGCAGACGATCCAGCTGACGACGACGTACACGTCGACCGCGCCCGCCGACGCCGCCGAGCTGCCCGAATACATCACCGGCACCGGCTCCAGCGGGCCCCAAGGGAACATGGTCCTCGACACGCGCACGTTCGCTCCCAGCGGAGGACGGTTCGTGTCGTTCACGCTGAACGACAAGTTCCGCCCCAACAACGGCGTGACGTTCAAGGGACGCCCGGTCAACTTCGCCGCGTTCTCGCTCAAGCCGGGCGCCAAGGTCACGGTCGAGGCGACGATCGTGACGGCCCCGAACCAGCGCGGCGACGCCGTGCTGTCCAAGACACCTGGCGTTCAGTCGAGCGAGAACGGCATCACCGTGCCGAGCTCCTGCAGCTGACCCGGGTCAGGGCTGAGACCAGGCCTTGCCGCCGTCGTCGCTGGCGTAGAGCTGGGAGTCGACCAGCGCGACCAGCCCCGTGTCGTTCGCCTCGATCGCCTGAGCGGGTTCGCCGCTGATGCAGCCCCCGGGTGACCACGTACGTCCGCTGTCACGCGTCGTGAACTCCTGGGCCGCGCAGCCCTGATAGACGGCCAGCGCATAGCCGGCGTTGAAGCTCGAGAACGAGGCAACCCGTACGTTGTCGAGGCGGCCGAGCTTGAACCACTTCTTGCCACCGTTGCCGGTGCCACGAATCGAGCCGTCAGCGCAGCTGGCCCGGGCGAAGTCCGCGCCGATCTGGCTCAACGACGTCACGGTGCACCCCGGCTTGCTCGCACCGTCGGGTGACACGACCTGCTCGGGATCATTCAGCCCGGGATGCCAGAGGGTGTTGTCGGTGTCAGCCGTCCAGGTGTCCCCGCCGTCGGAGGAGACCAGCTTCTTGATCGCGCACGTGCCGTCCGCGCCGACCACCCGCAGCTCGGTACGCGAAGCCGCCGACACCGCCAGGATCTCCTGCAGACCGGTCGTGGGCGTGCTGGTCGACACGCCACCGTTCGTCGACACCACCAGCTTGGCCGCGTCATCTCCGTCGCACTGGCCGCGCGTGGCGAACAGTAGCGTGCCGTCGTTCGACATCGACATCGTCGCGGCCTGAGCCGGCTTGAACGCGTACACGTCCTGGTCGACCGGCGCGGCAGAGGCCGCGGGCTCGGTCACCGAGGCACGCGGCAGATCCGGCGAACTCGGGGGCGTGCGGTTGACGTGGTTCATGAGGCCGACCACCAGGACCACGTCGACGACCACGGCCGCAGCGACCATGGCGCGCGCCGCGGTTCTGTTCACGCCCTGATCCTAGGTGCACCGAGGGTCGACCAAACGCGGGTGCAATCGCTGACGGATACCTCGACCGATGTCGTTGTCAGGCTCGTGTCGATGACACCGTCAGATCAGTGCTTTCCGCGCCCCAGCGCTCGATAGGTCCAGCCAGCCTCGCGCCACGTGGCCGGATCAAGCGCGTTGCGGCCGTCGAGCATGCGCGGAGTGTGGACGAGGTCGGCAAGTGCGACGGGGTCCAGCTGCACGAACTCCGGCCATTCAGTCAGGAGCAGCACCAGCTCGGCGTCGACCACCGCGTCCTCGGCCGACTCGACGAAGACCAGCTGAGGCTGTCGTGCCTTCGCGTTGGCGTTGGCCTCGGGGTCCGTCACGACGACAAGTGCTCCCAGCTCACCGAGCTTCGCTGCGACGTCCAGTGCCGGAGAGTCGCGGACGTCATCGCTGTTGGGCTTGAACGACGCGCCCAGCACCGCGACCCGTCGGCCCTCGACAGTGCCGTCGAGCTCCTCGGTCGCGAGGGTCACCATGCGTTCGCGACGTCGCAGGTTGATCGCATCGACCTCACGGAGAAAGCTGAGAGCCTGGTCGACGCCCAACTCGTCGGCGCGCGCCATGAACGCGCGGATGTCCTTGGGCAGGCAGCCACCGCCGAAACCAAGTCCGGCGTTGAGGAAGCGACGTCCGATCCGATCGTCATACCCGATAGCGTCGGCGAGATGCGTGACGTCTGCGCCAGTCGCCTCGCACAGCTCGGCCATCGCGTTGATGAACGAGATCTTGGTCGCGAGGAACGAGTTGGCCGCGACCTTGACGAGCTGGGCTGTTGCGTAGTCGCTGACGACGCGTGGCGTGCCATCCGCGATCGGACCGGCATAGACCTCGTCGAGCACCCGGACCGCATGGTCGCCGGCGACACCCTCAGGAACCCCGTAGACGAGACGATCCGGGTGAAGTGTGTCCTTCACTGCGAAGCCCTCGCGGAGGAACTCCGGGTTCCATACCAGCGTTACCCCCGGGCGAGCGGCGGCGATCTGCTCCGCCAGACGCTCGGCACTGCCCACCGGCACGGTGGACTTGCCCACCACCAGGTCACCGTCCGCCAGATGGGGCAGGAGCGAGGTGACGGCGGCGTCGACGTACGTCATGTCGGCAGCGTTCCCGTCGGAGACCTGCGGAGTGCCGACGCAGACGAAGTGCACGCTGCTGCCGACCACCGATGCCGGATCGTCTGAGAAGCTCAACCGACCGGTCGCCATCACCTCGGTCAGGAGCGCAGGCAGCCCGGGCTCGAAGAACGGCGCCTCACCCCGACGCAGGGCGGCGATCTTCTCCTGGTCGACGTCGAATCCGGTGACGATGTGTCCGAGCTTGGCCATGCATGCCGCGTGCACCGCGCCGAGGTAGCCGCAGCCGATGACCGATATACGCACCACAGGAGGCTATCAACCAGCGCAGGTGCGACATCCGATTCAGGCACGACAGGTGTGTGACCGCGGTCACACGTGCTTCACCGTTGGTGTCGGGTCCTTCGGCTCGCGGTCTTTCCCAGGGTTGGACCCTTGGTCTCACGTGGCGGAGCGAGCTCCTCAGTTCTCACCATGCAAAATGACCAGCCGCGTGGAGCGACTGGTCATGCGGGTCTTTCGGCTCGCGGTCTTTCCCAGGTTGGACTCGCACCTCACTGGCGGAGCGAGCTCCTCAGTTCTCACCATGCAAAATGACCAGCCGCGTGGAGCGACTGGTCACCTTGTTCGTTGCTTCTCGCTTTGCAGCGGAGGTGGCGAGATTTGAACTCGCGAGAGGTTTGAACCTCAACCCGCTTAGCAGGCGGGCGCACTAGGCCACTATGCGACACCTCCCCGCTGCCGACCGAAACCGGCAACCGGAACAGGATACCGACCGCGCCTCCCGTCCGACGAATCGGGCAGTGCGCCAGTCAGCTGGGGTTGAAGCGGCGGTAGCCGTTGGCGGCGTTGAGCCGGTCGTAGACGTCGCGCATCAGCTCGGTCGCGCGACCGCCGACGAACGCCAACGGGAACGCGAGGAGCTCGTCGTTGCCCCGGTCGACGAACAGCCGGCCGTCAGCCGTCGTGACGTCCTCGACGTCGAGCCACGGCAGGTGGATCGGCTTCACCGTGAGCGGGCCGCCGAGCCGCAGGCCGCTCGGATCAGTCCGCGCCACGACGGGCGGGACGGCGAACACCCGCACGGCGTTGAGCAGCGCCGCGACGGCCAGGATGCCGAAGAGCCACGCCAGCGGCGCCACGGAGGACAGGAAGAAGCCCAGCGCGGCAGCCACGCCGGCAGCCATCACGTTGGTGCCGACGGAGAGCAGCACGAATCTGCGGTCGAGTCGATAGTTCGTCAAGCAGAGGGGGCGGGATTCGAACCCGCGGCTGACATTGCTGCCAGCGAGCGCTTTCAAGGCGCTTCCGATCGGCCGCTCCGGCACCCCTCCTGGGTGGCAGCACCGAGGCGCTGCGCCGCGACGATTATCGCACTACTTCAGCGCGGCGAAGCGAGGAGGTTCGACGCGTACGACCGGCGCGATGGCTCGGGCGGCCCGCGAGGAGGGTTCCTTGAGGAACTGACGCCGCAGCACCAGACCCACGATGAGCCCCAGCACGCTGGAGTAGAGGGTCGACAGGCCGATGTAGGTCGGGTAGGCCCCTGGCGTCACGAGCGACGTCGTGAGCACTGCTGTGCCGATGACCGCGAACACCAGGATCCACCAGCCCTCGCGCCGCTTGGAGCGCAGCGAGACGCCGACGATGAGCGCCGGGAACCCGATGAGCACCTCGACGGGGCGAGGCACACCATGGAACGTCTGGCGGGTCCACACCACGAGCTCCCTGAACGCCTCCACGAGCGACTGCGAGCCGTGCGTACGGACGAAGCTGCTGTAGGCGATGACCAGCATCACGAGCCCGGCGACACCGAGCAGGATCGCGAGGTTCTGGCGGCCGAGGCCGTGGAGACCCGCGCCGAGGTTCCACACCAGCGTGATGGCCAGACCGAGCGAGACCGTGAGGACGATGAGGTTGAACCGCTGGTAGTTGACCGGCGCATTCCACGCTGCGACACCGAGCGTGCCGCTCAACGCGACCAGCAACGCGAGGACGTACTCGCGGATCGCCCCGAACACCGTCGTCGCCGGCCGGGTGACAAGCACGGCCCACACCGAGGCCAGCACCGCGGTCACCGCGGCGGCGGACGCGAGCAGGACGTTGGTCTCGAGCACCGCGGCCAGCGCTGCAAGCGCCGCCGTCATCGGCATCCAGATGCGCATGTGACCACCGCCGCGGTGCGTCAGCCCGATCGCGAAGACGACCATCAGCAGCGCAGCGGAGGGTCGTTCGATCCATGCAGGCGTGTCGACGGCGACGATCGCCGTGCCCGAACCGACTGTCCCGGCGACCCAGCCGAGGAACACCAGGAACATGAGGAACCGGGCCGTGCGCGGCGATTCGATGCGCGGCTCACGGGTCGGGAGGTCGTACTCCGGGGGCACCGACGCGTCGAGGCGACGGCGTCCACCCTTGGGGGCACGGCTCATGACTGCTGCCTCATGATTCGCTCGCTGCGCTCGCTCATGAGCTTGTACGGATCCTTCGGTTGGCCAGCGACGGATTGATCTCCCGCGCACGCGCCACGAGCTCGGGGTCGAGGGTGGCGCGGATGATCTGGGGGGTCGAATCCGCCTCGCCCACGATAGAGCCCCACGGATCGACAACCAAGGAGTGGCCGGTGTAACGCTCGCCGCCCTGCGCGGCGGCCAGGACGTACACGGTGTTCTCGATCGCCCGGGCGGCCAGCAACGTACGCCAGTGGTCGAGCTTGAGATCGCCCGCCACCCACGCGGCCGGGATCACGATCGCCTGGGCGCCCGCGTCGACCAACGCCCGCGCGTGCTCGGGGAAGCGCAGGTCGTAGCAGGTCATGAGCCCGACGCTGGTCCCGGCGATGTCGATCACGACCGGGCTGATGTCGCCGGCGCGGAGCCGGTCGGACTCCTTGTAGCCGAACGAGTCGTAGAGGTGGATCTTCCGGTACGTCTGGCGCAACGCACCGTCGGGGCCCATCACGACGAGGGTGTTGAACGGCAGGCCGTCGGTACGTTCGAACATCCCGGCCACGACGGTCGCGCCGAGTCGTCGCGCCTCCTCGGCCAAGAGCTGCACGAACGGCCCGTCGAGGGGCTCCGCCACGGCGGCGAGGTCATGGTCGGAGGAACCGAAGTCGTGCATCGACGCCTCGGGCAGGACCACGAGGTCGAGCTCGTCGGCGGGGCTCAGGGCCGCGATTCGAGACCGGATGTCTGCTCGATTCGTCGCCGAGTCGGTCGCGGAGATGAGCTGGAGCAGTGCGACACGCATAGATTCCATCTTCGCAGGTGGGCCCTGAGGTTGACGCGAGTTGGGTCGTCAGCCGTCCTTCACCGGCACCGTGGCGCGGAGGAACTCGATCTGGTCGGCGACCACCTCGTCGAACCACGGGTCGAGGTAGAGGTCGAAGTGGCCGGTCCGGTAGCGCTTGATCCGCCCCTGCCGGGCTTTGCGGACGTGCCAGATCGTCGACCGCGACGGCGCGACGCTGTCCTTCATCGCGACGCAGAACAGCGCCGGGCACTCCAGCGCAGCAGCCGAACGCCCCGGATAGTAGAAGGGGATGCGCAGGGCGACCCGGGCGGCGACCTTGCCCGGAGGCTCGTGGCCAGGCGGGACCAGTGCCTCATAGCCGGGCTTGGCGTCCGGCGGCGTCATCAACGCCGCGTCTCCGCGCTTGCCGACGAGGGCCACGCGTACGGGCGGCTTGCCGCGGAACCCCCGCACGGCGTCCCGCAGACCGAGGACCGAGACCCTCAGGAGGCTTCGGAGGCCGAGGGTTCGGAGCGAGGCGAAGCCGTCGGTGAACGGGCACTGCGAGATGATCGCGGCGACGTCTCCGTCGCGACTGGCCGCCTCGATGACATGGCCGCCGCCGAATGCGGTGCCCCACAGCACGATGCGGCGGCGGTCGACCTGCGGCAGCGAGCGTACGTGGTGCATCGCGGCGGCCCAGTCGTCAAGCTGGCGCTGGATGTCGAGCAGCCCACGCGGTTCGCCGTCGCTCTGGCCGAAGTGGCGGTAGTCGAACACCAGGACGCGATAGCCCTCCGCGGCGAACCGCTCGGCGTACGCATCGAGGCGCATCTCCTTCACCCCGCCCAGGCCGTGCGCCATGATGACGACCGGCCCGCGGGCCTCGGCGCCCTCCGGCTCGTACCACCAGCCGGCGCACCATCCCGGTCCCGATGCGAAGCGCACGTCGACCCGGCCCATGGGGGAAATCGTAGGGCCGTGGGGGGCAAACGTGGGGGAGGGCGGCTAGCCTGCGGGGATGCGTGCCGTCATCGCTCCTCAGCCCGGAGGCGTCGAAGCCCTCGAGGTCGTCGACCTTCCCCAGCCCGAGCCCGGTCCCGGCGAGGTCCTGATCCGCGTGGCCGCGGCCGGACTCAACCGCTCGGACCTCCTGCAACGCAGGGGGCTCTATCCGCCCCCGCCCGGCGTCACCGACGTCCTGGGGCTCGAGGTCTCAGGTGACATCGTCGCCGTCGGCGAGGGCGTCACGGACCTGCCACCCGGTACGCACGTGTGTGCGCTGCTGGCCGGCGGCGGATATGCCGAGTACGTCACGGTGCCGGCCGGACAGGTCGCCACGGTCCCCATGGGCATCTCGCTGGTCGACGCCGGCGGGCTCATGGAGGTCGCCGCCACGGTGTGGTCGAACGTCTTCATGATGGGCAAGCTGCGGCACGGCGAGACCCTGCTCGTCCACGGCGGCGGCAGCGGCATCGGCACGATGGCGATCCAGCTGGGCAAGGCGTTCGGCGCTCGCGTGATCGTGACGGTCGGCTCTCCGGAGAAGGCCGAGTTCTGCCGCGAGCTGGGCGCGGACGTGGCGATCGACTACAAGCAGCAGGACTTCGCCGCCGAGATGAAGGCGGCCGGCATGACGGCCGACGTGATCCTCGACATCATCGGTGCGAAGTACCTCGACGCCAACGTCTCGGTGCTGTCCAACGCCGGGCGGCTCGTCGTGATCGGCCTGCAGGGCGGCGTCAAGGCCGAGCTCAACCTCGGCGCGCTGATGTCGAAGCGCGCCGCCGTCATGGCGACGACGCTGCGGGCCCGTCCGTCGACCGAGAAGGCCGCGATCGTGTCCGCCATGGTCGCCCAGGTCTGGCCGCTGATCTCCGACGGCACGGTGCGGCCGATCATCCACGCGACCTACCCGCTGGAGGACGTACGCCAGGCGCACCAGGTGCTCGAGGAGTCGAGCAACATCGGCAAGGTCCTGCTCACACTCTGACCCGTTCGGCCGGGCCTGTCGGTCTCCCCGGGTCGGGGTCGTGGACCAACGGCGGGGGCACCGCGACCTGGGCCACCGTCGCGGCGGTACGCCGGATCGCGCGGTCGAAGAACGGATGCGCGAGCACCCGCAGCACCACGACCGTCACCGCCAGGGCCAGCAACGTCGCCTCGACCTGCGGCACGCCCGCCCCCTGGAAGTTGTCCTGCAGGAAGAAGACGACCGGGATGTGCAACGCGTAGACGGCCAGGCTGCGGCGGCCGAGACCCTCGACGTGACGCATGCGATCCGGCACGACGGCGAGCACGAGCGCCCCGCACAGCGTCGCGAGGGCCAGGCAGAGCACGCGGTACGCCACCGCGTCGGCGCCCGTCACGTCCATCGACGCGGCGGTGTCGGCACCGCGGATCCAGTGTGGGTCGAGGCCGGAGCGGACCACCAGCGTCGTCACGGTCACCAGGCCGGCGGCCGCCGTGGCCATGACGACCGTCGACGTCTCGGCCGTACGCCGGAGGGCGCCGGTTCCGTACAGGTGGCCGGCGACGAAGAACGGCAGGTAGCACAGCGCCCGCGACCAGGCGACGAGGTCGCCGTCGGGGTACGGCAGCAGCACCGCGACGATCGACACCGCGGTCGCGGCCGGCAGGGCGTACGCGCCGAGGCGGACCACGAACGGCAGCGCGACGAGCCACCAGCCCATCGCGAGCAGGAACCACAACGCGTACGTCGGGTGGAGCAGCCGCTCCAGGCTGAGGTCGCTCACGCCGAACCGCAGCGCGACGTACGCCGTCTGCAGGAGGACGTAGAGCCCCACCATCTCGGCGATGCGGTAGACCAGTCGGCGAGGACGTGCCGTGACGCCGGCGAGGAACACGAACAGCGGCATGTGGAAGAGGTAGAGGAACGTCAGGATCCACCGCTGCGGGTCGTGGTGCCATCCGGAGTAGAGACCGCTGGGGGCCTGGCCGCCCGTCGTCTCGAGGAAATGGCCCAGCACGACACCGGCGATGAGGAGTCCCTTGAGCAGGTCGAGTCGGCGATCGCGGGTTCGGGGCATCTCTTCCACCATGGCACCCCCGTTCAAGCGCCGGCGAGCGAAGCGCACGCCACGCGCCCCATGGGCCGTCCGTACGGGCGCCGATAGGCTGAGGCAATGACTGAGCAATCGCCCGAGATCATCGGTCCCGACGGCAAGGCCGTCACCCCACCGCCTCCCGGCACCTCCCTGAGTGACCTGGTCGAGCAGCCCGCCAAGGTCATGCGAATCGGCGGGATGATCCGCCAGCTCCTCGACGAGGTCAAGGCGGCGCCCCTCGACGAGGCGAGCCGCGTACGACTGCGCGACATCCACCTCCAGTCGATCAAGGAGCTCGAGGACGGCCTCGCGCCCGAGCTGATCGAGGAGCTGGAGCGCCTGAGCCTGCCGTTCGACGGCGACACGCCCAGTGAGAGCGAGCTCCGCATCGCCCAGGCGCAGCTCGTCGGCTGGCTCGAAGGCCTCTTCCACGGCATCCAGGCCGCGCTGTACGCCCAGCAGGTGCAGGCCCAGGCGCAGTTCCAGAACATGCGGCTGGCTCTACCGGGTCCAAACGACACCAAAGGTGAAGATTCGGATACGACCTCCGAAAATGACCGGTCTGGAGGCTTATACCTCTAGAGTGGGTCACGATGTGAGTTGTGGTTGACGCAGGAGTGTCGTCGCCCTCAGCTCTGAGTGGGAAGAGGGAGCCCATGACCATCGTGGACGACACGACGACACCTCCGTGCGCTTACGAGCCGGAGATCTACCTGGATGAGCTGTTGCACTCACCACCGGCGCGGACCGACATCACCGCCGCCGAGTGGGACGCGCTGACAGTCAAACGAGCGACCGCGCACCGACAGTGCGCGGGCTGTCCCCTGATGGTGGAATGCCTCTATCGCGCCGTTGTCGAGATGGATGTCTCGGGCTATGTCGCGTGCACGACCGAGTGGGAGCGGCAGACGATTCGCCGCCGGCTCGGCATCCAGGTCAACCAGCCCACCACCGCGGCGTACGGCGCTGCCCGGGTCGGCGGCGGACCGGTCAGCCACGAGGCCGTCATGACGGCGCGCCAGGCGTACCCCAAGGACACGTGCCACCAGCTGGCCGATCGCCTCGGTTGCTCGACCTCGACGATCAAGCGCCACCTGCGTCGCGCCCGGGAGCAGAAGCGCGATGCGGCGCTCTCGCCGACGCTCACGCCCAACCTGCCGACGATCGACGCAGTCCTCGACGTCTTCGACGAGCTCGAGACGAGCAAGGTCGCCTGACGCGGAGCCGCCGCTGGTTGAGGTGGGGAGGTTGCATCTCAACCAGCGGCCCGCACCTCACCAGCGGTTTGCGAGGATCGTCGTATGCGCAGCGAGACGGTCCTGGTTCGGACGGGTGGGCGATCGGTCGTCCACGACCTGACGTCAGCATGTGAGGCGTTCGTACGCGACGAGCAGGACGGCCTGCTGCACGTGTTCGTCCCACACGCGACGGCCGGCGTGGCCATCATCGAGACCGGTGCCGGCAGCGACGGTGACCTGCTGACGGCACTCGACGACCTGCTGCCGCGCGACGATCGGTGGGTGCATCAGCACGGCACCCCGGGGCATGGGCGCGATCACGTCGTCCCCGCATTCCTCGCACCGTCGATGACCGTGCCGGTGCTGGGTGGGCGGCTCCAGCTCGGTACGTGGCAGTCGGTGTGCCTCGTCGACACGAATGTCGACAACCCCGACCGTGAGGTGCGGCTCAGCTTCCTGAACGGCTGACGGTCAGACGTACCTGATGAGCTCGGCGACCAGGCCGTCCTCGTCGATGCCACCCGTCACGGCGTCGGCGGCGTCCTTGAGCAGGTCGGGCGCGTGGCCCATCGCGACGCCGCGTCCGGCCCACTGGATCATCTCCAGGTCGTTGTTGCCGTCGCCGACCGCGAGCACCTCGGATTGGTCGATGCCGAGCTTGGCGCAGAGGAACGCCAGGCCCGAGGCCTTCGAGACGCCTTCGGGTGCGAGGTCGAGCCAGGCGGAGTAGCCGATGTAGTAGTTGGTGCCGGTGAGGCCGAGGTCCTTGACGATCGCGGTGAACTCGTCGCGGCTGTGGTCGGCCGAGCGGATCACGACGCGGGCGACCGGCTCGGCGATCAGCGACTCGACGTCCTCGACGACGAACTGGCCCGAGATCTCGTTGTCGGGGAACGGCTTGTTGAGCCGGAACCCGACGCCGACCTCCTCGACCGCGACGAGCGCCTCGGGCATGTGCTCGAGCACGCGCCGGACCGCTTCGCTGGCGTCGAACGTGACGACGTCGAGCAGCTCGACCTCGGGGTCGTAGCGGAACGTGACCGCGCCGTTGCTCGCCACGCCGTAGCCCTCGGCGAACCGCAGGTTGTCGACGGCATCCATGACGCCGGGCACGCCTCGCCCGGTGGCGATGACGGTCTCGATGCCCGCGGCACGGACCGCGTGGACCGCGGAGCGTACGGCCTCGGTCATGACGTTCTCGCCGTCGACGAGCGTGCCGTCGACGTCGAGCGCGATCAGCCGGGGACGGAACGTCACGCGATCGGCCTCAGGACCTCGCCGAGCAGCGGGTGGAGCGCGGCCGGAAGGCGTACGGATCCGTCCTCCTGCTGACCGTTCTCGAGCAGCGCGATGATCGTGCGGGTCATGGCGCACAGCGTGCCGTTGAGCGTCGCCGCGGGAGCGATGCGGTCCTCGCCGCGGACCCGGATGTCGAGGCGGCGACTCTGGAACTCGGTGCAGTTGGACGCCGACGAGACCTCGCGGTACTTGCCCTGCGTCGGGATCCACGCCTCGCAGTCGAACTTGCGGATCGCCGACGCGCCGAGGTCGCCGGAGGCCACATCGATGACGCGGTAGGGCAGCTCGAGCGCGTCGAGCCACGCCCGC
>NZ_JAKFCB010000045.1:0-6305 GCF_036676885.1 Aeromicrobium sp.
GCCACCGGGTCTGCAGCTTGGTCGCGTCGACGCGATTGCGGACGAACAGGTTGACCAGCGGATCGCGGTCGAGCAGGGCGTACAGCTCAGGAAGGTCGGACGTCGTCAGCGAACGGACGTGCGACGTCGTCTTGAGCACAGCGCCTCCTCGGGAGTTTGGGACAAGCCTACGACGCAAGGGGCCTACGCACGGTCGACCGTGACTTCGGCCCGGTGCGCGCTGGACCTCCGAGGAGCCTCACCGCGAGGAGTGCTGACACCAGGTAGGTGTCTCAGGGGGACTTACGTCCCCCGAGTCTCCGCCGAACTGCTCTGGCCGTTCGCGGCGGGAAGCGCTCTGCTCGTCACAGAACCTGGTGCATGAATCCTGGGTTGGAGGTACGCCACGGTGGACAAGAACTTTCGAGATCGTCCCGAGTCCGCGACCGGCGAGCGCGGTCTCGCGGTCGGGGCGTGGGCGGCGCACCGCCGGCTCTACCTCGACAACCTGAAGGTCGTCCTGGTGGCCGCGATCATCGCCGGCCACGGCATCGCGAGCTACGCGGACGGGGAGATCTGGCCCTACTCCGAGATCCGTGAGACGACGCTGGCCGACGCCACGACCATCGGGCTCCTGGCGCTGGTGGGGCCGTTCGCGCTGTTCATGATCCCGCTTCTGTTCCTGGTCGCTGGACTCCTGGCCCCGGGCTCGCTGGAGCGCAAGGGTCCGGGACGTTACGCCCGGGACCGGCTGCTGCGGCTCGGCATACCGTTCGCGGTCTTCGTCCTGGTCTTGTGGCCGCCGCTGATGTACCCGATCCATCCGCCCGGCGAGACGCCGCCGTCGTACTGGTACGACTTCACCCACTCGGGCGGCTGGGGTCTGGACGCCGGGGTGATGTGGTTCGTCGGAGTACTGCTGATCTTCTCGCTGGGCTACACCGGATGGACCCGGTGGCGCAGCCGGCGGCCCGGCCGGTTCGGGCTGCTCGCGCGACGCCGCGTGAGCCTGGGCGGGTTGCTGCTGCTCGCCCTCGCGGTGACGGTCACGACGTTCCTGATCCGGCTGGTGTACGAGTACGACGGCGACGAGTACCTCGTCGACCTGAACATGTACCAGTGGCCCCAGTGCCTGGCGATGTTCGGCCTCGGCGTCGTGGCCTCCCGACAGGGGTGGCTGACGGCGATCCCCGACCTGGTGCGCCGCCGGTGCCGCACCGCGACCCTCGTGGCCGGCGTCGCATTCGGCGCCTTCATGGCCTACGGCGCCAGCACCGGGGCGTTCGAGGGTGAGAGCGCCTGGAAAGGCGGCCTGAACTTGGACGCGCTGGCGTTCACCACGCTCGAGAGCACCATGGCCGTGGTTGGCCCGGTGTGGCTGCTCGCCGTCGCCCAGCGGCACCTCGATCGCCCGCTGCGCTGGGCACGCCCGGCCGTGAGCCGCAGCGCCTACGGCGCCTTCATGCTGCAGGGCTATGTCCTGATCGGGCTGGCCGTCGCGTTGCGGCCGCTGCCACTCACCGCCGAGATCAAAGCGCTGCTCGTCGCCGGCGGCAGCATGGCCGGGTCGTTCGCCTTGGCCTGGCTGCTCATCAAGCGCGCCCCCGGAATGGGCCGCGTCCTCTGAAGGGAGGAATCTCGAATGGGCACCATTCATCACGACCGACCGGCTGTTCGAAGCACGCACAGCCCTCGAGCGGCCACGTGGCTCACGCGTCTCGTGCTGGCCGCCGCATTGATCGTCACGACTCTGCTCGCCGCGGGTCTGGTCGTCCCTCCGGATGCCAAACGCGCCGACACCACCGCGACCACCTTCTCGGCGGACCGGGCGATGCAGGATCTCGAGGTCGTAGCCGCCGAGCCTCACCCGATCGGATCGGCGGCGCAGCAGCGGGTCCGCGACTACCTCACGGTGCAGGCCGAGGCGCTCGACCTGCCGGTGGAGGTGCAGCTCGACGAGAGCAGTGGCGCCGAAAACGTCATCGCCCGCCTGCCCGGGACCTCGAGCTCCGACCGAGACGTCCTCATCACCGCCCACTACGACTCCACTCCAAACGGCCCCGGCGCAGGAGACAACGGGATGGCAGTCGCCGCAATGCTGGAGACGATGCGCGTCCTGCATGCGCGCGAATCGCTGTCCAACGACGTCGTCTTCCTGTTCACCGATGGCGAGGAGAACGGGCAGACTGGCATCGCGGCGTACGTCGACGACCACCCCGACGCGGACCGCGTCGCAGTGGCCTTCGTGTTCGAGGGGCTTCCCGAGAGCGCTGGCACCGAGATGCGCACCACCACCCCTGGGGACGCCTGGCTCGTCGACCAGCTCGCCGACGCATCGCTGCCGATCTTCACCAACTCCGCCCTCAACACCTCCGACCGCGACCGCATCGGCAACGACTTCGCCGCGTTCGCTCCGGCCGGCATCGTGGCCGCGGAGTTCCTGACCGAGGGCCATGTCGTGCGCTACCACAAGCCCGGAGACAACGTTGCCGCCATCGACCCCGGTGTGGTGCAGGACCACGGCGACACCATGGTGGCGCTGGCCGAGCACTTCGGGAACCTCGACCTCAGCGCGGCGCGCATCACCGACAGCGACCGCGTGTTCTTCTCCGTTCCGCTGCTGGGCCTGGTGTCATACCCCGTGTGGCTGGCCCAGGCGCTGGCCGTCATCGCAGCGGTCGCATTCCTGGTGGTCGTGGGGGGCGCATGGCGGCGCCGCCTCGTCAGCGCTCCGCACCTCGCCTGGGGCACGCTCGTGGCCCCGGGCATGGGCGGGGCCCTCACCGTGCTCGCCTGGGCAGCGTGGCAGCTGCTGCTGGGGCTGAATCCGGAGTCTGAGCAGACGCGCCAGTACCCCGACTTCGACGGGAGTACGACGGCGATGGCGGCGATCGGCGCGGTCGCCGGGCTCGCCTTCGTCGCAGCCTGCCACTGGCTCGCCCGCCGGCTCGGAGCCCCGGCGCTCGCCGCCGGCTCCTTGGTGTGGTGGACACTGCTGGCCCTGCTGCTCGCGATCGGGGAGCCACTGTTCAGTGCTGTCGCACTCTGGCCGCTGCTCGGCGGTATCGCCGCCCTGGCTGTCGCAGCCTGGGTCAGCCACCCATGGGCGCGCGCCGGACTGCTGGCGCTCGCCGCGATCCCCGGACTCGTCATCGCCGTTCCGCTGCTCATCCTCGAGGCCATCAACGTCGAGAATGGACCCCTGGTCGCGGTGCCCGTCCTGATGCTCTTGCTGGGCAGTCTGCTGCCCCAACTCCTGCTGATCACCGGGCGGCTCGGTCCACCCAGAAGTGACACGCCCGAGCGCAAGGAGCAAGTGCCCCGAACCTGAGCTCCCACGTGGGCTCTCGGCACCGGGGACAGCCCCGAAGCGCCGTTGCTAGCTGACGGTGACGGCGGGTGAACCGCCTTCGACGGGCTCCATGCCCTCGGCGATGCGCATGGCTTCCTCGATCAGCGTCTCGACGATCTTGGACTCCGGCACGGTCTTGATGACCTCGCCCTTGACGAAGATCTGGCCCTTGCCGTTGCCGGACGCCACGCCGAGGTCGGCCTCGCGGGCCTCCCCCGGTCCGTTGACGACGCAGCCCATGACCGCGACACGGAGCGGCACCTCCATGCCCTCGAGGCCGGCGGTGACCTCCTCGGCGAGCGTGTAGACGTCGACCTGGGCGCGACCGCACGACGGGCACGACACGATCTCGAGCTTGCGCTCACGGAGGTTGAGCGACTGCAGGATCTGCAGGCCGACCTTGACCTCCTCGACCGGCGGGGCAGACAGCGACACCCGGATCGTGTCGCCGATGCCCTGGCTCAGCAGTGCGCCGAACGCCGTGGCGCTCTTGATCGTGCCCTGGAACGCCGGTCCGGCCTCGGTGACGCCGAGGTGCAGCGGCCAGTCGCCACGCGCCGACAGCTGCTCGTACGCCTGGACCATCACGACGGGGTCGTTGTGCTTGACCGAGATCTTGAAGTCGTGGAAGTCGTGCTCCTCGAACAGCGAAGCCTCCCAGACCGCGGACTCGACGAGCGCCTCAGCCGTGGCCTTGCCGTACTTCTCGTAGATGCGCTTGTCGAGCGAGCCGGCGTTGACGCCGATGCGGATCGAGACGCCGGCGTCCTTGGCCGCGCGGGCGATGGCACCGACCTGGTCGTCGAACTTGCGGATGTTGCCGGGGTTGACCCGGACCGCAGCGCAACCGGCGTCGATCGCCGCGAAGACGTACTTGGGCTGGAAGTGGATGTCGGCGATGACCGGGATGTTGGAGTGCTGGGCGATCTCCGGCAACGCGTCGGCGTCGTCCTGGCTCGGGCAGGCGACCCGGACGATGTCGCAGCCGGCCGCGGTGAGCTCGGCGATCTGCTGCAGCGTCGTGTTGACGTCGGACGTCAGCGTCGTGGTCATCGACTGCACCGAGATGGGTGCGTCGCCACCGACGTCGACCGTGCCGACCTTGATCTTGCGGGTCTTGCGTCGCGGTGCGAGCACCGGAGGCGGCATCGCGGGAAGTCCGAGCTCTGTCATGACAGCTTCACGGGGTTGACGATGTCGGCGTAGATCAGAATCACACTCATCAGCATAAGGAGGGCACCTACGGCGTACGCGACGGGCAGCATCTTGGCGACGTCGACGTATCCGGGGTCTGGCAGGCCCCGCAGCTTGGCGACTCCCCGGCGCAGCGCTTCGTAGAGCGCGCCGGCGATGTGGCCGCCATCAAGCGGCAGCAGCGGGATGAAGTTGAACATCGCGAGGAACAGGTTGAGCCCTGCGAGCAGCACGAGGATCCGCTGGACCCGCTCGGACCAGGTCGGGTCGTCGACCGTCACGATCTCGCCGGCGACGCGGCTCGCGCCCACGACACTGATGGGTCCTTCGGGGTCGCGGTCGGCGCCGAAGGCGGCCTTGGCGACATCGACCATGCGTTGCGGAAGATGGGCGATCGCGACGGCTGTGCCCTCGATGTACGTGCCCATCGTCGACGCGACGTAGCCGGGACCCTGGCGCTGCATCTCCTGAGTCGGCGTGACACCGAGGAAGCCGACGTTGACGGTCCTGGTCGGGTCGTCGATCGCCGCCCGCGGCAGGACGAAGGTCGCGACCTTGACCTCACGCTCGCGGCCGCCGCGCTCGAAGACGATCGCCGCCTCGCGGGCGCCGTTGTCGCGGATCAGCTCGGTCAGCTCATCCCACGACGTGATCTTCGTGCCGTTGAACGACGTGATCTGGTCGCCGGGGAGCAGGCCGGCCTGCTTGGCCGGAGTGATCGGATCCTCGGACGTACACGTGCGCCCGGCCTCGGCGTCACTGATCGCGCAGTCGGACACCGTGTTGACCGTCGTCGAGGGCTTCAGCGCCCCGAATCCCATGAACACGATCGTGAACAGCACGATCGCGATGATGATGTTGACGGTCGGCCCGCCGGCCATGACGATCAGCTTCTGCCACCACGGCTTGCGGTAGAACAGCCGGTCGAGGTCCTCGTCCTCCACGTGCTCGTACTCGGCGGTGCGGGCATCCGAGATCAGCTGCGTGAACAGGCCCGTGTTGGTCTTGCGCACCTCGTGCGGGTCGGCGTCCTTGGCCGGCGGCAGCATCCCGACGAGCTTGACGTAGCCGCCGAGCGGGATCGACTTGATGCCGTACTCCGTCTCGCCGCGCTTGACGGACCACACCGTGTTGCCGAATCCCACGAAGAACTGCGTGACCTTGATGCCGAACTTCTTGGCCGGGTACATGTGGCCGAGCTCGTGCAGGCCGATCGAGATCGCCACGCCGATGATGAACGCGACGACACCGAGGGTGTAGATCAGTGCGTTCATCGTTTCTCCACCAGCTCCGCGGCCCGGGTGCGGGCCCATGCATCGGCGCCGAGCACGCCGTCGAGGGTCAGATCCTGGCGGGCGACGTCCGGATCGCCGAGGTGCTCGTCGAGGACCACGCCCACCGTGTCCACTATGCCGAGGAAGTCCAAGTCGCCGGCGACGAATGCGTCGACACACACCTCGTTGGCGGCGTTGAACACCGCGGGCCCCGTACGCCCGAACGTGCCCGCCTTGCGCGCCAGACTGACGGCCGGGAACGCCTCGTCGTCGAGCGGGAAGAACTCCCACGTCGCCGGCTGCGTCCAGTCACATCCCGGAGCGGCGTCGGGCACGCGGTCGGGCCACGCCAGGCCCAGCGCGATCGGCAGCTTCATGTCCGGCGGAGACGCCTGGACCATCGTGGCACCGTCGATGAACTCGACCATCGAGTGGACGATCGACGGCGGGTGCACGACGACGTCGATGCGGTCGAAGCCGATGTCGAACAGCAGGTTGGCCTCGAT
>NZ_JAKFCB010000046.1:0-2559 GCF_036676885.1 Aeromicrobium sp.
GAGCCACGCCCGCTCGAACTGCGCACGTGAGTAGATGCGCCGGACCGTCGAGTTGCTGCCCGCCGCGGGGTCGTTGGCGATCACGCGGCCGCCGGCGGTGAACCCGCGGATCACGAGCAGGTGGCCGGGCGTCGACGAGATCGGGGCGCCGTCCAGCTCGCCCCTGGCGAACGCGATCGACGCGACGAGCGGGATGCCGGCCTTGATGAAGGCCTCGGCCTCGCGCAGGCTGTAGAGCCGGGTGACGAACGAGTCGAGCGAGTAGCGGGCGGCATACGCCGTGTTGAACGGCCAGTTGCCGGTGCCTTCGTAGAGGTAGTCGAACGTGTCGCGCGCCGCGTGGTCGACGAAGCTGTCGGTGTAGGGCGACCAGGCGTACGCCGCCGGGCTCGGCCCCTTGCCGAAGTAGCGCATGACCATCGAGGTCGACGTCGGCGAGCACCAGGCCTCTCCGCCGCCACCCCACTGCGGGTACTCGCCGGTGTGGATCATCTGCGACGACCGCGGGACGTTGAGCTCCTTGGTCGTGGTCATCGTGGTCGTGCTGGTGCCGGGTGTGCGCGCCGTGTAGCTGGCGGCGACACCGCCGACCGCCTGCAGCACCGGGCTGTCGTCGACCGCCACGTGCCGCATGAGCTGGACGCGGACCTGCCAGCCGCTGAACGTCTTGCCGGTGTTGGCGAGGATCGTGTCGGTCGAGAGCCGGGCGAGGTCGTCGCTCTGGCTCGAGTAGGAGGCGCGCTTGATGTAGGCGGTGCCGGCCGAGTAGCGGGCCACGCTGTCCCAGCTCCCGATCGTCGAGCCGCTGCGCACCCGCACCTCGACCTTCGCCCAGGTGCCGCTGGGGGTGTGGATGTTCCACGACGGGATGAGGCTCTTGGCCGGGAAGCCCGTCGTCTGCCACGGCGACGTCCAGTAGCCGCGGTCGTAGTGCCGTGCTCCACCCCTGACCCGGGTGTCGTCGTAGGCGAGGACGGACGTGCCGGTGCCGAGCGTGACGGCGCCGGTCCTGGCGGCGAGGCCCACCGAGACGCCCTGGGCGAAGTCGGTCGTGGTGGTCCATCGGGCGTACGCGGCCCGGTCGGTCGCGGCCGAGGCCGGCAGGGCCGTGAGGAGGGCGAGGCTGAGGAGCGAGGCAGCGGCGATTCGGGGAAGGTGGCGCATCGACCCATGGTAAGTGACGGATGAGGCTTGTGGGGCTGAAGTTACAGTCCTCCCCGCCAGGGCCGAGCGTCCGGAGGATGCGGCCCGAGCCGATAAGGTTGGCGCGTGGCATTCCAGCTCTATGACACTGCGTCCCGGCAGATCACGCCCCTCGTCCCGGTCCAGCCGGGGCGAGTGTCGATCTACCACTGCGGGCTCACCGTGCAGGGGCCGCCGCACATCGGCCACATCCGCAAGGAGGTCGTGTTCGACGTCCTGCGGCGCTGGCTCGAGCGCTCCGGATATGTCGTCACGATCGTCGCCAACGTCACCGACATCGACGACAAGATCCTGGTCAAGGGTGTCGAGCAGGGGCGGCCGTGGTTCGCCGTCGCCTACGAGAACGAGCGCGCGCTGCATGCTGCCTACGAGGTGCTCGGCTGCATCCCGCCGACGTACGAGCCGAGGGCGACCGGCGTCGTGCCCGAGATGATCGAGATGATGCAGACGCTGATCGAGCGCGGTCACGCGTACGCCGCGGAGGACGGCTCGGGTGACGTCTACTTCGACGTACGCTCCTGGCCGTCGTACGGCGAGCTGTCCAACCAGAAGATCGACGACATGCAGGCCGCCGAGGACGCCCCGCCGGAGGGCAAGCGCGATGCCCGCGACTTCGCCCTGTGGAAGGGCCACAAGGAGGGCGACCCGGAGTCGGCCTCGTGGCCGACGCCATGGGGCCGCGGGCGTCCGGGCTGGCACCTGGAGTGCTCGGCGATGGCGTCGAAATTCCTCGGCGAGGAGTTCGACATCCACGGCGGCGGTCTCGACCTGCGCTTCCCGCACCACGAGAACGAGCTCGCGCAGTCGCGCGCGGCGGGCCAGAGGTTCGCCCGCGTCTGGATGCACAACGCGATGCTCAACCTCGCGGGGTCCAAGATGTCCAAGTCCGTCGGCAACACCCTGCTGGTCAGCGAGGTCGTCAAGCGCGTGCGCCCGATCGACCTGCGCTACTACCTCGCCGCTTCGCACTACCGGTCGATCGTCGAGTTCTCCGAGGAGTCGCTCGCCGAGGCCGCGACGGCGTTCCAGCGGATCGAAGGTTTCGTACGCCGTGCGGCCGAGATTGTCGGGGAGGGCGATGTGGGCGAGGTGCCCGAGGCCTTCGCCGCGGCGATGGACGACGACCTGTCAGTGCCGGCCGCGCTGGCGGTGCTGCAGGCCACGATCGGCGAGGGCAACAAGCTGCTGGCCGAGGGCAACACCGCTGAGGTCGGCAGTGCGCTGGCGAGCGTGCGTTCGATGCTCGACGTGCTCGGTTTGGACCCACTGTCCCCGACGTGGGACCGTGGAGGTGACGATGCGGCGTACGCGCAGGTGATCGACTCCCTCGTGGGCGGCCTGCTGGAGCAGCGCCAG
>NZ_JAKFCB010000047.1:0-9983 GCF_036676885.1 Aeromicrobium sp.
CCGAACATCGCCAGGTGGCGGTGGTAGAGCAGCCCGATGTTGTCGGGCACGGTGCGTGCGGTGTTGACGTCGTGCGTCACGATCAGGAATGTCGCATCGATCTGGGCGTTGAGGTCGATGAACAGCTGGTTGATGTAGGACGTGCGGACCGGGTCGAGACCCGAGTCGGGCTCATCGATCAGCAGGATCTCGGGATCGAGCACCAGGGCACGGGCCAGGCCGGCGCGCTTGCGCATACCGCCGGAGATCTCACCGGGCAGCTTGTTCTCGGCACCGACCAGGCCGGTCAGCTCCATCTTGTCCATCACGATCTGACGGATCTCGGACTCGGTCTTCTTGGTGTGCTCACGCAAGGGGAAGGCCACGTTGTCGAACAGGTCCATCGAGCCGAACATCGCGCCGTCCTGGAACAGCACGCCGAACAGCTTGCGGATCTCGTAGAGATCCTTCTCCGAGCAGTTCGCGATGTCGGTGCCCTCGATCCACACATGGCCCTCGTTGGGCTTGAGCAGACCGATCAACGTCTTCAGGAACACCGACTTGCCGGTGCCGGACGGGCCGAGCATGACGGAGATCTCACCGGCCGGAAGGGTCAGCGAGACGTCCTTCCAGATGAGTGAGCTGCCGAACTTCTTGGTCAGCCCCTCGACGACGACTTCAACGCCCACGGTCGGCCCCTCCTTGCTTGCCGTGGTCTGCCGACGATTGCCGGCCGAACTTTCTCATCCTAGGTCGTGTGACCGCGGACACAGAGAGTAACGAGAAATGACAACCGAGGTTACGCCTCTCGCGACGCTTCGTGACTCGCGGGTAACAACCGCGGGACCCGCTGAAACATACCCCAGGTAACTCTGAGTCACAACCGTGAGCCACGTCACCCCGAACAGACATCGCGTCACGTCCGGACAGACAAGAGCGCCCCTCCCGAAGGAGGGGCGCTCTCGAATGGATTCAGCGACGAGTCACTTGACGGTGACGCTGGCGCCGGCCGCCTCGAGGGCGTCCTTGGCCTTGTCGGCAGCTTCCTTGTTGGCCTTCTCGAGAACAGGCTTCGGGGCGCCCTCGACGAGGTCCTTGGCCTCCTTGAGACCGAGGCCCGTGATCGTACGGACTTCCTTGATGACCTGGATCTTCTTCTCGCCGGCACCCTCGAGGATGACGTCGAACTCGTCCTGCTCAGCGGCAGCCTCACCGCCGGCAGCAGCGCCACCAGCAGCAGGAGCGGCAGCCGCGGCAACCGGAGCGGCCGCGGTGACGTCGAACGTGTCCTCGAACTCCTTCACGAACTCCGAGAGCTCGATGAGGGTCATTTCCTTGAATGCATCCAGCAGATCGCCGGTGCTGAGCTTCGCCATGGTGGCGTCCTTCCGTTATTGAGACCCCGAGGGGGTCCCGATGTGAATCGGGCTTTCAGCCCTCGGTCGTCTCGGCGTCGGCAGACGCTTCGACAGGGGCGGCGTCGGCGGGTGCCTCGGCCGGAGTTTCTGCTTCCGCCGACTCGGCCGCGGGGGCCTCCTCGACAGGGGCAGCAGGCGCGGGGCCGGCTGCCAGAACCGACGGGTCGGCCTCGGCCTTCGCCTGCAGGGCACCCAGAACTCGGGCGGCCTGCGACAGCGGGGCGTTGAACAGCGACGCGGCGTTCGTCAGGCTGGCCTTCATGCCACCTGCGAGCTTGGCGAGGAGGACCTCGCGCGACTCGAGGTCGGCCAGCTTGTTGATCTCGTCAGCAGTGAGGATCTTCCCGTCGAGGAAGCCCCCCTTGATGATGAGTGGCGTGTTGGCCTTCGCGAAGTCACGCAGACCCTTGGCCGCCTCCACCGCATCGCCCTTGATGAAGGCGATGGCGGTCGGACCGACGAGGAGATCGGTGTCGATCTCCACTCCTGCGTCCTTGGCGGCGATCTTGGTCAGCGTGTTCTTGGCGACGGCATAGCTCACGTTCGCACCGAGAGTGCGCCGCAGTTCCTGCAGCTGCTTCACGGTGAGACCGCGGTAATCGGTGAGAACAGCGCCATTCGACTCGCGGAAGCTTTCCGCGAGCTCGGCGACGGCTGCTGTCTTTTCCGAGTTTGCCATGGGTCTCCTTCCAGCACATGGGTCCATCCGACGACTGCGATCCCATGTGCGTACACGGGCCCGACACGAAAAAACGTCCCGGCACAGGGCACGGGACGTTGAATGGACCAACATCTGCAGCCTGCGCGGGCCGCCCTTTCGGGCGCTTCGTGCGACTCTTGCGAGTCACCGACCAGCGGTCTTCGGTAGGTCCAGAGTAGGGCACGGCCGGACGGCGACCAAATCGCCGGCCGACCGTGCGGAGCTCAGGCGGCGGGTGTCGGCATTCCGCCGAGCTCGCTGAAGTCCTTGTCGGAGATCTCGCCGGCGGGCGGTGCCTTGATGTCGACCGGCTCGCCCCACTTGGAGTAGTCCATCGTCGACTTCGATCCGGCGAGCTCGAACTCCATACGGCGCAGCAAGTCGTCCGGGCCGACGTACATCGTGTAGACGATCGTCTTCGGGATCTGGCTGGCCGAAGCGGCCGGCAGGTCCTGGAAGGCCTTGATCTTGCTGGTGTCGACCGTGACGACATACGGCTGCGCCTTGACGCCGTCGATCGTCTTCGGCTCGCCCTTCTTCTCGAACGACGTCACCGCCTCCTGGAGCTGCTCCATCTGCTTGGCCGGGTCCATCTGGTCCATGATCTGGCCGTACTGCTGGGCGAACGGGTTGCTGTCGTCGGTCAGGTCGATCTTGAGGTACTTGCCCTCGGTGACCTGCCCCATGTTCATGTAGAACACCTGGTCCACCAGACGCATGTCGAACGTCATCGACGAGCCCATGTCCATCGTCATGGTCATGGCGGTGTCCTTGAGTGACGAGCCGACCTTGACGTCGCCCTGGGCCTTGACGGCCTGACCGCCCATACCGATCGTCATGTCGACGTGGGCTGACTTGGCCTTGACCTGCGAATCGGCGAGGACCTGGGAGAAGTTGGCCTCGGTGAGTGCGGTCTCCCCGCCCCCACCGGCCTTCGAGCCGGAGTCGTCGCCTGCGGAGTCCTTGTCGCCACAGGCGGACAGGGACAGGCCGGCGAGGAGCACGACGGCGACGAGCGCGGACAGCTTTCGAGAGATCGTCATGGCACGAGCATAGGAGGCTGACAACGTGTCGGAAAGTCCGGGGGCATGCGAAAAGCCCCCGGCTCGGCCGGGGGCTTTTCGTGGTGTCGTTCGGAGGCTCAGACGGTGAGCTCAGGCCTCGTCGACGCTGTATGCCTTGGTGCGGCTCGGATCGACCGGAACACCAGGACCGTTGGTCGTGGAGATCGTGATCTTCCTGACGTAGCGGCCCTTGGAGCTCGCGGGCTTGAGACGCAGAACCTCGTCGAGCGCGGCGCCGTAGTTCTCGGCGAGCTGCTCGGCGGTGAACGACGCCTTGCCGATCACGAAGTGCAGGTTGGCGTGGCGATCGACGCGGAACTCGATCTTGCCGCCCTGGATGTCCGACACGGCCTTGGCCACGTCGGTCGTGACGGTGCCCGTCTTGGGGTTGGGCATCAGGTTGCGCGGGCCGAGGACGCGGCCGAGGCGACCGACCTTGCCCATCATGTCCGGCGTCGCGACGACGGCGTCGAAGTCGAGCCAGCCCTCGTTGACCTTGTCGACGAGCTCGTCGGCACCGACGAAGTCGGCTCCAGCCTCACGTGCGGCGTCAGCGTTGGCGCCGGTGGCGAAGACCAGGACCCGTGAGGTCTTGCCCGTGCCGTGAGGGAGGTTGACGGTGCCGCGCACCATCTGGTCGGCCTTGCGGGGGTCGACGCCAAGACGCATGGAGACATCCACGGTCGAGTCGTACTTCTTGCTCCCCGACTCCTTGGCCAGCGTCGTGGCCTGGAGCGGCGTGTAGAGGCTGTCCTTGTCGATCTTGTCGGCAACCTGTCGGTATGCCTTGCTGTGCTGTGCCATCTCTGGTCTTCCTTCTGTATGAACCAGTTGTGGTCTGAACGGGCCCAGCGGGCCCTGCCACCTACTGCTTGATGAGTGTTGCTGTGTCAGTCCGTCGTGACGCCCATCGAGCGCGCAGTGCCCTCGACGATCTTCATGGCGGCGTCGATGTCGGTCGCGTTGAGGTCCGGCATCTTGGTCGTGGCGATCTCGCGGATCTGGTCCTTGGAGATCTTGCCGACCTTGTCCTTGTGCGGAACGGGCGAACCCTTCTGCAGACCGGCGGCCTTCTTGATCAGCTCAGCCGCGGGCGGCGTCTTGGTGATGAAGCTGAACGTGCGGTCCTCGTAGATCGTGATCTCGACCGGGACGACGTTGCCACGCATGGCTTCTGTGGCCGAGTTGTAGGCCTTGCAGAACTCCATGATGTTGACGCCGTGGGGGCCGAGCGCGGTGCCGACGGGCGGCGCCGGGTTGGCCATACCGGCCTGCAGCTGCACCTTGACGATGGCTGCGACTTTCTTCTTGGGAGGCATTTCTCGGGTCCTTTTGATGATGATTGTTGCTAATGGTTCGCTCGGGCTCAGTGGTCTCGATACGCCGCTCGTACCTCGCGGCTACTCGACCTGCGATCGCTGCGCGATCACACCTTCTGGATCTGGGTGAAGCTGAGCTCGACCGGGGTTTCGCGGCCGAAGATCTCCACGAGGGCCTTGACCCTCTGTGCGTCGATGTTGATCTCCGTGATGGTCGCGTGCAGCGTGGCGAACGGGCCATCGACGACCATGACGGAGTCGCCGACGGAGAAGTCGGTGAACTCGACCTTGGAGGCCTTCGCCTGCTGCTGATCGGGGGTGTCGGCCGCGGTTGCGACCTCTGCCTCCACTGCCGGGGCGAGCATGCTCTCGACCTCGGCAAGACTGAGGGGTACGGGCTGGTGGGAGTTGCCCACGAACCCGGTGACGGACGGCGTGTGGCGGACGACGCCCCACGACTCGTCGGTGAGGTCCATGCGGACCAGGACGTAGCCCGGGAGCACGGTGCGCTTGACGAGCTTGCGCTGGCCGTTCTTGATCTCGGCGACCTCTTCGGTCGGGACGACGACCTCGAAGATGTAGTCCTCGGCGTTGAGCGAGGTCACGCGGTTCTCGAGGTTGGACTTCACCCGCTTCTCCATGCCGGAGTAGGTGTGGACTACGTACCAGTCGCCGATCTGGTTGTGCAGGCGATCGCGGAACTCCTGGAGCGCATCGGCAACCGGCTCGTCGACGGCCGGAGCTGCTTCGTCGGTGGCCGCTTCGACAGCGTCCTCGGCGGCAACGTCGTCGGCCGGCTCGCCGTCGACCACAGCCTCGACCGGGGCGTCGGGAGCGATCGTCTCCTCGACGGGTTCGTCGACGACCGCCGCGTCCTCGGCCTCAGCCTCGGGTGCAGCAGGCGCGTCGATCCCGGCGCCGGCGTCGTCGGCCGGAGGGGTCGGCGACTCGAGCTCGGAGACCTCTTCGGTCTCTGAGCTTGTCGAAGGGTCGAAACCTTGAGTCACAGAAATCCTTTGGTTGCTACGCGAATATCCAGAAAGCGGCCTTGCCGAACCCGTAGTCGAGTCCAGCGACGATGGCCATCATGACGAGCACGAAGACGAGAACGACCCAGAAGTAGTTGATCACCTGGGGGCGAGTCGGCCAGACCACCTTGCGGAGCTCGGCGATCACCTGGCGGTAGAACGTGATCGGCGACGTGCGTTTGCCGGACGTGCCGGCCAGCTCGTGACGGTCGCTCACGGTACTCCTTCGTTCTTCGTTGTCATGTCTCGCAGGGCACGAGGGACTTGAACCCCCAACCTTCGGTTTTGGAGACCGATGCTCTGCCAGTTGAGCTAGTGCCCTCAGTCAATTCCTCTCCAGGGCCAAACCTGCTGAGGGCATGACGATCTAGAGTGAATATTCACCGGTGGGTCAAGTGTACGTGGTGCGGACTGCCCCCGTCGAACCGAGCCCGAGTGCCGGAGAACCTGAGCATTTCCTCATGTTTTAGAGTGGGTCCATGGCCACTGCTCCCAGCATCTCCTACTCCATCACGATCCGACTCGAGGTGCCGTCCGGCGGATCGGCGGTCAGTGAGCTCACGACGACCGTCGAACGTACCGGCGGCATCGTCACCGCGCTCGACGTCACGGCGTCCGGCGCCGAGGCCCTTCGGATCGACCTGACCTGTGCCGCGTCCGACACCGACCACGCCGCGCTGATCGTCTCGGCGCTCGAGGCGATCAGCGACGTCAAGGTCGAGAAGGTCTCCGACCGGACGTTCCTGATGCACCTCGGCGGCGTCATCGAGACCGCGACCAAGCACCCGCTGCGCAACCGCGACGACCTCTCGATGATCTACACGCCCGGCGTCGCCCGCATCTGCATGGCGATCGCGGCGGACAAGGAGGACGCCCGGCGCCTGACGGTCAAGCGCAACAGCGTCGCCGTCGTCAGCGACGGGTCGGCCGTGCTCGGGCTCGGCAACATCGGGCCTCACGCGGCGATGCCGGTCATGGAGGGCAAGGCGGCACTGTTCAAGGGCTTCGCCGACATCGATGCCTGGCCCATCTGCCTCGACACGCAGGACGTCGACCAGATCGTCGAGACCGTCGCCGCGATCTCCCCCGGCTTCGCCGGCATCAACCTCGAGGACATCTCGGCGCCCCGCTGCTTCGAGATCGAGGCCCGGCTGCGCGAGCGCCTCGACATCCCGGTCTTCCACGACGACCAGCACGGCACCGCGGTCGTCGTCCTCGCCGCGCTCCGCAACGCGCTCCTGGTCGTCGGCAAGGACATCGGCTCGGCCCGCATCGTGCTCGCCGGCGCCGGCGCGGCGGGCACGGCGGTCCTCAAGGTGCTGATGCACGCCGGCGTGAAGCACGTCGTGGTGTGCGACGTCGCAGGCGTCGTGCACGAGGGCCGCGAGGGCCTCGACGAGTCGCTGCAGTGGATCGCCGACAACACCAACGCCGACAAGCTCACCGGGACGCTGCGCGACGTGCTGCCCGGCGCCGACGTGTTCATCGGCGTGAGCGCCCCCAACCTGCTGAACGCCGAGGACGTCGAGTCGATGGCCGACGACTCGATCGTGTTTGCGCTGGCCAACCCCGATCCCGAGATCGACCCTGCCATCGCCCGCGAGCACGCCCGCGTCGTGGCGACGGGTCGCTCGGACTACCCCAACCAGATCAACAACGTCCTCGCCTTCCCCGGCATCTTCCGGGGACTGCTCGATGCCCAGAGCCACGGCATCGGGATGGACATCCTGCTCGCTGCCGCCGACGCGATCGCCGGCAGCGTCTCGGCCGACGAGCTCAACGCCAACTACATCGTGCCGAGCGTGTTCCACGCCGACGTGCACAAGCGCGTCGCTGCGGCGGTGCGCAAGGCGGCCGAGGCGGCCGACGGCAAGCACCACTGATCGGAGCCCCAAGGGTCGTACGCCGAGCTCGATCACGTGTACGTGTTGAATGGGGCCCGTGAGCGTCGCACCCGGGCTTGACCAGAGAAGGTCGCTCTCGGGGCTTCCCAAGGCTCACCTCCACCTGCACTTCACCGGCTCGATGCGGCACAGCACGCTGCTCGAGCTCGCCGAACGGGACGGCATACGCCTGCCCGCGTCGCTGAGCGAGGACTGGCCGCCGCAGCTCAGCACGGCCGACGAGAAGGGCTGGTTCCGGTTCCAGCGGCTGTACGACGTGGCGCGCTCCGTGCTCCGCACCGAGGGGGACGTGCGCCGGCTGATCTTCGAGGCCGCGCAGGACGATGCCGCCGACGGCTCGGCCTGGACCGAGATCCAGGTCGACCCGTCGGGCTACGCCGCACGGTTCGGCGGCATCACGGCGTTCACGGACCTGGTCATCGACGCCGTGCGCGACGCCTCGGAGCGCGCCGGCATCGGGATGGGCGTCGTCGTGGCGGCCAACCGCACTCGTCACCCCATGGACGCCCGTACGCTCGCCCGGCTGGCTGCGCAGTACGCCGGCCGCGGCGTGATCGGCTTCGGCCTCTCCAACGACGAGCGCCGTGGCGACACCACGGCGTTCGGGCCGGCGTTCGCGATCGCCGAGCGCGCGGGGCTCGCCCTGGTGCCCCACGGTGGCGAGCTGCGCGGCGCGGCCCACGTCACGCAGTGCCTCGACCACCTGCATCCCGACCGCCTCGGGCACGGCGTACGCGCGTCGGAGAGCGCAGCCGTGCTCGACCGCCTCGCCAGTGACGGTGTGGCGCTCGAGGTCTGCCCGACCTCGAACGTGTCGCTCGGCGTCTACAGCACGCTCGAGGAGGTGCCCGTCCGTACGTTGACCGCGGCCGGGATCGACGTGGCCCTCGGCGCGGACGACCCGCTGCTGTTCGGCTCGCGCCTGGCCGGCCAGTACGCCGTGCTGCGTGCCGCGCAGGACTTCACCGATGCCGAGCTCGCCGAACTCGCGCGAATGTCGATCCGCAGGTCGTACGCTCCTTCAGACACCGTGAGCGCGACGCTCACGGGCATCGAGGCCTGGTTGTCCACCAGCGGAGAGGGGAGCTGAGCCATGGCGACGCCCCATCCGTACCCGTACCCGTACGGGTACGCCCAGCAGCCCGTGCGGCTGCCGGCGCATCCGCGGGCCACGACGGCCCTGGTCCTGGGCATCGTCGGCGTCGCCGGCTTCTTCGTCCTGCTCCTGCCGATCCTCGTCTGCCCGTTGGCGTGGTACTTCGGAGCGGTCGCCGATCGCGAGGCCGAGCGTCAGCCCACCCGCTATCGGCGGGCCGGCGAGGCCAGAGCGGGCATGATCCTCGGCATCGTCGGCACGGCGATCCTCGGGGCCGCTCTCCTCATGCTGTTCGTGGTCGGCGCCCTCATGGTGATTGGCACCCACTACGACGCGGGATACGGCACCTGAGCCACTCGGCTGTGGAAGGGTGTTCCCATGAGCGACGACCAGCCCGGGAACCCGTCCGACCCGACGCCGCCGGCGGGCCAGCAGCCCCCGCCTCCCGGCTACCAACCTCCGCCTCCCGGCTACGGCCAGCAGCCGCCCCCCGGCTACGGCCAGCAGCCGCCTCCGGGGTATGGCCAGCAGCCGCCCAACTGGGGCAATGCCTATCCCCCGCCGCCGCAGTATCCGCCGCCGGGCTACGGGTATCCGCAGGTCCCCCAGCAGCCGCCCAAGCACCCGCAGGCCACGACCGCAATGGTCTTCGGCATCGTCAGCCTCGCGGGCCTCTTCGCCTGCGTCCTGCCGATCCTGCTCGCGCCGGTCGCCTGGATCCTCGGCGCCAAGGCCGTCAAGGAGATCGATGCCAACCCCGGCGCCTACTCCGGCCGAAGCGAGGCCAGCGCCGGCAAGATCATGGGCATCATCGGCACCTGCCTGCTGGTGCTCGTGCTCATCGGGGTGACGATCCTGATCGTCATCGGGGTCAATGGCGGCTTCGACGAAGACTCGTACGGCGACTCCTACTACTCCGACACGATCATCGGGAGCGTCGGCTGAGGGCTCAGAGCTCGCAGCCGACGAGCACGGGCTCGTTGACCAACGTGATGCCGTACGCCTTGCGCACGCCGTCGCGCACCTCGCGGGCGAGCTCGAGGAGCTCAGCAGTCGTGGCGCCGCCGCGATTGGTCAGCGCGAGGACGTGCTTGGAGGACAGGCCCACGCGTCCGCGGGTGTGACCCTTGGAGAAGCCCGCATGGTCGATCAGCCAGGCGGCGCTGGTCTTGACGGTGCCGTCGGGCTGCGGGAAGCGCGGGGCCTCTGCCGGCAGCACATCGGCCTGGTCGGGCGACAGCAGCGGATTGGTGAAGAACGAGCCGGCGCTCCACGTGTCGTGGTCAGCCGGGTCGAGCACCATGCCCTTGCCCCGCCGCAGCCCCAGCACAGCCTCGCGGACGTCTGCGGCCGGCGCGCGCTGGCCGATCTCGACGCCGAGGGTGCGAGCCAGCTCGGCGTACGCGATCGGGGCGCCGAGCTCGCCGAGCCGGAACTGGTAGGCCACCGACAGCACGAGCCAGCGCTGCGGCTCT
>NZ_JAKFCB010000048.1:0-7438 GCF_036676885.1 Aeromicrobium sp.
TCGACCTTGCCCGAGCTCTTCTCGTGCCGACGCGCCTTGAGCTCCTCGATGCTGTCCTCGGACTGCTCTTCCTCGGTCTTGCGCGGTGCGTCGTAATCGGTAGCCATCAAATCTCCCTTTGTGCGGAACAACCGGCGTGATTGTGCCACACGCCCCAAATGTTCCGTTCGTCAGAACCCACAAGCACGTACGAGGGCGAAATATTCCTCAGCAATCGCAGGGTGTGCCGCCATGACCATACGCTCATCCGGGCCGCCGTCGAAGCCGCTGAGAATCAGCCCCGCCTCGGCCGCGATCAGGCCCCCGGCCGCGAGGTCCCAGGCCTTGAGTCCCTGCTCGAGGTAGGCGTCGTACTGGCCCTCGGCCAGCGCGCACAGGTCGAGCGCGGCCGAGCCGATCCGGCGGATGTCGCGGACCTGCGGCAGGAACGTCGCCATCGCGGCGGCCTGCGTCGTGCGGATCTCCGGGATGTAGTTGAACCCGGTCGCGACCAGCGCATGCGCCACGGACTCCGGCTGCGGGGCCGCCAGCATGCGGCGGGCGTCGCCGTCGTAGCGCCACGCCCCGGCGCCCCGGACCGAGCCCCACTCGGCGCCTGACGCGATGTTGATGACGTAGCCCGCGACGACCTCGCCGTCCTGCTGTGCCGCGATCGAGACGCCGTAGGTCGGAATGCCGTAGACGAAGTTGACCGTGCCGTCGATCGGGTCGACGACCCAGTCGACCCCGGTCGTGCCGACCACGTCGTTGCCCTCCTCGCCGACGAACCCGTCGTCGGGCCGCACGGCGAAGATGCGCTCGCGGATCAGCCGCTCACAGGCCTCGTCGATCTCGGTGACGACGTCGGTCGGGCTCGACTTGGTCGACGCGATGTCGACCCGTCCGACCGGGCGTCGGCCCGCGACGAACGCCGCAGCCTCACGTCCGACCTCGCGTGCCAACGCCAGCAGTGTCTCGCTCATGTTCTTGGTGGGCCCTTTACGCGATGGTGGGGAGCTGGGTGCGGGGGTTGAGGCAGCAGTCGACCGGGCACACGTCGTGCGACGGGCCGAGATCACCCAGCGAGCAGCGCTCGACCTGCTCGCCGCGCTCCACCGCCGCACGCTCGAGCAGCAGGTCACGCACCATCGACACGAAGTCGGGGTGAGCGCCGGGCGTGTCGACCCGGTCGTATGCCATGCCGAGGCCGTCGGCGGTCATCTTGGCCTCGGTGTCGAGGTCGTAGATGACCTCCATGTGGTCGGAGATGAAGCCGATGGGCACGACGACGACCGAGGAGACGCCCCCCTCGTGCAGCTCGCGCAGGTGGTCGTTGATGTCGGGCTCGAGCCACGGCATGTGCGGCGAGCCGGAGCGCGAGCAGTAGGCCAGCGACCAGCGCTGCGCGCCGGCCCTCTCGGCGACCAGCGTGGCGACGCTCTCGTGCTGGCGGAGGTACAGCCCCCGGCCGGGGCCCCCGCTCGCGAGGTTCATCGTCTCGGGGATCGAGTGCGTGACGAACACGACGTGAGTGCCGTCGGGCGCACCCGCGAGCGCCTCCGACGTCGCCTCGACGAAGGGGCCGACGAAGCCCGGGTGGTTGAAGTAGTGCCGCAGCCGGCTCAGCTCGATCTCGAGCCCGCTGACCGCGTCGAACAGGTCCTCGCGGTACTGGCGGCAGCCGGAGTATGACGAGTAGGCGCTGGTCACGAAGCACGCCGCACGCGTGACGCCGTCGGCCGCCATCTGGCGTGCGGCATCGCGGAGATAGGGGTCCCAGTTGCGGTTGCCCCAGTAGATCGGCACGTCGACGCCGTTGTCGGCGAAGTCCTTGCGGAGCGCGTCGAGCAGCTCGAGGTTGAGCTCGTTGATCGGGGACTTGCCGCCGAACAGGTAGTAGTGCTGACCGACCTCTTCGAGCCGTTCGCGCGGGATGCCGCGGCCGGCCGTGACGTTCTCGAGGAACGGCACGACGTCGTCTGGATGCTCAGGTCCACCGAACGACACCAGCAGCAGCGCGTCGAAGGGCCGGGCGTTCATGCAGCAATCATCCCACCAGCACGGATAGGGTTCTCTGGCTGGGAGGCAATTCGATGCTGACGACCTATCGGGACGTGCTGTCACGGCCCGGTGCTGCCCTCTTCTCGTTCACGGCGTTGTGGTCGCGGCTGCCGCTGTCGATGACGGGCCTGGGCATCGTCCTGCTCGTGTCGGACCGCACCGGCTCATACGGCCGCGCGGGCGTCATGGCGGCGGCGTACGTCCTGGCGGCGGCCGCGTTCGGCCCGTTCCAGGGCCGACTCGCCGATCGCGTCGGCCAGGCCAAGGTGCTGTGGACCGTCGGTGCCGCGTACGCGGTGGGGATCGCGCTGACCCTCATGGCGATCGAGGCCGACTGGTCGGCGCCGCTGCCGCACCTGTGTGCCATCGTCGCGGGCCTGGCGACGCCCCAGACCGGCAGCATGGTCCGGGCTCGCTGGACGCACGCAGTCTCCGAACGCAGCCAGCTCAACACCGCGTTCTCGATCGAGGCCGTTCTGGACGAGGTCGTCTTCGTGGTCGGCCCGGTGCTCGTGACGTTCCTGACGCTCGAGGTGGCCGGGATCTCCGGCCTGGTCTTCGCCGGTGCCGCGGCAACGCTCGGCTCCTGGGCCTTGGCACTCCAGCGCAGCACCGCTCCCCCGCTGACTGCCCATGACGGCCAGCCGAGGGCTCCGATCAGCTGGCAGCTTCTCGGCCCGCTCGTCGCGGTCTCCGTCGGTCTCGGCACGCTTTTCGGGTCGACCGAGGTCATCGTGGTCGCCTTCACCGAGGAGCAGGGCCGGCCCGGTGCAGCGGGCGCGGTGCTCGCGGTGTGGGCCGCGGGCAGCCTCATCGCCGGGCTCGCGGTGGGGGCACTGCCCCAGACGCATCACCCACTGCGCCAGTTCCGGGTGGCCATGCTCGCGCTCGCGCTGCTGTTCGCGCCGCTCGGACTGCTGCCGAGCTCGGTCTGGCTTGCCGCGGGGATGTTCCTCGCGGGCGTCATGATCTCGCCGACGCTGATCGCGATGGTCAACATCACGGAGCTCGGCGTCCCGTCATCCCGGCTCACCGAGGCGCTCACGTGGACCGGCACGGGCATGGCGGTCGGTGTCGCCCCGGGTGCCGCCGTCGCCGGCTGGGTCATCGATCATCAGGGCGCATCCGCGGGGTTCCTGGTCCCGCTGATCGCAGGCCTGGCCGCCTCGGCCGTCGCCTGGAGCATCCGCTCTCCGTCAAGTACTGCCGCCTGGTGATCTTCGAGGCGTTGTGGCACTAACCTTGGGCACGACATGACCGAACTCACTCTGGCCGAGCGCAGCGTCGAGCTCGTGCGCACCTGGATCGATCCCGAGCGCGCATCGGCACGCCGAACCGATCCCTCCGCCGAACGCCTCGCCAAGCTGCTCAAGGATCCACACGGACTCGAGTTCACGATCGGGTTCGTCGACCGCGTCGTACGCCCCGACGACCACCGGGTCGCGGCGCGCAACCTGCGTGCGCTCGCGCTGCACACGCCGTCGTTCCTGCCGGCCAGCCAGCGCGTCCTGCTCAAGCTCGGCGCCGTCACGGCGGTCCTGTTCCCTGCCCTGGTCGTGTCGATCGCCCGGCGCACGCTGCGCCGGATGGTCGGCCACCTCGTCGTCGACGCCCGCCCGGTGCAGCTGGGCCGCACGATCAAGCGCCTGCGGGCCGGCGGCGACCGGCTCAACCTCAACCTGCTCGGCGAGGCCGTCCTCGGCGAGGGCGAGGCAGCACACCGCCGCGACGGCACGATGGAGCTGCTCGAGCGCGATGACGTCGACTATGTCTCGGTCAAGGTGTCCTCCGTGGCCAGCCAGCTCTCGATGTGGGCCTTCGACGAGTCCGTCGCGCGCGTCGTCAAGCAGCTGACGCCGCTCTACGACCGCGCCTCGACCGGCGAGCCGACGTTCATCAACCTCGACATGGAGGAGTACCACGACCTCGATCTCACGGTCGCGGTGTTCAAGACGATCCTCGACTCGTTCCCCGACCTCGAGGCCGGGATCGTCCTCCAGGCATACCTGCCGGACGCCCTCGGCGCGATGCAGGACCTGCAGGAGTGGGCCACCCGGCGGCGGGCGCAGGGCGGCGCGCCGATCAAGGTGCGTGTCGTCAAGGGCGCCAACCTGGCGATGGAGCGCGTCGACGCGGCGATCCACGGCTGGCCGCTGGCCACGTGGTCGACCAAGCAGGAGACCGACACCAACTACAAGCGCGTCCTCGACTGGGCCATGACGCCCGAGCGGGTCGACGCCGTACGCCTCGGCGTCGCGGGCCAGAACCTGTTCGACATCGCGTACGCCTGGCTGCTCGCGGGCGACCGCGGCGTGCGCGACAGCGTCGACTTCGAGATGCTGCTCGGCATGGACAGCGGCCCCGTCGACGCCGTCCGCGACGACATCGGCCAGCTGTTGCTCTACACCCCCGTCGTGCACCCGTCGGAGTTCGACGTCGCGATCTCCTACCTCGTGCGCCGGCTCGAGGAGAACGCGAGCAGCGACAACTTCATGTCCGCCGCGTTCGAGCTCGCCGACGAGCCTGACCTCCTGGCCCGCGAGATCCAACGGTTCTTCGCATCCGTCCACGCGCTCGACGACACCGTCCCGAAGCCGCACCGCACGCAGAACCGGCTGACCGAGGTCGCACCCGTGCACTCCGGGACGTTCACCAACACGCCGGACACCGACCCGTCGACGGAGGGCAACCGCGAGTGGGGCCGCCTCGTGCTGGCCCGCTCGGCCTACACGCAGCTCGGCACCGAGACCGTGCGCAACAACAAGATCCCGGGACCGGCAAGCCTCGAGAGCGTCGTCCAGGACACCCGGGTCGCGGCCAAGGCGTGGCAGGCGCGCGGCTCCGAGGTACGCGCGTGGGTCCTCCACCAGGCCGGCAGCGCGCTCGGCGCCCGGCGCGGTGACCTCGTGTCGGTCATGGCCGCCGAGGCCGGCAAGACCATCGCCGAGGCCGATGTCGAGGTCAGCGAGGCGATCGACTTCGCGCACTACTACGCCGAGTCGGCCCGCCGCCTCGAGGCCGTCGACGGCGCCGAGTTCGTGCCCGACACCCTGACGGTCGTCACTCCGCCGTGGAACTTCCCCGTGGCCATCCCGGCGGGGTCCGTGCTCGCCGCCCTGTCCGTGGGCAGCGGTGTCGTCATCAAGGCAGCGCCCCAGACCCGTCGGTGCGCCGCGGTCATGGTCGAGGCGCTCTGGCAGGCCGGCGTGCCGCGTGACGTGCTGCGCTACGTCACGATCGACGAGGGGCCGCTCAGCAAGGCGCTGATCTCGCACTCCGACGTCGACCGCGTCATCCTCACGGGTGGGTGGGAGACCGCCAACCTGTTCCGCTCGTGGCGGCCCGACCTCCCGCTGCTCGCCGAGACCAGCGGCAAGAACGCCATCGTCATCACCCCCAGCGCCGACATCGACCTGGCGGTCGCCGACCTCGTCAAGAGCGCGTTCGGGCATGCCGGTCAGAAGTGCTCGGCGGCGAGCCTGGCGATCCTGGTCGGATCGGTCGGCCAGTCCGAGCGTTTCCAGCGCCAGCTCGTCGATGCGGTCTCGTCGCTCAAGGTCGGCCTCCCCCACGACCCCGAGGTCACGATGGGCCCGATCATCGAGCCGCCGCTCGGCAAGCTTGCGGAGGGCCTCACGACTCTGGGCGACGGTGAGGAGTGGCTGCTCGCGCCGCGCCAGCTCGGCTCCGACCCCCGGGTGTGGACCCCCGGCATCCGCACGGGCGTACGCCCCGGCAGCCAGTTCCACACGACCGAGTACTTCGGCCCCGTCCTCGGCATCATGAACGCGCGTTCCCTCCACCAGGCGATCGAGTGGCAGAACGCCACGGACTACGGCCTGACCGCCGGCATCCACTCGCTCGACGCCAAGGAGGTCAACACGTGGATCGACTCGGTCCAGGCCGGCAACCTCTACGTCAACCGCGGCATCACCGGCGCCGTCGTGCAGCGTCAGCCGTTCGGCGGCTGGAAGCGGTCCTCGGTCGGCACGACCGCCAAGGCCGGCGGCCCCAACTACCTGACCCACCTCGGCACGTGGCGGCCGCGGCCGTTGCGCGCCGGCGAGACGCCCGAGCTCTCCCGTGAGGTCTCCCGGCTCCTCGACGCCGCCCGCCCGCACGTCAGCGGCGTCGAGCACCGTGACCTCATCGCGGCGGCCGCCTCCGACCACATCGCGTGGACCCGCGAGTACGGCGTCCTCAAGGACGTCTCGAAGCTCGGGGTCGAGCGCAACGTGTTCCGCTACCGACCCGTGCCCGTGGCGATCCGCTTCGACGGCAGCTTCCTGCCGGAGCTCATCCGCGTGCTGCTCGCCGCCACACGCACCGGCGCCCCGATCGCAGTCAGCTCCCGCACGCCCCTGCCGGACGGCCTGGCGCCGAAGGCGAGGGTCGAGACGCACGACGAGTGGCTCGCGCAGGTCGCGGCAACCCGGCCGGCCCGCGTGCGCCTCGTCGGCGCGGACGCCAAGGACGTCGCGGTCGCGGTCGACGGCGACCCCGATGTCGCGATCTACGGCGGCCCGGTCACCCCGTCCGGCCGCGTCGAGGCGCTGCCGTTCCTGCAGGAGCAGTCCGTCACGATCACGAACCACCGCTTCGGCAACCACGATCCCGAGTTCGACCTCGTCCTGCCCCGCCGGCCCTGACGTCACGCCCAGCGGGGCTAGGCGTGGTCGATGCCGGGCGGGAGCGGCGCGGTCCAGCCGCGCTTCAGCGCGATCAGCCGCCACCCCAGGCACACCGCGAACGCGAGGGCGTACCACCACTCGACATAACCCTCACGGTGCACGAGGGTCGCGATGAGTGCCCCGGCGAAGGCCGGCGTCGCGTACAGCTCACCGCGGAGGATGACCGGCACCCGACCGGCCACCACGTCGCGCATCATGCCGCCGCCGATCCCGCTCAGCATCCCGAGCGCCGACGCAGCGAGGACACCCAGCCCGGCCTCGTCCGCCTTGACCGCGCCGGTGACGCAGAACAGCGCCAGGCCGACCGCGTCGAGCACCAGGATCTGGCGTTCCATTCGGCCGAACGCCGGGTGGAACGCGAACACCACGAGGGCCGTCACGGCCGGCACCACGAGGTAGCGCCAGTCATCGAGGGCGGCCGGTGGCACCGACCCGATCAGCACGTCCCGGAGCACACCGCCACCGAGTCCGGTGATCAGCGCGAGGACCACGACACCGAAGACATCGAGCTCCTTGCGCACGCCGACCAGAGCTCCGGTCGACGCGAAGACCGCGATTCCGGCCAGATCGAGGACCAGGAGCAAGGTGTCGGACACGGCGACGACGCTATCTGGTCTCGGCGCGTCACCGCAGGTTCGCATCCTGCGCGCCTAGGATGAGAACACGCTTCGAGTGAACGCCCACCCGGAGCCGGCGTCACATCGGAG
>NZ_JAKFCB010000049.1:0-12568 GCF_036676885.1 Aeromicrobium sp.
CATCGGCCAGGAGGCGATCCAGCTGCACGGCGGCATCGGCATGACCGCGGAGTACAGCGTCGGCCACTACATGAGCCGGCTCACCGCGATCGACCACGCCCTCGGCGACGGCCGGCACCACCTGAACAAGCTGGTGTCGACCCTCGAGGACCACACCGTCGTCGATCCCCTGCCCTGAGGTTGCGGCGGTGACTTGGCGTCCACCTCGAACCCGCGGCGGTGACTTGGCGTCCACCTCGAACCCGCGGCGGTGACTTGGCGTCCACCTCGAACCCGCGGCGGTGACTTGGCGTCCAGTTCGCGTGCCGGAGTGGACGCCAACTCACCGCTCAACGAGGGTCGTGGACGCTAACTCACCGCTCAGGCCTGGGCGAGCGCCCTTGCGTCGGCCATGACGCCGGCGACGAAGATCGCGATGCCATCGGCGTAGTACTCGTCGGAGTTGTCGCACTCGATCATCGCGTCCGCTGCTGCGCGTAGGCGCGGATAACGGTCCTCGGGCAACGATGCGAGCGTCGCTCGCTTGTGGTCGAGCACCGCCTGCCGGTCCTCGGGCTTCACCGCGAGCTCGGCTCCCGGCTCGCGACTGACCAGCGTCATCGCGATCTGCATCGCATAGTGCGCCATCGACGCCGACCGGTCGATGTCGAAGCCGGCCAGCGCCAGCTTGTCGAGGAAGCGCTCGGTGAGGTCTCGCCCGGTCTCGGCCTGCATGATCTGCTGCGCGACCAGAGGCGCGGCGCTGGGGTGCGCCCGCATCGAATCGACGAGCGAGGTCATCGCATCACGGAGGTAGTCCTCCAGCGGGAGGTCCTCGTCGGGCACCCGGATCTGTGAGACGACGGCGTCTCCCACGGCGGCCAGCAACGCCTCCTTGTTGGCGAAGTGCCAGTAGAGCGCCATCGGCGTGACGCCGAACGCATCAGCGACCTTGCGGACGGTCAGCGCGTCGAGCCCTTCGGCGTCGACGATTGCGAGTGCCCGATCGACGACCGCGGCCGGGCTGAGCGAATTCTTGGACTTCACAGTTGACAACTATACGGCATACATGATTCCTTTACATCGTACATTTACAACGTAAAGGAGTGGTCATGGACGACCGCCGTAACATCTGGGCTCTCGTGGCCGTCGCCCTCGCGACGTTCATGACATACCTCGACAACAACATCATCAACGTGGCGATCCCGGTCATCGAGGAGGACCTGCACCTGACGACCTCCGGCATGGAATGGATCGTCAGCTCGTACATCCTCACGTTCGCCGGGCTCATGCTCGTGGGCGGTCGCCTCGCCGATCTGTTCGGTCGCCGGCGCGTGTTCCTGCTCGGGCTCGCCATCTTCACGCTGGCCTCGTTCGCCGCCGGGCTGTCCGGCGATGTCGGCACGCTGATCGCGAGCCGCGCGGTGCAGGGTGTCGGTGCGGCGCTGCTGACGCCGACGACCCTCGCGATCATCTCCGCGACGTTCACCGACAAGCGCGAGCGCAACGTCGCGGTCGGCATCTGGGGCGCCGTCGGCGCCCTCGCGCTCGCAGCCGGCCCGCTGCTGGGCGGGTTCCTGAGCGAGCACGTGGCCTGGGAGTGGATCTTCTTCATCAACGTGCCCCTCGGCGTTGTCACCGCCGCCATCGCCATGTGGGCGATCGACGAGTCGCGCGACCCCGTCAGCCGCCGGCTCGACCTCTCGGGCCTGGCCGCATCCACGGTCGCCCTGTCGGCGTTGACCTTCGCGCTGATCGAGGGCATCTCCCGCGGCTGGACGTCGGCACCGATCCTGCTGTCGTTCGTGGTCGCGGCGGTCTCCGGGCTCGCGTTCGTCGCCATCGAGGCCACGACGACGGATCCGATGGTCGACCTGGCGCTGTTCCGTGACCGCGTCTTCACAGGCGCGATCGTCTCGCTCATGCTGTGGGCGTTCGGACTGTTCGGGATCTACTTCTTCACGTCGCTCTACCTGCAGGGCGTCCTGGGCTTCTCCCCCACCAGGGCCGGGGTGACGTTCGTGCCGATGGCGCTGTTCATGGCCGTCGCCGCGGCATCGTCGGAGGGCATAGCCCGGCGGTTCGGCGCGCACCGCTCGGTGACGTTCGGCATGGCGCTGATGGGCACCGCGATCGCCTCGGTCGCCATGTTCGGCCAGGGCGCGAGCATGCTCGACCTGATGCCGAGCTTCATCGCGATCGGCATCGGCGGTGGCCTCACGATCCCGCTGACGGCGACGGTCCTCGGGGTCATGCCCCAGGATCAGGCTGGGGTCGCCTCCGGCGTGTTCAACACATCTCGCGAGCTCGCCGGGCTGCTGGGCATCACGGTCATCGGCGTCATCCTGACGAGCCGCGAGGACTCCCTGCTCGGCGCCGGCAATGCCCCCGTCGACGCATTCCTCGGTGGCTACCGCCTCGGCCTGGTCGTCGCCGGCGCGCTGGTCGTGGCCGGTGCGGTCGCAGCGTGGGCCGCGCTGCGGAAGGCCGAGTCCGAACCGGTCGTCAACGAGGACGTGCTCGTCGGCGTCTGAGTCCCGTCCTGCGCACTCCGATCCTTGAGCCTGTCGAAGATCCTTTCGACGGGCTCAAGGATCGGGCGGGCATGAAGGACCCCTCGCGCACCCGACAGAGCTCACTGACCCTTGCTGCCTTCCGGCCCTGGGGGAGTTGGGTGATGTGTCGCCGCGCGAGGGGCTGTCGTCCATCATACGGAGCGCCCTCGTACGCCCTCAAGTCGGGCGCTCGGGACGAGAGAATCGGGCTTTGTCCGCCTGTATGCGGACAAAGCCCGATTCTTCGGGTGTACCGATTCGTCGGCAACCGCACCCGACCGGTAACCTCGTCCGCGGAGGATTCGCATAGTGGCCTAGTGCGCTCGCTTGGAAAGCGGGTTGAGTGAAAGCTCTCAGGGGTTCGAATCCCCTATCCTCCGCCGCTACGCGAGGAGCCCGGCTGACGCCGGGCCCTCGCGTCCTTTGCTGGTGGCCTCGAATCCTGACCCGGCGGAGGCTTGCCGCCGCCACGTGAGGTAACGAACTCGCGCGCCCCAGGACAGCGGCCATTCCCACGCAACCCCACGCCCGCAAGAGCCTCCCCCAGACCCCCTCAGAACACGCCCGAGTACGCGTTGAGCGCCGGCTGACCGCCGAGATGCGCGTACAGGACGGTCGAGTCACGGTCGATCTCACCCGAGCCGACCAGGTCGATGAGGCCCGCCATCGACTTGCCCTCATAGACGGGGTCGATGATCATCGCCTCGAGACGACCACTGAGGCGGATCGCCTCGATCGTCGATTCGACCGGGACTCCGTAGAGGTCGCCGGCCCAACCCTCGAGCACCGTGATCTCGTCGTCACGCAGGTCGCGGCCGAGGTCGATGAGCTCTGCCGTGTTGCGGGCGATCCGGGCAACCTGATCGCGGGTCTTCTCCAGGGTGGCCGAGGCGTCGATGCCGAGCACCCGCCGCGGACGACCTCCGGCGCTCTCCTCCAAGGCCGCGAAGCCGGCGATCATGCCTGCATGGGTCGAACCGGTGACGGTGCAGACGATGATCGTGTCGAAGAAGACGCCCAGCTCCTTCTCCTGCTCGGCGACCTCGAACGCCCAGTTGGCGAAGCCAAGGCCACCCAGGCGATGCTCGGACGCACCAGCCGGGATGCCGTATGGCTTGCCGCCCTCCTTCTCGACCTCACTGATCGCGTCCTCCCACGACGAGCGAATGCCGATGTCGAAGCCCGACGGGTCGAGGCGTACGTCGGCGCCCATGATCCGCGAGAGCAGGATGTTGCCGACCTTGTCGTTGACCGGGTCGTCCCAGTCGACCCACTTCTCCTGGACGAGGCGGCACTTGAGGCCCAGCTTTGCCGCGACGGCGGCGACCTGGCGCGTGTGGTTGGACTGGAAGCCGCCGATCGACACCAGCGTGTCAGCGCCCTGGGCAAGAACGTCCGGGACGATGTACTCGAGCTTGCGGATCTTGTTGCCCCCGAACGCGAGGCCGCTGTTGCAGTCCTCCCGCTTGGCCCAGACGCGAGCACCGCCGAGGTGCTGGCTGAGGCGGTCGAGCGGATGAACGGGGCTCGGACCGAAAGTGAGCGGGAAGCGCTCGAATTCTTGGATTGTCATCGTGATCACCTTGGAGTTGGAGTAGTCGCCCAGGTGTCCTGCCGTGCTGGTCAGGGCACCTGGTCATCGGCGGGCCCGGCGGGGGTCTCGGTGGACCCCTCGAGGCTCGCTATGAGAGGCCTGAGCGTCTCCCAGGTCTCATGCGAGACCGCGGCTGCGGCCTCTGTGTCGCCGGCTTCGCAGAGGTCTACGAGTCGGTCGTGGAGGGCCACCGAGGCGCGGCCCGACAGTGAGGAGAAGCGCATGCGTTCGAGCCGGCGCAGAGCCGGCGTGAACTGCTCGAGGACGGTCACGAGGGCGGTGTTGGCCGCAGCCTTCACCGGTATGCCATGGAACTCGTCGTCCGCGGCGATCGCGGCGTCAGCATCGCCCCGGCGCAAGGCAGCAGCAAAGCGCTTGTTGGCCTCGCGCATCGCCGCCAGATCAGCGGCACCCAGCTGGGAGACGGCCTGTTCGACCGCGAGCCGATGCATCGCGGCGACGACCGACTGTGCGCCGCGGAGGTCGCGCGCATCCAGCGTCGCGATCATCGTCGATCGCCCGGGTGCGGCGAGCACGAGACCGGCCTGTCCGAGCTGCAGAAGCGCCTCACGCACCGGCGTGCGACTGACGCCGAGCCAGGCGGCAAGGTCCTGGTCCCGCACGCGCTCACCCGGCATCAAAGTCCCGTCGACGATTGCATCGCGCAGGCGCGCGTACACGTCGTCGCGGAGCAGGGCTCGCCTCGCGGGTTCGCGGGTCTCAGGTATGGGCATGCAATATATTGCACGCCGGGATGTCGCCGAAGTCAAGAGGCGAGGTCGCTCTGATTCACCCAGGCGGCCGGGCGCTTCCCATGGAAACTTCACCGGATTTCCGAGAGGGTGTCGTATCGGGCCTGGTCCGTTCGTGGAGAGGGTAGAAGGCAGCCGACGTGCCGCCACCGACGAAGGGAAACTGACATGACGCAATACATGCTTTCCGTCTACGGCACCGCCGAGACCTACGACATGCCGCTCGAAGAGGCGCAGCCGATGTACGAGGCCACCGGGAGGTTCAACGAGAAGCTCATGGCCGACGGCTCGTGGGTCTTCGGCGGAGGACTCGAGCGCATCGAGAACTCCACCACGGTTGACGGCACGGGCGGAGACGCGATCGTCACCGACGGGCCATACCTCGAGACCAAGGAGTTCCTCGGAGGCTTCTGGATCATCGAGGCACCCGACCTCGACGCCGCGCTGAAGCTCGCCGCCGAGGGGTCGAAGGCCTGCGGCGGCAAGGTCGAGGTCCGGCCGTTCCAGCCCGAGCCCGAGTGACCCAGGGCGCGGACCTGCGCGCGGAGATCGACCGGATCTACCGCGAGGAGTACGGCCGGGTCGTGGCTTCGCTCGCCCGTCGCTTCGGCGATCTCGACATCGCCGAGGACGCGGCGGGCGAGGCCCTGCTCACCGCGATCGAACGCTGGCCCGTCGACGGCATACCCCCCAACCCGGGCGGCTGGCTGACGACCACGGCGGGCAATCGCGCCATCGACCGGCTCCGCCGCGAGTCCCTGCGCGACACCAAGCACCAGGCGGCCATGATGATCACCGACGACACCCCCCACGAACCGACCGGACCGGTCGAGGACGACCGGCTCCGGCTGGTCTTCACGTGCTGCCACCCGGCCCTCGCCCCCGAGGCCCGCGTGGCGCTGACCCTGCGGCTGCTCGGCGGCCTCACGGTCGAGGAGATCGCCCGCGCCTTCCTCGTGCCCGAGACCACGATGGCGCAGCGCATCACCCGCGCCAAGGCCAAGATCAAGGCCGCCCACATCCCCTATCGCGTGCCCGACCACGACGACGTGACCGACCGGCTCGGCGGCGTACTCGCGGTCATCTACCTGGTCTACAACGAGGGCTACCTCGCCGGCAGCGGCGACGATCCCGTACGCGTGGAGCTCACCGCGGAGGCGATCCGGCTGGGACGCATCCTCCGGCAGCTCCTGCCCGCCGAGGGTGAGGTTGCCGGCCTGCTCGCCCTCATGCTCCTGAGCGAGGCGCGCCGCACCGCCCGGTTCGCCGGCGGTGAGCTGGTGACGCTGGAGGAGCAGGACCGCAGCGGCTGGGATCGAGCCCTCATCACCGAGGGCCACGCGCTCGTACGCGAGTGCCTCGCCCGGGTCGCATCGACGTCGTCCCGCCCCGGCCAGTACCAGATCCTGGCTGCCATCAACGCGGTTCACACCGACGCCAACGACGCGCGCGACACCGACTGGACCCAGATCGTCGCGCTGTACGACCAGCTGTACGCCGTCGCGCCGACCCCGATCGTCGCGCTCAACCGGGCCGTCGCGGTGGCGGAGCTCGATGGTCCCGATGTCGCGCTGGCCATCGTCGACTCGCTCGACCTCGGCGGCTATCACGCCTGGCACGCCACCCGCGCCGACCTGCTGCGCCGCCTCGGCCGCAGCGCGGAGGCACGGGCCGAGTACGACGCGGCGATCGCGGCGACGCAGAACCCGGCCGAGACCGCGTACCTCAGCCGCCGGCGGGCGCACCTCGTGGGGCCGGACGCGTGACGCCTGCGCGGAACCTGCTCGTCAGGGGGCGGCGATGAATCCGCGATCGCTGAGGAGCGGGACGGTCCTGCTCGCGCCGACCTCCGCGGCGACCACGACGTCCTCGGCGTAGCCCGCCTCGACGAGCTCGCGCCCACTGGCGGACGCCCTCAGGTGGGACTCCTCACGGCCGGCGATCAACCGGTAGGCGTCGGCCGCCATCGCGGCCTCCGGCGACAGCCCGGGCCAGTCGTGGTCCTCGAGGGCGGCGAGCACGGCGCCGGCGCCCCACAGGTCCTCGATCGCCGGACGCAGCGATCCATCGGCCCACCGCTCACCGGCCGCGACCACGGCGATCGACGCGGTCTCGGCATCGTGCTCGCGGGCGATCCAGTCGGCGACGGCCGCGGCATTGCGCAGCGAGGCACCGACGACGGTCGTGACGATCGAGGCGAGGTCGACCGAGATGGCCGAGCCGTTGGGCGACGGCAGCACGAGCCGTTCCATGGGTCCGGCCGTGCTGATGCTGGCGGGCGAGATGCTCACTTGGCCGGGGCCCGCCACACTCCGCCCGACGGCGAGCGTCGCGCGGTTCTGGGCGGCGTACGTCGGGGCGTCCTCGGCCTCCCACGGATAGGGCAGCACCACGATGCCGAGGTCAGCCGCGACGCTGAGGGACGTGGAGAACGACAGCACGTCGACCACGACGGCGACATCCGCGCCCTCGGCGATCGCCCGGCCGCCGGTCAGGCCCCAGTCGAACCTGACTCCGTGCGCGGCTTGCTGGAGGACAGGGTTCACAGGGTGACTGTGTCAGACCGGGATCGTCGCGTCCTCATGGGCGACGACCGGACTTCGCCTCTCCCACGCAATGACGCCACCGAAAGCGGCCAGGACGACGAGCCAGCCGACGACCGCGTCGAGCACCCAGTGGTTGCCGGTGCCGATGATCACGATCGTCATGACGACGGAGTAGGCAAGCCCCACCGCCTGCACGATCTTGGGCACGCCCGCACGGATCAGCACGATGGCGACCCACAGCGCCCAGCCGGCGTGCAGGGAGGGGAACGCCGCGAGCTCGTTGGTGATGCCGCCGAGTCCCTTGGGCGCCGAGGCGTCGGTGCTCCACCAGCCCGAGGCCGAGTGCAGGCTCAGCACGTCGACGTACATGCCACTGATCATGCGCGGGGGCGCCGTCGGCATCACGAGATAGAACGACAGCCCGATGATCGTCGAGAACACCAGGGCGCGACGGGCCGTGACGTATTCGGAGACACTCCGGCGGTAGATCCAGACCAGGACCACCGCGGTGGCGATGTAGTGCGTCGTGGCGTACCAGTAGCTGCCGAACAGGCCCAGCCAGTCGTGCTGGACGAACTTGTCATTGAGCCACGACTCGGCGGCGAAGCGCCACGACTTCTCGAACGTCAGGATGTCGAGGGCACGGCCGCGGGCCGGCGCGAAGTCGTTGGACGCGAGCAGCCGGGAGGCGCTGTAGCCGACATAGAGCAGCGCCAGGAACGTCAGCTCGATCGCGCCTCGCTTGAGACCCAGAGGCACACCAGAACTGCGCACGACTTCGGTACGCCTTGTCTGCTGTGACGACTGAGTCATCACGCCTCCTGTGCCTATGCACCGGGCCGGAACCCGGCGGAAGGCGCCCAGGTGCGCCTTCCTGTTGCCACTGTGGCTGTCTGCTGTTGCCATGGGCAACCAGAGACAACCCTGATTTCTTCCCTGAGACTACCTGCGATCACCGACGTTTTCTGAACAAGTTCTTGATCAGTTCACGGGCCAGCGTGCGGCTCGCCTCCCCCACCGCGCGGTCGACGGTCGACATCCGCCGCGATCTCGGCCTGGTCCTCGCCTTGCTCTTGACGAGCTTGTCGGCCTCCTTCTGGACGCGCTCGGCCTCCTTCTGCTCCCACTGCTTGCTGGTCTCTTCCGCGGTCGCACCGACGTCGCCGCCGGCCGCGGTCGGGGCCGGACCGACCTTGGCGCCGAGGATCTCGGTGGCCGACTGCGGGTTGACCGGAGTGCCGTACTTGGCGAGCAGTGGCGACGCCGCGACAGCCGCCTGGATCTGGTCGGCCGGCGTCGGGTCCATGGAACCCTGAGGAGCGCGGAGCCGCGTCCAGGCCACCGGGGTCGGCGCGCCCTTGTCGCTCATCACGGTCACGATCGCCTCACCGATGCCGAGCGACGTCAGCACCTCCTCGAGGTCGTACGTCGTGTTGGGGTAGGTCGACACCGTCGCCTTGAGCGCCTTGGCCGCATCGGGCGTATGGGCGCGCAGCTGGTGCTGGACCCGCGACCCCAGCTGGGCCAGGACGTCGCTGGGGACGTCCTTGGGGGTCTGCGTGACGAAGAAGATGCCGACCCCCTTGGAGCGGATCAGCCGGACCGTCTGGGTGATCGACTCGAGGAAGTCGTCCGACGCATCCGCGAACAGCAGATGCGCCTCGTCGAAGAAGAACACGAGCTTGGGCTTGTCGGAGTCCCCGACCTCGGGCAGCTCGGTGAACAGCTGCTTGAGGAGGTACATCAGGAACGTCGAGAACAGCGCCGGCTTGTCCTGGACCCCGGGCACCTCGAGGAGTGACACGATGCCGCGGCCGTCCGGCGCCGTACGCAGGAAGTCGGCGACGACGATCTCCGGCTGGCCGAAGAACTGGTCGGCGCCTTCGTCGGCGAACGCGATCAGCTCGCGCAGGATCACCCCCACCGTGGCGGCCGACAGCCCGCCCAGTGCCTTGAGCTCACCCTTGCCCTCGTCGCTCGTCAGGTGGGTGAGCACGTCACGCAGGTCCTTCAGGTCGATCATCGGGAGCGCGGCGTTGCGGGCGTAGTGGAAGACCAGGCCCAGCGACGACTCCTGCGTCGCGTTGAGGCCCAGGACCTTCGACAGCAACGTCGGGCCGAACCCGTCGATCGTGGCGCGCACCGGCAGACCCATGCCGATGCCGCCGAGCGCGAAGTACTCCGTCGGGGTCGCCACGGACTGCCAGTCCTGGCCGATGCTCCTGGTCCTCTCCAGCAGCTTGTCGCTGGACGCGCCAGGGGTCGCGATGCCGGAGAGGTCACCCTTGATGTCGGCGGCGAACACCGGCACACCGTTGGCGGCGATCTGCTCGGCGAGGACCTGCAGGGTCTTGGTCTTGCCGGTGCCGGTCGCGCCCGCGACCAGTCCGTGACGGTTGAGCATCGCGAGCGGTATGCGTACCTGCGCCTCGGGCACCGGGTCGCCGTCGACCAGCGCGCCCATCTCGATCGGCGTGCCCTCGAAGGCATACCCGGCCTTGACGATCTCGACGATCTCGCTGCCGGCGGCCGGTTTGTCGGCTTTCGGCCGGCTCGCCTCAGCCGCATCCGACTCGGCGTCGCGCGCTGCCGCGGCGAGCTCGTCGGCCCTCTTCTGGGCCGCCTCCGCATCTGCCCGGGCCTTCTCGGCCGCCTTGGCGGCCTCCTCGGCAGCTGCCTGGGCGTCATCGCTGGTCGTCATGGCCATACGCTACCGCCGGCCATTCGGTCGCCTGTCTACACTGACCGGGTGATCTTCAGGAGGGTGGGCGACGGGCGCCCCTATCCGGACCACGGGCTGACCCAGAGCGCGTGGGCCGAGATCTCGCCGTCCCAGGTACGCCTCGACGACCTGACGACCACCAAGACCCAGCTCGACCTCGAGCACCTGCTGGATGACGACTCGACCTACTTCGGCGACCTGTTCGCGCACGTCGTGAGCTGGCGCGGCGAGCTGTTCCTCGAGGATGGCCTGCACCGCGCCCTGCGGGCTGCCCTCCAGCAGCGCAACATGCTGCACGCCCGCGTCTACTCGATCGACAAGAACGCATGAACAGGGCCTACCAGGCCTTGACGCTCCTCGTCGCCGCTGCGATCTTCGGCTTCGGCGGGATCATCGGGTTCCGGCTGCTGACCTCGAGCGCCGACACCGGTGACCCGGCGCCCACATGCAGCAACCAGACGGTCAAGAAGGGCGAGAAGCTCGACAGCAACCTCGTCACCGTCAACGTCTTCAACGCGTCCAACCGCTCGGGCCTGGCCAACCGCGTCACGATCAACCTGCAGGCCAACGGCTTCCTGGGCGGCACGATCGGCAACAACGAGAGCACGTTCAAGCCTCGTCGCGTCGTGATCCTGACGGAGGACCCCGATGACCCCCGCGTACGCCTCGTGGCCGGCCAGTTCAAGGACAAGGTCGCCTTCCGCAAGCCGGACATCACGGTCGAGCGCGGCGTCATCGTGATCGTCGGGGACGACTACGCCGGGCTGAAGTCCAAGGCGCCGACCCAGATCATGACCGACCGCGACATCACGGCCTGCGTGCCCACGGTTCCCCTGCCGTAGCGGACTCGCCGGGCCGGTTCACCCACCGTTGGTGCCCCAGCCGGCCAGCCGACCGTGACGGGCGACTGCGCGCAGCCGGTCCTCGGCCTGCTCGCGTACGGCCCGGTCGGCCACGATCAGGAGGTCGTCGTGTATCGCGATCCGCTCTGCGCGGTGCGGCACGAACGTCGCACCGTTCCTGACGACCATCGAGACCGAGGCGCCCGTCGGCAGCCGCAGCTCGCCGATCTCGACGCCGGCGAGCCGGGAACCCTTGGGCACGTGGATCTGGAGCAGGTCGGCGGACACTCGCTCGAGCGGCGCCGCCTCGACCTCGACGTCGCGCGCCTCGTCGCTCAGGACATCGCACCACGCCGCCAGCCGGGCGAGCGGGGCGGCCTGCACCAGGGTGTAGACGACGACCGCGACGAACACGACGTTGAACAGGTCGCGTGAGCCGGGCACGTCGGCGGCCAGCGGGATCGTGGCGAGCACGATGGGCACCGCTCCGCGCAGCCCCGCCCACCCGACGAACAGCTGCTCGCGAACCCCCCGCTTGAACCACACCGCGCAGGCCACGACCGACAGTGGCCGGGCGACGAACGTGAGGATCGCACCGGCGGCGAGGCCGTGCCACACATGCCACCAGCGCAGCTCGTCGGGACTCGCGAGCAGGCCCAGCATGATGAACAGGCCGATCTGGGCGAGCCAGCCGATGCCCTCGACGAACGATCGCGTGGCGACACGGTGGGGCAGCTCGGTGTTTCCGAGCACGAGCGCGGCGACGTAGACCGCGGCGAACCCGCTCGCATGGGCGTAGGCCGCCGAGCCGTACGCCAGGACGGCGAACGCGAAGACCACGAGGGGATAGAGGCCGGACGCCGGCAGGGCGACCCGGCGCAGGCCGTTCGCACCGAGCCACCCGATGGCAAAGCCGATCGCGCCGCCGGCGATCAGCTCGAACACGATCAACCCGATCAGCGCCCACAGCCCGTGCTCCAGCGCATCTCCGGCGCTGATCGCCACGACCAGCACGACGATGGGGGCGTCGTTGAGGCCCGACTCGGCCTCGAGCGAGCCGGTGACGGAGTGCCGCAGCGGAACCGTGCGCAACACCGAGAAGACCGCTGCCGCGTCGGTCGGCGTCAGGACGGCGGCCAGCAGGATCGCGAGCTCCCAGTCGAGGTCGAGCAGGTAGTGACCGCCGGTGGCGACGACCGTGACGCTGATGATCGAGCCGAGGGTTGCCAGCAGCAGCCCGTAGCCGAGATTGGGCCTGACGTGCTCCCACTTGGTCGTCAGGCCGCCCTCGGCCAGGATCAGCACGAGCCCGCCGAACCCGAGTGCGTGGGCGAGATCCGCGTCGGCGAACTCGATGCCGAGCCCGGAGCTGCCGAGCAGCAGGCCGAGGAACAGGTAGACGAGGAGCGACGGGAGGCCGGCCGTCACCGAGACGCGGACCGCGAGGACCGCCAGCACCAGGACACCGGAGCCGATCAGCAGGATCTGGTCGAGCTGGTCGGCATCCATGTCGGCTCCTCCCATGGTGTCGACGGACCCTGATTCTATCGGTCGGCGAGCGTGCCCATGACCGTCCTT
>NZ_JAKFCB010000050.1:0-8004 GCF_036676885.1 Aeromicrobium sp.
TTGAACTATCAGATCGAGCACCACCTGTTCCCCAACATGCCGCGCTGCAACCTCAAGAAGGCGCAGCCGCTCGTACGCGCGCACTGTGAACGCGAGGGCATCGACTACATGGAGGTCGGGCTGTTCCACTCGTACGCGATCGTGGTCGACTACCTCAACAACGTCGGCCTGCGCGCCCGTGACCCGTTCGACTGTCCCCTCTCGGCCCAGCTCCGCGCCCCCGATCGCGATCTCGGCAGGGTCGGCGTATGAGATCCGAGGACGAGTGGGAGCTGCTGTCGGAGACCGTGCGCGCGATGGGCGCGGCCAGCAGCCTGACGAACACGCTGGAGTCGGCCGTCGCCGGAGCGTTGGAGATCATTCCGCACGCCGAGCACGCCGGCTTGTCGCTCGTGTACGACCGGACCCGCATCGAGACCCCCGCCGCCACTGACCACGTCGCGCTCCGTGGCGACCAGCTGCAGTACGAGCTGGGTGAGGGGCCGTGCCTCCAGTCGATCCACGAGCAGGAGACGGTGTGGAGCGGGGACCTGACGGTCGAGCGCCGGTGGCCGCGCTGGTCCCGCCGCGCGAGCGACGAGCTGGGAGTCAGGAGCATGTTGTGCTTCCAGCTCTTCGTCACGCACAACACCCTCGGTGCCCTGAACCTCTACTCCGGCGAGCTCAACGCGTTCGAGTCGGAGGATCGTACGACCGGGTTGGCCCTGGCGGCGCACATCGCGGTGGCCCTGAGCTCGGCGCAGGATGCCGAGGGGCAGGCGAGCGCCTTGCTGGGTGCGTCCACGATCGGGCAGGCCCAGGGGATCCTCATGCAGCGCTACGAGCTCGTGCCCTCGCAGGCCTTCCTGGTTCTTGCCCGGGCGGCGCAGCGGGATGACTCCACGCTCCTGGAGGTCGCCGAGCGGCTGGTCGACAGCTCGGTGCGCCCGTCCGCCGGAAGGGCATGATCGTCCCCGAGGCCAGCTAGCGTGTGAGCACACCGGCAGAACGGGGTAGAGGTGGTGCGTGGCGTCGTGTGTCGGCCGGTGAGGAGAGCCCATGCTGACGGTTGATCTTGCCGGTACGCGGTGGGGCAATCGCGTGGCCGCCGCCGGCCAGGTCGCTCTCCTCGTGGCGCTCTGGGGCTTCTACCTGCTGTGCCGGCACCTGTTCGAGGGCAGCGAGCGGGTCGCCCGCGAGCACGCCGACCAGGTCTGGTCACTGGAGCGGACGCTGCGGCTGCCGAGCGAGGCGCGCCTGCAGGGCTGGGTGCTCCACTCCGATGCGCTGGTTCGCGTCGTCAACGCGATCTACCAGTACGTCCACTTCCCGGTCATGTTCGGCACCCTGGCTCTCCTGTATGTCCGGCGGAGAGACGTCTACCGATGGTTCCGCAACGTCCTGATCCTGACGACGGGCCTGGCGCTGGTCGGCCACATCGGCTATCCGCTGGCGCCGCCCCGGCTCGAGCCGGGCTTCGGGATCGTCGACACGGGTCTCGAGTTCGGCCAGAGCACGTACGACGGCAAGCCGGGGACGGGCTTCACCAACCAGCTGGCCGCGATGCCGTCGATGCATGTCGCGTGGGCCGCCCTCATCGCGATTGCGGTGGTCATGTGCCTGCATACGCGCTGGCGCTGGCTGGCTCCGCTGTACGCCGTGGCGATCTTGCTCGTGGTCGTGGTGACCGGCAACCACTACTGGCTCGACGGCATCGTGGGGCTGGCGTTCCTGGCGATCTCGATGCTGGTGTCACGGCCGCCCCGAACCGCCGACCTGCCCGCCTAGCGTACGGTCGTCCGGCTGGACTCGCCCCGCTTGCGGGCGCGGTAGGCCGCGGCCTTCATCTTGTTGCCGCACGTCTCCATGGCGCACCACTCGCGGCGGCGACCGCGTGACGTGTCGAGGTACGTCTGTGTGCACCCGGGGCGTGAGCACTCCTTGAGCAGGTCGGCATCCGGACCGCCGAGGATGTTGATCGCATCGCGCGCCACGGTCGACAACGCCTGGACCGGTGTGGCCTGCGTGCGTCGGCCTCCGGGCGTCAGCTGCGGAATGACCGAGGGCTTCCGCGCTGCGTCGTTGACGACCGACAGGGCAGACCCGTCGAACGCCGCGCCGGCCATGCGCGCTGCGACGAGCGAGTAGATCGCCTCGCGCAGCGCGATCGCGGCTGTCACGTCCCCAGGGCGGGACGCGGTGTCTCCGTCGACGATGCCGGACTCGGTGAACCACGAGTCGAGTCGTGCAGGAGACGTCAACATCTCGGTCGGCGACTCGTCCCGGCGAGCGCGCAGGGTGCCGACGAAGTCCAGCGAGAGGTTGCCGCAGGGGAAGGCGTGGTCCATGTCACGAGCATATCACGCGTAACCCCCTTGACCGGTGACGGTATGCGTGCCAACGTAGTAACCAGTCAGACCGGTGACGGACGGAATCCGCCAAGATGACCCCGAGAGGGTCAAAGGAGCACGAGTCATGGACATGAAGCTCGAAGTGGTGGTGGTACCCGTCGCCGACGTGGACCGCGCCAGGGAGTTCTACGAGTCGCTGGGTTGGCGGCAGGATGCCGACTTCTCCGCGAACGACGGCCTGCGGGTCGTCCAGCTCACGCCGCCGGGTTCGGAGGCATCGGTGATCTTCGGTGACCGCCTCACGACCGCGGTCCCGGGCTCGGTCCAGGGCCTGCACCTGGTCGTGTCCGACATCGAGGAGGCCCGGGCGGAGCTCGTCGGCCGCGGTGTCGACGTCTCGGAGGTCTTCCACGACGCGGGTGGCGTGTTCCACCACGCCGGGACCGAGGCTCGCGTGCCGGGCCCTCATCCCGAGCGGGCCGGCTACGGCTCGTTCGCCTCGTTCAGCGACCCGGACGGCAACGAATGGGTCGTCCAGGAGGTCAAGACCCGGGCCCCGGGACGGTGACCGACATGCTCACCACGAAGCTCGTGCTCGACGCCCTGGAGCGGGCCGCGACCGCTCATGGCGTGCACGAGGCCGAGGAGCTCGGTGGCGTCTACGACGAGGAGTGGCCGAGCTGGTACGCCGCCCACATGGCGCGGACCCTGGCCGAGGCGGGTCACCCGGTCGGGGCGGACGTCGTCAAGGGTGCGTTGGAGGACGCGGCGGTCGCGCATGCAGCGCACGAGAAGGACGCCGGCGTGAAGGATCCCGATTGGCCGCAGTGGTACGCGGCGCACATGACGCCGCTCCTGGCCGCTGACTGAGGCTACTGGCCCAGCAGGATCTCGAGCAGGTTCTTCTCGGTCGGCGTCGGCGAGGGCGACGGAGCCGGTTTGGCCGTCGGCGGCGGGGAGCTGGTGGTGGTCGGCGTCGCGGCCCCGACCGACGCCTTGACCGGCGGCTTCGGCGCCTGGGTGGCCGGATCGGTCGCCTTCGGCGACGGTGTCGCCGCGCTCGGGCTGGGTGTCGGCCTGTTGGTGGCGCCCGGTGTGCGGCCGGCAACGAGGGGGGAGTCGCCGCTGGCGTCAGGAAGTGAGGCGATGCGGTCTGCTGTCGTGGTGTCGCCGCGAGTGAACGTCAGCACGGCTGCCGTGGCGATCGTCGTCACGACGGCGGTGACGACGACCTTGTGGGTCTTGCTCATCCGCATGGGAGGGCTCCTCGCGGTCATGCCTGCCGGGGACTGGGAGTGTGCGGCTGCTGCGACGCTGCGAGACAGCCTATCGGTCAGCGTCCGGTCGTCCGAATCGTCTCGAATCGCAGGCTGGGAGGGCGACCCGCGTCGGTCGCCTCGACCGGAGAGACGGGCGTTCGAGGGCGTCGGGTAGTTTCGCGCCATGACGGAGTCCCCACCCGGCAACCCCGTGATCCTGGTGGTCGCCACACCCGAGCATCACGCCTCGCTGGCCGACGAGTTCGCGAGCCGGTACGCCCGCGACTACGACCTGCACGTCGTGGAGGGCGGCGCGCAGGCGTACGAGCTCAAGGGCTACCTGATGTCCGAGGGGCGACAGGTCGCGCTGGTCGCGGTGGACCACTCGATCGAAGGCGGAGCGCTGCCGCTGCTCGACAAGCTGCGGGTCGCCTCGCCGACGAGCCGCCGGATCGCCCTGGTGCCGGTCGCGCAGTTCGCAGCGGCGCTCGACGAGCTTCGTCCCGCGCTCGGCCAGGGCCGCCTCGACACATACCTGCTCATCCCGCAGGGCGCCCGCGACGAGGAGTTCCACACCGCGATCTCGGAGTACCTCTCCGACTGGAGCTGGTCGGCGACGGCGCCCGTCGTCGCCGGTGTGCAGATCGTCGACGACGGCACGCAGTCCTCGATCCCGGCGATCCGCGACTTCCTCGACCGGATGGGCATCGCGTACGAGCGGTTCCTCCCCGACAGCGAGACCGGGCGCGAGCTGATCGCCTCGATCGACGGCGAGCCGACGCTGCCGATCGTGAAGTCGTTCAGCCGCGAGCCGGTGACCGCCGCGACGGAGCGCACGGTCGCCGCGGCGTTCTACGGCACGCCCGCCGACCTCGGCGACGACTTCATCGCCGACCTCCTGGTCGTCGGTGGCGGACCCGCCGGGCTGGCGGCAGCCGTCTACGGCGCCTCGGAAGGTCTCAGCACGGTCGTCCTCGAGGCCGATGCGATCGGCGGCCAGGCGGGGTCGAGCTCGATGATCCGCAACTACCTCGGCTTCCCTCGGGGCGTGTCCGGCATGCGGCTGGCGCTGCGGGCACGCGTGCAGGCGACCCGCTTCGGTGCGCGGCTCTACACCGGCCGCGCGGTCACCGGGCTACGCGTGGGTGACGTGCACGAGGTCGACTTCGAGGGCGGCACGCTGCGCGCCCGCTCGATCCTGATCTCGTGCGGCGTCAGCTATCGGCGGCTCGGGGTCGCCGCGATCGAGGAGCTCGAGGGCCGGGGCGTGCACTACGGCGCCGCGACCAGCGTCGCGCGTGACATGCAGGGCCGTGACGTCTTCATCGTCGGCGGCGGCAACTCCGCGGGTCAGGCCGCGCTCCACCTCGCCCGGTTCGCCCGAAGCGTCACGATCGTCGTACGCCGTGACGGCCTCGCCGAGACCATGTCGGCGTACCTGATCAACGAGATCGCGACCCACAAGCGGATCTCGGTGCGAACCGGCTCCAGCGTCGTCGACGGCGGAGGCGACGGGCGACTGCAGTGGATCGACCTCGAGGACTCGGCCGGCGCGACCGAGCGGATGTCCGCGGAGGGGCTGTTCCTGCTGCTCGGCGCCGATCCCGGGTGCAGCTGGCTCCCGCCCGAAGTCGTCCAGGACGAGCGCGGGTTCGTGCTGACCGGCCGCGAGATCCCGATGGATCGCTGGGTCGACGGCCGGCCGCCGGCACCGCTCGAGACCACGACTCCCGGGATCTTCGCCGCGGGTGACGTCAGGTCCGGCTCGATGAAACGGGTCGCGTCGGCCAGCGGCGAGGGTGCCGCGTCGGTCGCGCAGGTGCACGCGCATCTGGCGCCGGTGCGGCCCTAGCCCGTCAGTCGGAGGTGCGGGACGGCCGCCAGCTCGTGAGGAGCATCCCGGCGGCGCCGAGGACTCCTGCGGCCGCGGCGCCGAGGCCGATCGCGACGCCGTCGAGGTCGAGGTCCAGCGCGTGGTCGAGCGACACCTTGCCGCCGCCGAGGAGTGCGAGGGCGGTCAGCGCGAATGCCATCGTCATGACGTACTCATAGCCCTCGCCCTTGCGGAAGATGAAGAACCCGTTGCGCCGGTGCACCGTCACGAACGCGACGGTCATGATGCCGATGCCCGCGGCCGCGGCGAAGGGCACCAGGAGGCCGACGATCAGGGCCGCACCCGCCGCCAGCTCGAGGTATGAGCTCACGGCCGCGTGCACCTTGGCGGGCCGCAGGCCGATGCTCTCGAACCAGCCGGCCGTGCCCTTGAGCCCGCCGGGGCCGAAACCGTGGTTCCACCCGTGCGCGATCAGCGTGACGCCGAGGGACAGCCTGAGGATCAGGGACGCGGTGTCGAGCTCGTTCATGTGACTCCTTGGGTGCGTGGCTCGGACAGCCTACGGGTGGCGGGTGCGGACCCACCTGGTCAGCAGCCCGCCGTCGGCCTCGATCGCGTGGCCGAGCGTCATGGTGTGGTGCACGGCGTCGTGGCCGTGCGCGATCCGCGGGGCGTCGCCGCAGGCAAGGACCGGGGCGATCGTGAGGCACAGCTCGTCGACCAGGTCGAGCCTGACCAGCTCGCCGTGCAGGCTCGGCCCGCCCTCGCACAGCACGCGGTGCCAGCCCCGCTCGGAGAATGTGTCGAGCACGGCGGTCCAGTCGATCTCGCCATGGCCCACGGCGATGACCTCGACGGTCTCGCGGAGCGTCGCGACCGCCTCCGGCGCGGCATCGGCAGTCGTCACCACGACCGTGCCGGGCGCGACGAGAGCCGGAGGGATGCCGAGGCGGCGACTCACCAGCACCATCGTCGGGACCGGAGACAGACCGAGCCGCGCACGCAGGTCGGTGTCGACCTCGAAGTCGGCGTAGCCCTCGTCGCGTGCGGTGCCGGCGCCGACCACGATGACGTCGGCGAGCGACCGGAGCAGCGCGAACACGCGGGTGTCGGTCGGGCCGCCCAGTGTCCCGGACTTCCCGTCGGTGCCGGTGGCGGCTCCGTCGAGCGTCGACACGAAGTTCGTACGCACCCACGGCCGGTCGCTCGGCGGGTAGGCATACAGGCGTTCGAGCTCACCGGCGTCCAGGGTCATGACTGCACCCTACAAACCCACCACGCAGAGCCCATCGGAGTGCATTCATGACCCAGGCCCCGGTGCCCGCCGTCATCACGCTGTGGGTCGGGTCCACCTGGACCGAGCGTTTGTAGGCTGGCCCGCATGGAAGCCATCAATGTCTCGCAACCGCCGTCGGGCGAGGGTTGCGTCGAATGTCTCGCGGACGGTGGGTGGTGGGTCCACCTCCGCCGGTGCGCGGCCTGTGGCCACGTCGGGTGTTGCGACACCTCCCCGGCCCAGCACGGCACGAAGCACTTCCGGGAGACCGGTCACCCGCTCATCCAGTCGTACGAACCCGGGGAGGACTGGTTCTGGGACTTCCGGAACGGCGAGGCGCTCGACGGACCCGAGCTCGCACCGCCTCACCACCACCCCGTCGACCAACCGACGCCCGGACCCGCGGGCGCGGTCCCGGCCGACTGGCGGTCCAGGATCAACTAGGGAGCCGGATCCGGCTGGGTCTCGGGCTCCGGCTCGGGCGACCCGCCGGGGCCGGGATCGCCGCCGGGGAGCACCTCGGGGAACGCCGGATCGGGCAGGTCCGGCGTCGTGGGCCTGCCGGGATCGTCCTCGCTCGGACCGGCCGGGTCGTGCGCGGGTTCGGGTGGGGCAACCGTCATGCTTCCTCCTGAGGTACGCGTGGCAAGGGCGTACCCGCGGCAGGTCGGCTCAATCGCCGGCAGCGGGGGACCGCCGGCGATTGACGAGGGCACTAGCCCTGTCGGGCCTTGAGGCGTGGGTTCTGCCGGTTGATGACGAACGTGCGACCGCGCCGGCGTACGACCTGCGAGCCGGGCTGGTCCTTGAGCGAGCGAAGCGAGTTGCGGACCTTCATCTGCTGTCCTTCCTGTGCGTGGGAATCACGCGTACCTGACAACGATTGTCAGGTGGTCGCTATTCCCACGATTCCGAGCGGCCCTGCTTGAGCGAGCTGCGGCGCTTCTTGGCGTCGAGCCGGCGTTGCTTCGACGCCCGGCTGGGACGGGTGGCGCGGCGCGGTTTGGGCGGCACGATCGCCTGCGACACCAGGTCCTCGAGGCGTACGCGGGCCGCTTCGCGGTTGCGGTGCTGGGAGCGGTACTGCGACGACACCACCGTGATCGTCCCGTCGACCAGCCGGTTGCTCAGCCGCTGGGCGGCGAGCTCCTTCTGGGCGGGGGAGAGCGCGGTGGTGTCGGCGAGCGACCAGATCAGCTCGACGCGGGTGTCGGTCGTGTTGACGTGCTGGCCGCCGGCGCCCGAGGAGCGAGAGAACCGCCAGGTCATCTCGCTCTCGGGCAGGGACAGGCGTCCGTTATGACT
>NZ_JAKFCB010000051.1:0-15897 GCF_036676885.1 Aeromicrobium sp.
TCCCATTCGAGGCCTCCACGGCGCCAGACGTACGCATAGGCGATGAACACGGTCACCATGAAGATGAACATCTCGATCAGCCCGAACCAGCCGAGCGCGTCGAATGCGACGGCGAACGGGAACAGGAAGATGATCTCGATGTCGAACACGATGAACAGCATCGCGATGATGAAGTAGCGGATCGAGACCTTGCCGCCGCCCTCGGGCAGCGGGCTCGGCTCGATGCCCGACTCGTAGCGGTCGAGCTTGGCGCGGTTGTAGCGCTTGGGCCCGGTCAGTGGGGCGATCGCGACGCTGCCGATGGCAAATGCGGCCGCAATGGCTCCCAGCACGATGATCGGCGTGTAAGCCGTCACGGCACCTCCCAGGCTTCAACCGACAGAGCAAGAGCTGTGTGTGTTCGTGCGCTTGTGAATTGCTTCACAACGTGATCACGGTCTCACGATACGCCCGTCGGCCGGGGCTTGTAACTGAGGTCACACTAACCTCGGCCCGCAGGCGGGCGTCACGGCCGGAACGAATGGTGCAGCGCGACGATGCCGCCGGAGAGGTTGTGCCACTCGACCTTGCCCCAGCCCGCCTCGACCATCCGCAGGGCGAGGCCCTTCTGGTCGGGCCACTCGCGGATCGACTCCGCCAGGTAGACGTACGACTCGGGGTTGGACGAGACCTTGCGGGCGATCGTCGGCAGCGCGCGCATGAGGTAGTTGCTGTAGATCGCGTCGAACGGTCCCCAGGTCGGCGTGCTGAACTCGCAGACCACGATGCGGCCGCCCGGCTTGGTGACCCGCAACAGCTCTCGCAGGCCCGCGATGGGGTCGTGGATGTTGCGGAGTCCGAACGAGATCGTGACGGCGTCGAACGTCTCGTCGCCGAACGGCAGCAACATCCCGTCGCCCGCCGTGAAGGCCAGCCCCGGACGTTCGCGCTTGCCGACGTCGAGCATGCCGATCGAGAAGTCGCACGGCACGACCGTCGCGCCCGCGTCGGCGAACGGCTGGCTCGACGTGCCGGTGCCGGCGGCCAGGTCGAGGATCTTCTCGCCGGGCTGCGGGGCGACGAGATCGACGACCCGCTTGCGCCAGCGGCGATCCTGCCCGAGTGACAGCACGTCGTTGGTCAGGTCGTACTTCTCGGCGACACCGTCGAACATCTTCGCGACGTCGTGGGGTTCCTTGTCCAGACCGGCTCGGCTCACCTTCCCACCCTGCCACGGGTAGGCTCATTGACTGTGAGCAACCCTGCTGTCGATGTCGCGGTGGCCCCACTCCTGGTCCGCTCCTTGCCGCTGGACGACCCCGGTGCGCTCCTCGCGCTCCTCCCCCCGACCGACGGTTTCGCGTGGGTCCACGGGGGTGACGGGCTCGTCGGGTGGGGCCGCGCCGCCGAGTTCACCACGGCCGGGCCGGAGCGGTTCACCGACGCGTCGGAGTGGTGGCGCGAGCTGTCGTCGCACGCCGTCGTACGCGATGACGTCGATGTGCCCGGGTCGGGCCTTGTCGCATTCGGCTCCTTCACGTTCACCGACGACGCCGAGGGCAGCACGCTCGTGGTCCCCGAGGTCGTCGTGGGGCGCCGCGACGGCGTCGCCTGGATCACGGTCGTCGGCCTCGGCATCAGCGCGACACCGGATCTCACCGCCTCGACCCCCGCGGAGCCGATCGGCACGACGTTCGCCGACGGCCCGGTCGACAGCGTCACGTGGCAGGGCCTGGTCGGCGAGGCGGTCCGCCGGATCGAAGGAGGCGGGCTCGACAAGGTCGTGCTCGCCCGCGACCTCGTGGCGACGCTCGACGAGCCGCTCGACGTACGCGCACCGCTGGCCCGGCTCGCCGCGGACTACCCCAGCTGCTGGACGTTCCACGTCGACGGCTTCTTCGGGTCGACGCCCGAGATGCTCGTACGCCTCGAGCGCGGGCTCGTCACGTCGCGCGTGCTGGCCGGCACCATCAGGCGTACGGGAGACGACGCGCACGACCTTGCGCTCGCCGGCTCCCTGGCCCGGTCGAGCAAGGACCTCGAGGAGCACGAGTACGCCGTCCGGTCGGTCGCCGAGGCGCTCGCCCCGCACTGCACCAGCATGAATGTGCCGGAGACGCCGTTCGTGCTGCACCTGCCCAACGTCATGCACCTCGCGACGGACGTCACCGGCGTCATGCGGGATGACACCAGTGCCCTCAGTCTGGCCGCATCCCTGCACCCCTCGGCGGCCGTGGGTGGCACGCCGACCGCCGAGGCCGTGCGGCTGATCGCCGAGATCGAGCTGCTCGACCGCGGACGTTACGCCGGACCGGTCGGCTGGATCGGCGCGTCGGGCGACGGCGAGTGGGGCATCGGCCTGCGATCCGCGCAGATCGAGGACGACGGATCGGTCGTGCGCCTGTTCGCCGGCTGCGGCATCGTCGCGGACTCGGTGCCGGCCGACGAGCTCGCCGAGTCGAACGCCAAGCTCATCCCGGTGCGCGACGCGTTGACGCCGCAGGACTAGTTCAGCAGGACCCTGGCAGTCGCGTCGTCGGCGGGCAGGAACGCCTCGATGCTGAGCTCGGCGGCCGTCAGGTCCAGCGCCGTGCCGAACGTCGTCACGGTGCTGATGAACGACAGCGGCCCGTCCGGCGAGTCGAGCACCATCGGCACCGCCACGCCTCCGTCGTCGATGCCGGGCTGCATGCCACCTGGGTAGTCGATGAGCTCTTCGTGCAACGTGCGCAGCACCTCCGACCCGCTCGCCGCCGCCTCCCGCGCCAGCCGGCCGAGGACGTGGAACCGCCACTCCGCGAGGTTGCGGATCCGTGGCGCCAGACCCTCGGGGTGCAGGCTGATGCGCAGCGCATTCGGCGACTCCAGCAGGTGCGGCGCGACGTTCTCCAGGATCGGCGCAACTCCGGCGTTGGCCATGACCATGTTCCAGCCGCGGTCGACGACCAGGCACGGGTAGGGCTCGTACGCCGTGAGGACCCGGTCGAGCCCGGCCCGGATCGCCGAGAGCTCAGGATCGTCGAGCGGGCGCTCGGGGAACGCCGGGGCGAAGCCGGCGGCGATGAGGAGCTGGTTCTGCTCGCGCTTCGGCACCTCGAGGGTCGCCGCGAGCTGCAGGACCATGGCTCGGCTGGGCCGTGACCGCCCGGTCTCGACGAAGCTCAGGTGGCGCGACGAGATGCCGGCCTCGATCGAGAGATCGAGCTGGCTGAAGTGGCGGCGCCGGCGCCAGTCACGCAGCAGCGCGCCGACGGGCGAGGTCGTGGCGGTGGTCGTCATGCCGCCACTCTTCCGGATCGATCGGTGCGTAGCCATGACCTCGCGGGTAATTGCGGCGCCTACCTGGGCTGCGCAGACTCGGCGGCATGAACTCGACAACAGCTGACACCACCACTGCCACCACGGGCCTGGTCTCCCTCAAGACCGCGCTCCTGATCGACGCCGCGATCACCGGCGCGAACGCGCTCGCATACCTCGCCGGCGCTGCGGTCCTCGACTCACTGCTCGGGCCGTCGCCGGCCCACTTCCTCGCGCTCGGCGCATTCCTCGCCGTTTCGGCCGTGATCCTCGCGGTGACCGGCACCCGCCGGCCTGTCCCCCGGGCCTGGGCGACGTTCGCCGCCGAGGTCAACATCGTGTGGGCCATCGCATCGGTCGCGGTCGTCGCGTTCGGCTGGTTGGACCTCACGACGACCGGCAACGTCTGGACACTGCTGCAGGCCGGCATCGTCGCGGTGTTCGCGGCGCTGCAGCTCACGGCGCTGCGCCGTACGCCCTGACCCCTCTGGAGCGGTGACTTGGCGTCCACCCGACACCCTCGCGTGGACGCCAACTCACCGCCCACTCAAGACCGTGGACGCCAACTCACCGCTCACCCAGGACCGTGGACGCCAAGTCACCGCTCGACGGGGGCGAGGGTCGGCCAGCGCGGGCTGAGGTTGTCGCCGGACGAGACGCCGGTGAGGCGCCGCTTGACCCACGGTGCGGCGTGGGCCTTGGCCCATTCGAGGTGGGCGGTCCGCCGCTCCCTCGCGGTGAGCAGCGGCACGGGTGGCAGCTCCGGCATCGTCAGGGCGTGCTCGATGCCGAGCGCATCCAGCACCGCGATGGCCATGCGCTGGTGACCCAGGCTCGACATGTGCATGCGGTCCACGTCCCACAGCCGGTCGTCCCGGTAGTCACGCAGTCGCCAGAAGTCGACCAGGGTCGCTCCGTGCTTCTCGGCGACCTGGCGTACGAGCTCGTTGTAGATCGCGAAACGCCCGCGCAGCGCCCCGAACACCGGCGAGCCACCGGGGTCGTACGCCGTGAACATCAGCAGGTGAGCCCCGGCGTCCACGACTCGGCCGAGCGCCTGGTCGTACGCCGCAACGAGTCGGTCGATGTCGACCCGCGGGCGCAGCACGTCATTGGCGCCGGCGTAGATGCTGACCAGGTCCGGCTTCATCTCCAGGGCCGGCTCGATCTGGTCGGCGAGGATCGGGAGCAGCTGCCGGCCGCGGATCGCGAGGTTGGCGTAACCGAAGTCGTCGCCGGCCAGTACCTCCGCGACCCGGTCGGCCCAGCCGCGCACGCCGTTGGGCAGTGACGCGTCGTTGTCGCCGACGCCTTCGGTGAACGAGTCGCCGAGCGCGACGTAGCGGTGAAATGGCACGACGTCAGGCTATCGACTCACGCCGGCGTCACTCGTCGAGGAGCCCCCGACGGCGTGCGATGGCGGCAGCCTCGGTGCGCCCCGAGGCCCCCAGCTTGGCCAGAATGTTGGAGACGTGGACCGACACGGTCTTGGTGCTGATGAACAGCCTGGTCGCGATCTCGCCGTTGCTGCGCCCGGCGCTGACCTGCTCGAGCACCTCGCGCTCACGCGGCGTCAGCTCGACCTCGGACCTGGCCGGCCGGCGAGTGAGCCCACCGAGCTCGGTGAGCAGCGGCCGGGCGCCGAGCCGCTCGGCGGTGGCCCGCGCCTCGCCGAGAAGCCGCTTGCCCTCGGCCTCTGCCCCGGACGTCAGGAGCACGGCGGCCAGTCGAGTCGCCGAGCGCGCGGTCTCGTAGGGGTCGTCCATGCCGATGAAGGCCTCGTACGCGCGTCGCCACAGGTCGGCCAGCTCGTCGACCGTGGGGACATCGACGCCGCACAGCCAGCGGAGCCGCGCGTGCTCGGCGTGCACGCGTATGTGCCAGGCGACGCCTTCAGGACCCATGGGAACCGTGGCCTCAGCGACCCGGTCGACGAAGTCCATCAGCTCGGCGGCCTGCTCCAGCAGCGGCGTCTGCTCGGCGCGGCCGAGGGAGGGCACGGCCGAGGCGTACTGGCCGATCAGCAGCGCGGCCAACCGGATGGCCCCGGGGAACAGCGGCTCGTCCCAGGCCCGGAACTCCAGCTCGACCAGGTCGTCCCACGCGCGCCGGGCCGCCGACAGGTCACCGGCGAGGCCATGGAGCTCGATCAGGCCGGACGTGGCGTGCACCGAGGCGGCGACCTCGTGACGCCACAGCGACCGCATCGAGAGGGTGCGCTCGACCTCCTCGACGTTGCCACGACCGGCATGGACCATGAGCGCGATCGCGGCAAGGGAGGCATCAGGGATGGCGGGCGCATCGGGGCCGACGTCACGCAACGCGAGGGCCTCGTCCCACCTGCCCCGCATGTAGCAGATGAGCGCGGAGAAGAACCGGCCGTCGAACCCGTAAGGCCCCCAGGCCCAACCCGTCTCGGCGGCCCGGTCCATGCCCCGGCGGAACGCGCCCTCGGCCTCGTCGAGCTCGCCGGCGTTGTAGTGGACGAACGCGAGCTGGTGCAACCCGCGCAGCTCACCCAGCACGTGGCCGTCGGCACGGGAGACCTCGACGAGCTCGAGGAATCCGCGCTTGGCCTTCTCGGGGTCGTCGCCCGTGCGCACCATGACCCTCGTCAGTGTCGCCTTGGCGTCGGCGATGACGTCGGCCGCACCGATCTGCTCGGCGATCGACAGGGCTCGCTCGCCCCACTCGATCGCGTCGTCGTGCCGATTGCGGTTGGACGCCATCCGCGCCCGCAGCGCCGCGACCTCGGCACGCAGCTCGGTCGGCTCGTCGGGCACGACCTTGGTTGCCTCGAGACTGGCCTGCTCCGCGTCGCTGTCGAGGTTGGCGTAGTAGGCCGTGTCGCCGATCGCCACGAGCAGCCGCCCACGGTCTTCGGCAGGCGCGTCGGACGGGAGCTGGTTGAGGTGATCACGCAGCAGCTCGACGGCGCGCAGCAACCGGCCGGACGTGACCAGCGCCGATGCCGCGTCGATCACGAGCTTCACCAGGTCGAGACCGTCCGGCGCGGCCTCGACCAGCGTCAGAGCCTGCTCGTAGTGCTGGGCGGCCTCGTCGTAGCCCGAGAGCCGTTGGGCGTCCTCGGCCGCCTGGATGCTGGCCAGGAAGGCGGTCTCGCGCTCCCCCGCACCGAGGGCGTGCAGCGCGATCTCGGCGGCGGGGCCGCGGCGGCTGCCGGAGGTGAGAGCGTCGAGGTAGGCCGCGTGGATGCGCCGCCGCTCGCCCGGCAGCAGGTCGTCACGGACGGCCTCGGCCAGCAGGGCGTGGCGGAACCAGTAGGAGTCGTCGCCCATGCGGGTCAGCACCTTGTGGTCGATCGCCGAGCGGAGCGCCTCGTCGAGCTCGTCCTCCGGGAGGCCCACGACCTTGGTCAGGACCGCGTAGTCGTGGCGGGCGTCGGAGCAGGCCGCGGCGCGTACGAGCCGCCGGGCGTGGTCGTCGAGGCGCTCGAGACGCATCAGCAGCAGGTCGGCGAGGGTCTCGGGCAGGGCTCGGTCGACGTTGGCGAGCCCGGCGTCGAGCAGCTCCTCGGCGAAGAACGCGTTGCCGGCGGCACGGCGTACGACCGCCAGGAGACTGTCGTTGTCGAGCGCGTCGGCGCCGTGGGCACGGATCAGGTCGACGACGTCGGTGTCGTCGAGAGGCTCGAGCTCGAGGCGGCGTACGCCCGGGAGGCGGACCCACTCCGACAGCGCCTGGCGCAGCGGGTGGCGCCGGTGGAGGTCGTCGGCGCGATAGCTGACGACGACGTGCACGGGTCCGTGGAATCCGTGGGACAGCACGAAGCGGATGAGGTGCCGGGTCGACGCGTCGGCCCAGTGGGCGTCCTCGATCACCAGGAGGAGCGGCTGGTCGGTGGCCAGCGAGTCGAGTCCGGCGACGACGGAGGCGAACAGCTCGGCTCGTTCGACACCGTCGCCGGGTGCCTGCGACGGCCATGGCAGGAGTGGTCCGAGGGCGGGGAAGCGGCTGGCCAGCTCGTCGCGCTCGGCTTCGTCGAGGGAGGCGAATGCCTCGGAGAACGGCTGGTAGGGCGGCGCGCTGTCGCCGAGGTCGAGACAGTGCCCGGCCAGGACGCGGTGACCGGCAGCCCGCGCCCGGGCGCCCAGCTCGCGCAACAGGCGGGTCTTGCCGATGCCGGCGTCGCCGCCGATCAGCACGACGTCGCGGGCGGTGGGATCGGTGACCCCGGCGGCCTCGAGCAGCTGCTCGAGCTCGCGGACACGTCCGATGAGGGGTGTCGCGGGCGTACGGTCGTGGGCCATGTCGTCCATGATGCCGGAGCCGACCGACAGGGGGACGACGGTCATACGTGTGCTGTCCGCCCGACCGTCAGGCTGACGAGTCGGACGACCAGGCCACGCCGGGGCCTGCGCGTGGGCCGCGCCGCGAATCCCACCCGGTCTCGCCGGTGGCGGGCGATCTCGGACATCGCTTCCGCCGCGGCGTGGTGGCGGCTCAACTCGACGGGGACGAAGTGTTCTGGACTCAGGATCATGAGTTCAGCGTCGTCGTATGAGGTAGAACCCTGCATCGGACGAGTTACCTAGATTCTGGGCGTGAGTACCTCAGATTGGTTGCGCTGGGTGCACGCAACCATTGGCCGAGCGGAGCTGGGGGTCCCCCCACGAGCGCAGCGAGTAGGGGGCGGCAGGCGCCCGGGCGAAGCCCGGCAGCGGCGACGAAGGAGCCGCTGGAGCGGCTGGGGGCGCCTCCCACGAGCTCTGCGAGTAGGGGGAGGGACGAGCCGCGCGCCCTACTTCAGCGTCTTCTTTCCTCCGTGCATCACGGTGATGAGCTTGATCGCCTTGTTGTCGGTCTTGGCGTCCCGCGCGAACGACGTCAGCATCATGAGCGGCCGCATGCGCTGGCGGGTGATCGCCTTGGCATACGTGAACTCCTTGAGGCCGTCGGGGCCGTGGATGCGGCCGAACCCGGACTGCCCGACACCGCCGAACGGCAGGCCGGGGACCGCGGCGAACGCGATGACGGAGTTGACCGACGTCATGCCCGAGCGGACGCGGCGCGCGATGTCGACGCCGTGCTTCTTGGAGAACACCGATCCGGCGAGCCCGTACGACGTCGCGTTGGTCAGCTCGATGGCCTCGTCCATGCTCGCGACCGGGTTGATCGCCAGCGTGGGGCCGAACGTCTCCTCGGTGATCTCCGTGGAGTCCTCGGGAACGTGCGTCAGGATCGTCGGCTGCACGAACCGCTCGCCGACCGCGTCCGGGCCGCCCATCACGACCGTGGCGCCCTTGGCGATCGCGTCGTCGATGTGGCTCTTGATGACCCCGATCTGCGACGGCATCGTGATGGGGCCCAGCTTGGCGTCCGGATCGTCAGCGGCGCGCAGGCCCTTGGCCTGCTCGGTGATCTCCGCGACGAACGCGTCGAAGACCTTCTCGTGGACGTACACCCGCTCGGTGCCGATGCAGGTCTGGCCGGCGTTGGACATCCCGCCCCACAGCGCGGCCTCGGCGGCCTTGGTGATGTCGGCGTCCTCGTCGACGATCAGCGAGTCCTTGCCGCCGGCCTCGATCAGGACCGGTGTGAGGTTCTCGGCGCACGCGGCCATGACCTTCTTGCCGGTCGGCCCCGATCCGGTGAACGCCAGCTTGTCGATGTCGGCGGTGCAGAGTGCGGCACCGGTCTCACCGAGGCCGGTGACAACCTGGAAGACGGGGCGACCGTGGACGACCTCGGTGAACGTGTCGGCGAGCCACTGGCCGATGCCCGGCGTGTACTCGCTGGGCTTGAACACGACGGGGTTGCCGGCCGCGAGGGCGTACGCGATCGAGCCCATCGGGGTGAAGACGGGGTAGTTCCACGGGCCGATGACTCCGACGACGCCGAGCGGGTGGTACTCGACGGTGGCGGCCTGGTTGGCCATGAGCAGGCCCGCCGAGACCTTCTGCGGGCCGAGGACCTTCTTGGCGTGCTTGGCGGCCCACGCGATGTGGTCGATCGCGATGATGATCTCGAGCTGGGCGTCGCCGTGCGGCTTGCCGTTCTCGCGGTGCGACAGCTCGGCGAGCTGCGCGATGCGACGCGTGATGACGCTGCGCCAGGTCAGGAGGTAGTCGCCGCGCTCGTCGAAGCTCAGCGCACCCCACCAGGCGGCTGCCTCCCGGGCGCGCGCCACGGCGGCGTCGACCTCGGCCTTGCCGGCGATGGGGTGGACGCCGACGACGTCGCCGTTCGCGGGGTTGAGCGACTCGAAGGTCGCCGTCGTGCCGCTCTCGACGGTTGGCTGCAGCGTTGCGGTCATCGTGACTCCTTGATGAGGTCGGCGGCCTTCTCGCCGACCATGATGGCGGGTGCGTTGGTGTTGCCACGGGGTACGCGCGGCATGACGGATGCGTCGGCGACCCGCAGGCCCTCGACGCCGTGGACCTTGAGCTCGGGGTCGACGACGCTGCCCTCGATCGTGCCCATCGCGCAGGTCGCGACCGGGTGGTAGACCGTCTGCCCCAGCCGGCTGATCGTGGCGATGAAGTCGTCCGTCGTGGGGTTGAGCGTCGCGGGTTCCCACGGCTCGGCGATGTGCTTGGCGAGCGGTCCCTGCGTGACGACCTCGAACAGCCGGCGGAAGCCCGCGAGCATCGCGTCCAGGTCGGCACCGTCGTCGTAGTAGTTCGGCTCGATCTCGGGGTGCCACGTCGGGTCGGCCGAACGCAGCTTGATGTGGCCCTTGCTCTCCACGCGTACGAGCGTCGACGCGACCGTCAGCCCTCGGCGTACGGGCTCGTGCAGGCCGTTGTCGTAGAAGCCGGCCGGCAGCATGTGGAACTGCAGGTCGGGAGCCGTGAGGTCGTCGCGGGACGTGAAGAAGCCGCCGGCCTCAGCGACGTTGGAGCTCAGCGGTCCGCGACCGGCCTTCTGCGCCTTGAGCAGGTTGGACAGCGTGAGGAACTCGGCGAGATCGGTCGTGTCCTTGGTGTAGAACAGGGCGCCCGAGATGGGGTGGTCCTGCAGGTTCTGGCCGACTCCCGGCAGGTCGACGCGTACGTCGATGCCGTGCTCGCGCAGGTGCGCGCCGGGGCCGATGCCGGACAGCATCAGCATCTGGGGGCTGGCGATCGCTCCTGCGGACAGCACGATCTCGGCCCTGGCGCGCGCCGTGTGGGTGACTCCCCCGCGCCGGTACGTCACGCCGGTCGCGCGGGTGCCCTCGAGCTCGATGCGGGCGACGAACGCCTCGGTCAGGACGGTCAGGTTGGGGCGCTTGGCGGCGGGGTGGATGTAGGCATCCGCGACCGACCAGCGGCGACCCTTCTTGCAGGTCACCTGGTAGAGCCCAGCGCCCACCTGCTCCGCGCCGTTGAAGTCGTCGTTGCGCTTGAGGCCCGCCGACACCGCCGACTCGACGAACGCGTGGCTCAGCTCGTGGGTGTAGCGGCGGTCCTCGACGTGCAGCGGACCGTCGGTGCCGTGGAACTCGTCGTGCAGCCGGGTGTTGCCCTCGGCCTTCTTGAAGTAGGGCAGGACGTCGTCATAACCCCAGCCGGTCGCGCCGTAGGCGTCACGCCACTCGTCATAGTCCGCGCGGTTGCCGCGGATGTAGATCATGGCGTTCATCGACGAGCAGCCGCCGAGCGCCTTCATGCGCGGCCAGTCGGCTCGCCGGCCGCCGAGCTGCTTCTGCGGCGTCGTCTGGTAGCCCCAGTCCCACTTGGTCTTGAACAGCGCCGAGAAGCCCGCCGGCAGGTGGATCATGTCGTCGTCATCGTCCGGTCCCGCCTCGAGGAGCAGGACGGACACGGAGGGGTCTTCGCTCAAGCGCGCGGCGACGACGCCGCCCGCACTGCCCGATCCGATGACGATGTAGTCGTAGCTGTCGTCGCCCATGACTCCCTTTCAGCGGCCGTGACGTGCACTCAACCTACTGTGGGTATGTCAATGACACAACCACTGTCAGGGTTGCAGCGCGGCCCTGACTGCAGCGCCGATCCGGGCCGTCAGGTCACGGCGGCCGGCTCGGTCGACCGGCACCTCGAGGACGCGGATACCGGCCACGTCTTCCTCGAGTGCCGCCGCGAGATCGGCGGGTTCGACCCGGCGGTGCTGGATGCCGTACGCCCCGCAGAGGGCCGCGATGTCGGCCCCGGTCGGCGTGGCATAGACCCGCTCGAACGTCGCGGCATACTCCGGAGCGCCCTGCTCGAGCGTCGAGAAGATGCTGCCGCCGTCGTCGTTGGCCACGACGATCGTGAGGTCCGGTCGGGGCTCGCCGGGACCGATCAGCAGGCCGTTGCTGCCGTGCAGGAACGTGAGGTCGCCGACGTACGCGATCGAGCGGCTGGACGTACGCGCGAGCGCTGCGCCGATCGCGCTCGACAGCGTGCCGTCGATGCCGGCCAGGCCGCGGTTGGCGATGATCAGTCGCCGCTCGCCGACCGTGTAGGGGCGGGCGACGAGGTCGAGGTCGCGGATCGGGTTGGAGGAGCCGATGAACAGCAACCCCTCGGGCGGCACGGCGGCATTGATCGTGCGGGCGACGTCGTACGGCGTGGTGCCGTCGAGCAAGGCGTCTATCGCCGCGGTGGCTTTGGCGTCGGCATCGTGCCAGGCGGCGAGCCACGCGGGGTCGTCCTCTCCCGCGTGGTCGACCGCCTCGGCGAACCGCACGTTCTGGCCGGCCGGGATCGGGAAGGTCTCCTGCGTGCCGACGTGGACGATCTCGATGTCGGTGCGCGACAGCAGCTGGGTGACCGGGCGGGAGATGGTCGCGTGACCGAAGCTCACGACTCGTTCGATCTGCTCGGCGAGCGGCGAGTGGGCCAGCAGCATCCGGTATGCCACGAGGGCCTCGCCGTTGCGGGAGCCGGAGCTCGGCTCGGCGAGCAGAGGCCAACCGGCGTCGCGGGCAAGTATGCGTGCGGGCTGCTTCGCGTCGTCCCCGGCAACCACGACGGTCCTTGGGCCTGGTTCGAGGATGATCGCGCGCCTTGTCCCTCCGTCCTCATACGTCGCAGGACGACCAGCCTCGATCGGCTCGCTGACAGGCTCCACGAGTGGTTCATCGAGTTCGAGGTTGAGGTGACCCGGCCGGTCCCGGCCCATGAAGGTGATCAGGTCGTCCGGATCGTCCAGGAAGCGCACCCCCGGGAAGATCTGCTGCTGGTCCGTCGTCTGGTTGGCCCCGGTTCCCCTGAGCCTCGAAGGACGATCGGCCGTGATCGCGATCAGGGGGACGCGGGCGTGCAGCGCCTCGAGCATTGCGGGGTGCAGGTTTGCGACCGCCGTTCCGGACGTCGTCACGACCGGCACCGGCTTGCGAGAAGCCTTCGCCAGGCCAAGCGCGAGAAATCCCGCTTCGCGCTCGTCGACACGCACGTGCAGCCGGATCAACCGTTGCTGGTCCGCGGCCGCCAAGGCCAGTGCGAGCGGGCCGGACCGCGAGCCCGGTGACAGCACGGCTTCCCGGACACCGAACTGGTGCAGGCTGCGGACCAGCTCCCGAGCCGTGGTCGTGGCGCTCATGCCAGCACCGCGCGTACGGCCGACAGCCGCGCTTGCCAGCGGGCGTCGGTCTCGCCGTCGGCGGCCACCGCGTCGTACGCCGTGGGGTCGAGCACCTGGCGGCCGACGGGGAGGAAACCGCCGACCGGGACCAGTGGCTCGGCGACGACATCCCCGGCGAGCAGCGACGTCGTGGCGAGGCCGCAGGCGTACGGCAGCTCGGGCAGGGCACCGGCGAGGGCCAGTCCGGCGGCGAGGCCGATCGACGTCTCGACGGCGCTGGAGACCACGACCGGCAGGCCGATCTGCTCGGCGATGCGCAGGCACGCGTGCACCCCGCCGAGCGGCGCGACCTTGAGCACCGCGATGTCGGCCGCCTCGAGCTCCACGACGCGGAACGGGTCGTCGGCCCGGCGGATCGACTCGTCGGCGGCGATCGGGACGCCGACCTTGCGGCGTACGGCGGCGAGTTCCTCGACCGTCGCGCACGGCTGTTCGACGTACTCCAGGCCGTGCGCGGCGATGTTGAGGGCCGCGATCGCGCTGACCGCCTCGTCGACGGTCCAGCCGCCGTTGGCGTCGACGCGGACCTGGCCGTGCGGTCCGATCGCGTCGCGCACCGCCTCGACGCGCTCGACGTCGTCGGCGCGGGTCTGGCCCCGCTCGGCGACCTTGACCTTGGCGGTCGCACAGCCGCTGCTGCGCACGATGCTCGCTGCCTGCTCGGGGTCGACAGCGGGGACGGTGCAGTTGACCGCGACCTGCGAGCGTACGGGCGTCGGCCACTCGCGCTCCGCGGAGTCGAGCGCCGCGGCGAGCCACGGCGCGCTCTCGCGGGCGTCGTAGTCGAGGAACGGGCTGAACTCCGCCCAGCCGGCCGAACCCTCGACGAGCATTCCCTCACGCCGGTCGATGCCGCGGAACCGGGTGGGCATCGCGATGGCGTACGTACGGAACTGCACGACTGGCAACTTACCGCGCCCTCCGTAGCGTGGAGGCATGACTCGAATCGCCATCGTGGGAGGCCACGGCAAGATCGCCCGTCTCCTGATCCCGCTGCTCGTCGACGCCGGGCACCAGCCCAAGGCGCTCGTACGCAACCCCGACTACTCCGCCGAGCTCGAGGCGCTGGGTGCCGAGGTCGGCATGCTCGACATCGAGCAGGACGGCGCCGAGGCGTTCGCGGAAGCGTTCACGGGTGCTGACGCTGTGGTGTTCGCCGCGGGTGGCGGGCCGGACGGCAACATCGAGCGCAAGCGGACGGTCGACCTCGGCGGATCACTCAAGTCGATCGAGGGCGCCCTGGCGGCCGGCGTCACACGTTTCGTGCAGATCTCGGCGATCGCGGTCGACGAGCCTCTGGGCGACGACGCGGGCGACGTCTGGAAGGCGTACGTCGAGGCCAAGCGCGATGCCGACAGGGCGCTGCGCGACAGCGAGCTGGACTGGACCATCATCCGGCCCGGCGGGCTGACCGACGAGGAGCCGACGGGCCTGGTCGAGCTGGCCGAGAAGGTCGAGCGTGGGCAGATCCCGCGCGCTGACGTCGCGGCGGTGATCCTCGCGGCGCTCGACGAGCCCGCCACGATCAACCGGCAGTGGGAGCTCATCAGCGGCGACACCCCGATCGACGACGCCATCGCGGGCGCGGTGAGCTGAGGCGCGCATCGGACCTGGAGCGGTGACTTGGCGTCCACCGCCCATCCGGAGCGGTGACTTGGCGTCCACTCGGGCGCCTGACGTGGACGCAGACTCACCGCTCCAGCGGCTGACGTGGACGCAGACTCACCGCCCCGCGGAGGACGTGGACGCAGACTCACCGCCCAGCGGAGGCCCGCAGCGCCTCACGGTCGAGCTTGCCGCCGGGGAGCAGGGGCAGCGTGTCGAGCAGGACGACCTCGCGCGGCGCCCAGGTCCGGGGCAGCCCGGCCTCCTCGACGCCGTCGCGCAGCTCGTCGAGCCGCAGGCCGTCGAGGCACACCGCGTCGTCGGGCACGAGGTACGCCACGACCCGTGACCCCCACTCCTCGTCGGGCACGCCGAGCGCCACCGCGTCGCGTACGCCCTCGTAGGTCCGCAGCGCGGCCGTCACCGCCGCCAGGGACACGTTGACGCCGCCGCTGATGACGACATCGTCGATCCGGCCTGTGACGTGCAGCCGGCCGTCCTCGTCGACCGACCCGAGATCTGCCGTGGCGAACCAGCCGTCGTGCAGCACCCGGGCGGTCGCCTGCGGGTCGGCATAACCGTCGAACAGCACCGACCCGGCGAGATGCACCTGCCCGGCGTCGTCGACCCGCACCCGCACACCGTCGAGCGGCAGCCCGTCGTAGACGCAGCCCCCGCAGGTCTCGCTCATCCCGTACGTCCGCACGACCCGCACGCCGGCTGACCGCAGGGCCTTGAGCAGGTCCGCCGGCACGGCCGCGCCGCCGATCAGCAACGCATCGAGTCCGGCGAGCACGCCGACCTCGCCCGACTCGACGAGCCGGTGCGCCTGCGTCGGCACGAGCGAGGCGTAGCGCCGCGAGCCAGGGATCGCCGCGATCGCATCGCCCAACGACGCGTGCTCGTCGGAGTACGCAGGCTCGAGACCCGCGACCGCCGAACGTACGAGCACCTGCAGGCCACCCACGCCGGTCACCGGCATGGCCTGCAGCCAGCCCCCCGGGCCACCGAGCCGGTCAAGGCTTGCCTGCGCCGAGACCAGCACCGCACGGCGTGACAGCACGACGTCCTTGGGCTCGCCGGTGCTGCCGGACGTACGGACGACGATCGGCTCACCGCCGTCGCGGACCCACGCCTCGACGAGCGCGAACACCTCGCGCGGCGAGCCCTCGACCGGTCGGAGGCTAGCGGTCATGCCGGCACCTCCACCACAAACCCACCATACGGAGGCGACGGCACGAGCCCTGTCTCCTGATTCGCTCGCTGCGCTCGCTCATTCCGGCTCACCGGGCTCCGCCGGGGCGTCGAGGGGGCGCTTGACGTACGTCCACGGGAACCACATCGTGCCGATGCGCTCCCAGCCCTTGGCCTCGAGGTCCTTGGCCTTGCGGCTTCCGATCACGGCTCGCTTGTGCTCCCACTGGACGGGTGACTTCTGGACGTCGTGGAACAACGGGCCGTAGCCGATCGAGTGCCACCCGT
>NZ_JAKFCB010000052.1:0-10143 GCF_036676885.1 Aeromicrobium sp.
TACCGGTCACGCTGATGTACGGCTCACTGCCGGCGTACCGCGAGCTCAAGGACGGCGTCGAGGGCGATGATGTCGAGCAGTTCGAGGCCAACCTCGCGGCCCTGGGCTATGTGGGGTTCGACGTCGACGAGGACTTCACCGCCAACACCGCCGCGGCGGTCGAGCGTTGGCAGGAGGACCGGGGGCTCGAGGAGACCGGCGTGGTCGCGCTCGGCAGCGTCGTGTTCGCACCCGGCAAGATCCGCGTTGACTCGGTCTCCGCGGAGGAGGGGTCTGCCACCGCACCGGGCCAGGCCGTCCTGTCGTTCACCGGTACGTCCAAGGCCGTGACGGTCGAGATCGACACCGAGGACCAGCGGCTCGCCAAGAAGGGTGGCGAGGTCACCGTCGAGCTGCCCAACGGCGAGACGGTCAAGGGTGTGATCTCCGACGTCACGACGGTGGTAAAGCCCGCCGAGGATCCCAACGCGGAGGATGAGACCAAGGTCGAGGTGACCGTCGACATACCGGGCAAGAAGGCGCAGAAGCTGGCGGCGCCGTTCGCGCTGGCCTCGGTCAACGTGACGTTCACGGTCGACCAGCGCAAGGACGTGCTGACGGTTCCCGTCGCGGCTTTGCTGGCCCTGCAGGAGGGCGGCTTCGGCCTCGAGGTCGTCGAGGGTGGCACGGCGTCGTACGTGCCGGTGGAGACCGGGCTGTTCGCGGACGGCAAGGTCGAGGTGTCCGGCGAGGGGATCTCGCGCGGCACGGTCGTCGGGATGCCGAAGTGATCGCGCTCGAGGACGTCACGAAGATCTACCCGGGCGGGGTGGCGGCGCTCGCGGGAGTGTCGCTGCACATCCGGCGCGGCGAGCTCGCGGCGATCGTCGGGCCGTCCGGCTCCGGCAAGTCCACGATGCTCCACGTCGTCGGTACGCTCGACCGCCCGACGGCCGGGCGGGTGCGGATCGACGGTCACGACGTGGCGGAGCTCAGCGATGCCAACCTCTCCGCGCTGCGAGCCGGCCGCATCGGCTTCGTGTTCCAGCAGTTCCATCTCGCCGGCGGCACGTCGGCGCTCGACAACGTCGCCGACGGGTTGCTCTACACCGGGTTGCGCCAGTCACAGAGGCGGAAACGGGCGACGGCAGCTCTGGAGCGCGTGGGTCTCGGCCCGCGACTGCGCCACGAGCCGCACGAGCTGTCCGGCGGGGAGAAGCAGCGCGTCGCGATTGCGCGGGCGGTCGCGGGTGAGCCGGCACTGGTGCTGGCGGACGAGCCGACCGGTGCGCTCGACTCGGTTTCCGGCGCTGGGGTCATGGACCTGCTGCGCGAGCTCAACGCGGAGGGCACGACGGTCGTGATCATCACGCACGACCACGCGATCGCCGATTCGCTCCCGCGTCAGGTGCGCATGCTCGACGGCAGGATCGTCGAGGACTCGGCGCGACCGCGTGCGCAGGTGACGGCATGACCACGACTGTCCTGACGCCTGCACGGATGTGGCCGCGGGACGTCCTCAAGGTGGGCGCAGTCGGCCTCCGTACGCGGCCGTTGCGCGCATTCCTGTCGTCACTCGGCATCGCGATCGGCATCGCCGCGATGGTCTCCGTCGTCGGGATCTCGTCGTCGTCGCAGGCCGAGCTCGACCGCAAGCTCGACGCGCTCGGCACGAACCTCCTGACGGTCACGCCGGGGCAGACGTTCGGTGGCGACGAGGCCAAGCTTCCCGACGAGGCCGAGTCGATGGTCGCCCGGATCGGCCCCATCGAGTCCGTGTCGGCGGTCGGCGAGGTCAGCGACACGAACGTCTACCGGACCGACAAGATCCCCGTGGCGGAGACCAGTGGCATCAGCGTGTTCGCTGCACGGACCAGCTTGCGATCGGCCATCGGCGTCGAGCTCCGGAGCGGCACGTGGCTCAATGCTGCGACCAGTCGCTACCCCGCAGTCGTCCTGGGCTCGAAGGCGGCAGACCGGCTCGGCATCAGCCATGCCGGACCCGACACCAAGGTTCTGGTCGGGGGTGAGTGGTTCACCGTCGTTGGCATCCTCAAGTCGGCTCCCCTCGCGCCGGAGCTCGACACCGCAGCACTTGTCGGTTGGCCCGTCGCCGAGTCGCTGCTGGACTTCGACGGTCATCCGACGACGGTCTACACCCGGTCGAACCCGGCGAAGGTCGATCAGGTGCAGTCCGTGCTGGGTGCCACGGCCAACCCCGCGCAGCCGAACGAGGTCGAGGTGTCCCGTCCCTCCGACGCACTCGCGGCGCAGAAGGCCGCGGGCGAGGCGTTCACCGGCCTGCTGCTGGGGCTCGGAGCCGTTGCGCTGCTCGTCGGTGGAGTCGGTGTCGCCAACACGATGGTGATCTCGGTTCTGGAACGACGTGCGGAGATCGGCCTCCGTCGATCCCTGGGCGCGACGCGCGGTCAGGTACGCACGCAGTTCCTGGCGGAGTCGTTGCTGTTGTCGACGCTCGGCGGCGTCGGGGGAGCGGTGATGGGTTCGATCGTGACGGCGGGCTACGCGGCGTACCAGGGCTGGCCGACGGTCGTCCCGGCGTGGGCCGTGGCCGGAGGCATCGTCGCGACGCTCGGCATCGGGAGCCTGGCCGGCCTCTATCCGGCGATCCGGGCGTCCCGCCTGTCACCGACGGAGGCGCTGGCGACCCCCTAGCGTCCGGCGAAGGACCTACGATCGGCTCATGAGTGAGCGCAGCGAACCTTGGAGGTGACGGCGTGATCGAGCCGACATATGTCCTTGTCCCGGGCGCGGGCGGCATGGCGTCCTACTGGGATCGCGTACGCCGAGAGCTCGACGTGCGGGGGCGCGCCAGCATCGCCGTCGACCTCCCGGCCGACGACCCCGACAAGGGTCTGCCTGATTACGTCGATGCCATCGTCGACGCCGCCACCGGACTGGATGACGTCGTGCTGGTCGCCCAGTCCCTCGGCGGCTTCAGTGCGTCGTGGGCGGCGGACCGGCTCCCCGTGTCGAGGCTCGTCCTGCTCAACGCGATGATCCCGTTGCCGGGTGAGACTGCCGGCGAGTGGTGGGCGGCAACCGGCTCGTCCGAGGCGATGCGCGACAACGACATCCGCGCAGGACGCGACCCCGACGCGAACTTCGACCTCGAGACCTACTTCCTGCACGACGTGCCGGCGGACGTGCTCGCCGACCTCGGTGAGGAGCGCGATGAGTCCGATGCCGTGTTCGCCGCGCCCTGGGGTCTCGAGGCCTGGCCTGACGTCCCGACGACGGTGCTGGCGGCGCAGGATGACCGGTTCTTCCCGTTCAGCTTCCAGCAGCGCGTCGCACGCGAGCGGCTGGGCATCGAGGCTTTCCAGGTGCCCGGTGGGCACCTCAACGCCCTGAGTCGTCCCGCCGAGGTCGCCGACGCCATCGTCTCTGCCACCTGACACGACACGGGAGGACGTCATCGCGGCGTGAGCCGGCTCAGACGCGGACGCTGACCCGGCGCCGCGACAGCAGCACGAGCGGCGCCGTGAGCGCGATCATCAGCACGCCCACCAGCATGAGCTGCTCGGGCGAGATCACGTTGAGCGCCAAGGTGCTGAGCAAGGGGGCGGCGAATCCGATGTAGGTGAGGCTGTAGAACACCGCGTTGAGCGTGCCGAGGTCGTCCGGGTGGGCCAGGCTCTCGACCGTCGTGAGGCCGCCGACCAGGATCAGCCCGTATGCCGCTCCGAGCAGGATCGCCGCGGGCAGGACGAGCCAGGCGGCGCCGGATGCGGCGAGCAGCAATCCCGTGAGCAGGCCCGCAGCTGCAGCGGCGAGCCCGGACCCGATGATGAGCCGGGGATCGTGGAGCCGCTTGCCCAACGGTTGCACCACGACGCCGGTCCACAACGTGAGGCCGGTCAGCGCCCCCGTGACGGCGACTGGAGCGACCCCGATGTCGACGAACGTCGGAACCGTCGCGAAGCTCGTCGCCGCCGCGCCGAACACCCACGGTGCCGTCAGGGTGACGCCGAGCAGGAACGGGCGGGAGCGCATCGCCTGCCACACCTCGGAGCGGCGGCGGGGTTCGTCCTTGACCCCCGGCACATACGGGTCAGGGGCGTGCCACGCGATCGCGATGACGCCCAACATCAGCACGAGGTGGGGCACGTACGGCAGCACGGTCGGATCGGGCAGCCATTCGCCGAAGACACCGGCGACCAGTGGCCCGGAGCCGAAGCCCGCGGAGAGGGCGAGCGTTGCGCGGCGGGCGCCCGTGCCGGGCGGGCCGTCGCTCGACAGCTCCTTGACCCAGGCGCTGCCGGGCGCGAACGCCGCACCCGAGGCGATGCCTGCGACCAGGCGACCGAGGAGGAGGACGGCCAGGTTGTCGCCGCCGACCAGCAGGATCACCGTCGCGACGAACGAGAGCACCAGCACCGGCCGCATGACCCTCCGGCGGCCGATGCGGTCCGAGATCGGGGCGACGATCAGCAGCGCGGGGATGAGGCCGAGCGCGTACGCGCCGAACAACGCCGTCACGGCCTCGCTCGAGGCGCCATCCTCCTCGCGATAGACCAGCAGCATCGCGGCGAACTGGTTGGCACCCCAGCCGACAGCGAACAACGCGGCCGCCACCCGGAGCCACGCAGGGACACGCGTCGTCAGGGGCACCGCATCACTGTAGGTGCGGGTGCGGACGGTCAAGCCGCCCGGACGGCAAGGTCGAGGCCGTACAGCGCCTTCGCGCCGTCGATCTCGGGTACGAGGATCTGCCAACCGCGGCCTCCGTAGAGGCGGGCCGCCGCTCCGTCGTCGGGTGTCGTGGCGAGCAGGGCCCGTTCCTGGGGCAGGCCCTCGACGAGATGATCGTGCAGGAGGCCCGCGATGCCCTGGCCCCGGTGTGCCGGATCGACCACGATGTCGACCAGCTCGAAGTGGTCACCGACCCAGGTCTCGACGATGTGCGCAGGTGCCGTGCCGGAGAGCCAGTCACTCCAGAACTGACCGCGCTTGCCGGTGAACCCGTACGCATAACCGGAAACCTGGCCGTCGGTCGTCGCCACGACCATCCGGAAGCCGGCGCGTCGCGCGTGCCGCCGGATCGTCGAGCTGGCGAAGTTGTCGGCGTCGAGCTGGCTCTCGGGCAGGCTCGGGTCGCCGTACGCCGCCAGATAGATCGCGGCGAGTGCGTTGCGGATGCCGCCGTCGATCTGCTTTCGGGTCAGGGACTGCACAGTCGTCATGACCCGTTGCAACCCGTTGCGGCGTGCATTCATTCCGCCGAGGTCAGATGCGCCGGTGGTCCACCCGCGGCATCCGGGGGCCGCGGCGTTCGGGGGTCGCCAGCGGGCTGAGTCGGACCAGCTGGATGACGCGGAGGCGATGGGGACGCCACGGCTCCAGGGTCTCGGCCAGATCAGCGTCGTCGAGCGGGCGCCCCACCAGCGCCGCGCCCACGTCCTTGCCGACGTGATAGTCGCCGAACGGGACGGCGTCGGCGTCTCCGAGTGCTCGGCCACCGACCTCGGCGGCGGTCCACACGCCGACGCCGGGGATGCTCCGGAGGCCGCGATAGACCGCGGCGTGGTCACCCGCGTGTGTCGTCGCCAGGCGTTCGACCTGGTGACCGACGCGGGCACAGGCCTGCGCGGTGCGGGCGCGCTGCGGATCGACACCAGCACGGTGCCAGTGCCACGACGGGATGGCGGCCCACTGCTCGGCGGTCGGGAACACCCGCATCCCGGCGGGGGCCGGACCGGGCGCGGGTTCGCCGAATCGCACGAGCAGCCGGCGCCAGGCCGCGAAGGCATCGAGCCCGACCACTCGCTGCTCGATCACCGCGGCGATCAAGGCTTCGAGGATGCGACCCGTCCGCGGAATCCTTAGCCCGGCATGCCGGCGAAACGCATCGGCCAGGATCGGGTGGCCCGGTTCGAACCCGGACAGATCGTCCTCAGCGCCGACCAGCCCGGGCAGTCCGTCGATCAGCTCCCCGGCGCCGGCACCCCACGCCTCTGCTCGGACCAGGGCCGGCTCGAGCTGCCGCAGGACGTACGTGACCGGGCCGCTGGGCATCCGGCTCGTGCGCCACAGGTGGTTGCCGTCGTGCCGTGTCGTCGGGTCTCCCTTGCCCTTGCGCAGCATGCTCAGCGTCAATGCGACGTTGATCGGGGCCGGCAGGCGCAGCTCGCGCGTGAGGGAGACCTGCGACGCCGAGACCATGAGCCAAGTGTGCCCGCCGCCACCGACGGGGTCAGATGAGGCGACGAAACCGCGGGCGGATGCGCTCGGGCAACCGGCGCCACCACGGCGGGGGCGCCGATCTGCCTTCGTCGCGCCTGATCTGCTCCATCACGGCCTTCTGTCGCGCCACCCGCGCCGCAGCGCGTTGCTGCCACGCGCTGATCTCGCGGTCGACATCCCGCAGGGGAGTGATGACCGGCGGGCCGCCCTGGAGCTGCCGGCGGGCCTCGATGACGCGGGCGTTGAAGTCCTCGACCACTAGACGTACGCCTTCGGGGGTCGTCTCGTGGTCAAGGGTCTCGTCCATGCGTGCGTCCTCGGTGCGGAGCGCCAGTGCCGGTGGGAGCACACCGGTGATGTGCTCACGCTCGATGAGCCGCTTGAGCCACCAGTCGGGGTCGTGGGGCGCGTCGAGGTCCGGGATCGGCTTGCCGGCACCGGGAAGATTGTCGAACTCGCCTCGGCGCATCGCCTGCTGGATCTGGAGCTCGACCCACTGTGCCTGGTTGGCGAGGCGCTTCTCCCGCGCCTCGTCCTCGTCCTGATCGTCCTCGTCCGACGCAGCCGCTTCGGCCTCGAGGCGCAACCGATATTCGTGCCTCTTGCGATCGCGGGCACTCATCGGGATCACTCCTTCAGGTCGTGCGTCAAGCCTAACCGGCACGCTTCAGCAGCACGACGCCGTCGACCAGGTCGCTGAGCTTCCCGTGATGCATCGCGGTGCGTTGGCGGACCTCGGCCACGGCCACCTGCCACCCGTCCTGGAAGAGCGCGAGGACCTCGTCAGTCGTGAAGAGCCGTTCGGGATGGTCCTTGCCCATGTGGTCCGACGGGTAGTGACCGACGACAAGCAGGTGCCCGCCCGGGGACACGGCCGCGCCGAGACCCAGGTATGCCTGGGCGCGGGGCGGATCCGGGAGGTGGAAGAACTGCGCCGACACGAGGTCGTACGAGCCGGGTGCTGGGGGAGCGGCGACGAGATCGGCGTGCTCGAAGGAGATCTCGACGCCCGCCGCCGCGGCGTGGGCACGCGCGCGCTCCAGGGCGACCTCGGAGATGTCGACCGCCGTCACGTCCCAGCCGCGCTGCGCGAGCCAGACCGCGTCAGCGCCCTCGCCGCAGCCGACGTCGAGTGCCGTTCCAGGCGTCAGCGAGGCAACCTCGGTGACGAGCTGTGCGTTCGGCGCACCGCTCCAGACGGTGTCACGCTCGGCATACCGGGCGTCCCACTCAGCCGCATCGGAACCTGAAGGCGTCACGACCCGACGCTATCGCGGCCACCTGATGCGGGCAGGATCCGTTGTGGTTGACTCGAAAGCAGACATGAAGTCACTCCCACATCTGACGAGGCGCCTATGACTGACCACCGGCTCATCGATCACATGGAAGCGCTCAGGACCCGGCTTGAGTCCTGGCTCCGTGACCTACCCCCGAGGGAGCGGCTCGACGCCCTGGGAACGGTGCACGAGTCCTTGCAACTGATGAGTCAGATGGTCATGGCGTTGCGGCGAGACTCGCTGGTCGAGCTGGTCGACGAGTGGGGGATCGAGCGCGTCAGCGTCGCCCTCGGGGTCAGCGAGGAGCGTGTGCTCCGCCTGATCGCTCAACCGGTTTCCTGACAGTTTTTCGCCTTTCACCTGCGAAAACTCATTTCCTCGAGGGCTATTGCGGGCGGGTGTGAGCCGGGTTACAGTGCTGTCCACACAAACCGAACCGAATTCAGGTTCACCGCTCATGGCCACGCATCGCGCGGCGAAATCGAGGAAGCGAGACCCCGATGACCAGTCCGGCTGAAGAGCAGACCGAGATCTCCCAGCGAGTGCCCTCGGGATGTCCCGTCATCCACCTGGACGCCTCAGCACCGCTCGAGGCAGGAGCCCATTGGGAGAAGGCCAATGAGCTGAGGGAGACCAGCCCGGCGTTCTTCAACTCCCACGCGCAGGGCTACTGGGTCTTCACGCGGTACGACGAGGTCCGCGAGATGTACCAGCACCCGGAGATCTTCTCGAGCGAGTCCATCACCCCGTGGGATCCCGATCCGGTCTACCGGTTCGTGCCCACCCAGATCGACCCGCCGGATCACGCCAAGTACCGGCAGCTGATCAGTCGTTGGTTCGCCCCCAACGCCGTCAACCGGATCACGCCGCAGGCGCACGAGATTGGCCGGCGCCTCGTCGCGGACCTGGCGCCCAAGGGGGAGTGCGACTTCGTCAGCGACTTCGCGATGCGGCTGCCCACTGAGATCTTCCTGACGATCATCGGGGTGCCCAACTCCGATGCTGACCTGTTCGTGCCGTGGGTCGAGGACTTCTTCGCCGGCTTCGGCGGCGACCTGGAGCAGCAGACGGCGATGGGCGCCGCGCTCGGCGGCATCCGCGGGTACTGGGAGGACGTCCTCGAGGATCGCCGCCACGACCCGGAGCCGCGCGAGGACGACTTCGTCTCGCTCCTGGTCAACTCGACGGTCGACGACGAGCCGCTGGGCGACGCGTTGATCCTCGACATCCTGACGGTGCTGGTGCTGGCCGGGCTGGACACGACTCGTGGGCAGCTGGGCTACCTGTTCCGACACCTCGCCGAGAACCCCGACGACCGGCGCCGGCTGATCGCCGAGCCGGAGCTGATCCCGACCGCCGTCGAGGAGTCCCTGCGGATGTACACGATCATCTTCGGCGACGGCCGCAAGGTGGCACAGGACACGGACTTCCACGGCTGCCCGCTGAGCAAGGGCGACATGGTCTACGGACTGGTGTCTGGTGCCAACCGCGATCCGCGAGTGTACGAGAGCCCGGACGAGTTCATCGTCGACCGCAAGGCCAACAACCACCTCGGCTTCGCCGGCGGACCACACCGCTGCCTCGGAGCGCACCTCGCACGCCGGGTCATGCAGGTCGCCGTCGAGGAGTGGCTGAAGGTCATCCCCGACTTCGAGGTCACGAGCGAGGAGCCGCTGATGGAGCGCGGTGGCGGCGCCATGATGACGCTGCTCAACCTGCCGCTGACGTGGGAGGTGACGTCATGAAGCTGACGGTCGACGTCAACATCTGCCGGGGCCACGGCCGCTGCTACTCGCTCGCGGAGGGCCTGCTGACCTACGACGAGGATGGCTACGTGACGCCGCGCGGCCAGGTGATCGACGTACCGGCCGATCGGGCCGACGACGCGCGCAATGCTGCCGACTCGTGCCCAGAAGGTGCCATCGACCTCATCGACGACTGAGCTCGCGTACGGCTCTCAGGCGCGCTTCCCGTTCGGCTGCACGACGTACCAGTTGCCGCCGTTCAGGAACACGTCGTGGCACTCCACCTCGCCGGGTCCCTCGTGCGCGTAGTAGTAGAGCGGGTGACCGCCGTACGTCACCTGGGTCTTGCCGTCCGAGCGTTCGGTGGTGCCGAGCAGTGACGCCTTGACGCCGGTTCCGGCCACCGGTTCACCGTCGGTGAGCACCGGGGGCCAGGCCTCCGCGCAGTCGTCGTAGCACTTCGGCTCGTCGGTCTTCTCGACATCGAACAGGTAGATCGCCTGCTTGCGCTTGTCGAACAGCATCGGACCGAACTCACTGTCCGCGACGACGATCTCGGTGCCGGGCTTCGCCGCCGGGGTCGTCTCCTCGTCCGGTGTCGCCGTGGTGGTCGTCCTGGTCGCGGTCGGGCTCGCGTCGTCGGCGGGTGATGAGTCATCGCCGCAGGACGCCAGTGCGAGGCAGGCGATCACGACGGTGATCAGGCGTGCGCTCATACCCAGCAGTATGGCCCAGCAAGCTCCGAGATCACTGCGCATCTCGATCGAGATGGCGTCCGACCTAAGTGCAACTCATGGTTGCGTGGTGGTCGTCATGCTGCTAGCCTCAGGCGCAACCGATGGTTGCTATGTCAGGAGGACGTATGGAGTACGCCAGCATCGAGCGCGAGATCCACATCGACGCGCCGCCGGAGGTGGTGTTCGAGGTGATCAGCC
>NZ_JAKFCB010000053.1:0-7436 GCF_036676885.1 Aeromicrobium sp.
CCCCGTGTCAGCACCGTGCGCTCAGGAGCCAGCCGGCCGAGGCCGGTGGGTTGCCCCATGTCGAGCAGCGATCCCTGGAAGAACTCCTCCATCCCGACATCGTACGCTCGATCGAACACATGTTCTAGTTGGTGACGAGATCCCGCCGCCGCAGTGCCGCCATCCCCAACCAGCTGAGCGCCGCGATGATCGCGAGGAGCACGACGACCGGCACCACCCGGAAGTCCTCCGCCGGCGTCTGCGCCAGGTGCTGGAACGGCGAGACGTCCATGAGCCAGCCCGGCAGCTGCAGCAGCTCCCCGAACATCATCACGATGAAGCAGAATCCCAGACCCAGCCAGCCGACCCCGGCCCAGCGCGTGCGGATCCCGTACGCCAGCCACGTCAACGCCGCGAGCAGCAGGACCGGCACGGCGTACGGCAGCGTCGCTCCCGTGAGCCGGAGCACCGCGGACCCGTCGCCGGTGACGAGCGCGAAGCCCAGACCCATGCCGAGCCCACCGGCGAGGACGGCGGCCACCGTGCCGACAAGCGTGACGACGAGGTGCGCGACAGCCCACCGCCACCGCGGCAGCGCGGTCGCGAGCAGGCCCTCGGCGAACCCTGCGCCCTCCTCGCCGCGCAGCCGCTGCACCGACGCGATCGCGAACCCGCTACCGATCAGCGCCAGCATCACCGCCGACGTGGCGTAGAACGAGTCGACGACCGAGTTGCCGGCCGAGGCGAACATGTCCTTCGAGAATTCCGAGTCACCGAGCAGGTCTTCCACGTCGTCGCCGATCGACCCGTACGCGACACCACCCAGCAGCATCCCGAACGTCCAGCCGATCACGCTGCCGCGTTGCAGCCGCCAGGCGAGCGCCGACGCCGATCCGAGCGAGCCGCGAGCGGGACCCGGCCTGGCCGGCCACACGCCGGAGCCGATGTCGCGCCGGTCGAACAGCATGACCGCTGCGACGGCCAGCACCACGACGGCGACGACGGACAGCAGCGCCGGCCACCACTGCTCCTCGGCGTACGGGCGCAGGTACTGCCCCCAGCCGATCGGCGACAGCCACGACAGGGCGCCGTTGCCGACGTCGCCGATGGCCCGGAGGGCGTACGCCACCCCGATCACGGCACCCGTGATTCCGTACGCCGCGCGCGTACTCTCGACGAGCTGCGCCGCCACGAGCGCGACGCCGCCGAAGACCAGCCCCGTGAGGCCGGCCGCCAGACCCAGTGCCCACGAACCGGCGGCCGGCAGGCCGTAGCTGACCAGGCTCATCGCGAGCAGGACGCCGAGCAGCACGTTGGCGATGACGACGACCAGGGCGGTGGCCGCCAGCGGGGCGTGCCGGCCGATCGCCGCGGCGCGCACGAGCTCGTCACGCCCACTCTCCTCCTCGGCGCGGGTGTGCCGGCCGACGAGGAACATGCTCATGAGGGCGGCGACGATCGCGCCGAACGCGGCCGCCTGCCACGCGACCTGCCCGCCCAGCGTGTTGAGTGCGCGGGCGGGACCGGCCATCGCGATGAACGCCGCGTTGCTCTCCATGCCGGCCGCGGCCCTGTCGAGCTCGGCCTGCGTCGTGTAGAGCCCGTCGGTGCTGACCGCCTGCGAGTAGTAGAGGAGCACGTTGCCCGTGATCCACCAGAACAGCATCATGCGGTCGCGCCTCAGGTGGAATCGCAGCACCGTCAGCGCCCCGGTGGACCCGGTGGACCCGGTCACGAGGAGACATCCTCGCCGTAGTGCCGCAGGAACAGCTCTTCGAGCGTCGGTGGCTGGCTCGTGAGCGTACGCACCCCGAACCGGCCGAGCGCCTCCAGCGCAGCGCCGAGGTGGTCCGTGTCGACCTCGAACGTCGCCCGTGCGCCCTCGACGACGAGGTCGTGCACACCGGTCAGGCGATCGAGGCCCGACGGCGACTCCACGAGCTCGGCCGACACCGACGTACGCGTGAGGTGCCGCAGGTCGGCGAGCGTGCCCGACTCGACCGTGCGCCCGGCGCGGATGATGCTGACCCGGTCGCAGAGTCGCTCGACCTCCGCGAGGATGTGGCTCGACAGCAGCACCGAGCTGCCCTCGTCCCTGAACTCGTCGACGCAGTCGGTGAACACCGCCTCCATCAGCGGGTCCAGCCCGGACGTCGGCTCGTCCAGGATCAGCAGCTCCACATCGCTCGAGAGCGCGGCCACGAGCGCGACCTTCTGCCGGTTGCCCTTGGAGTACGTCCGGGACTTCTTGGTCGGGTCGAGCTCGAAGCGTTCGATCAGCACGGCACGGCGCTTCTCGTCGAGTCCGCCGCGGAGCCGGCCGAGCAGGTCGATGACCTCGCCGCCGGACAGGTTGGGCCAGAGGTTCACCTCGCCCGGTACGTACGCCAGGCGCCGATGCAGCGCTGCGGCGTCGCGCCACGGGTCCTGGCCGAACAGCGAGACGCGGCCCGCGTCGGCGCGAAGCAGTCCCAGCAGCACCCGGATCGTGGTGGACTTGCCGGAACCGTTGGGCCCCAGGAACCCGTGCACCTCACCGCGCGCGACCTGCAGGTCAAGGCCGTCGAGGGCAGTCGTGTGGCCGAACCGCTTCACGAGTCCGGTGATGTCGATGACTGAGTCCATGGAGCCGACGATACATCGCTTCATCCATTCCTGAAATGTCTGAACTTCGTGAATATCCGATAGGATGCCACGTGTGAAGGACGATCAGGTCGCCGAGTTCATCGAGGGATTCGCGCTGCAGCTCAATGACGCCGGCATGCAGCGCATGGCCGCGCGCGTCTTTGCCACGCTGCTCGTCGCACCGGAGAACGGCCACACCGCCAAGGAGATCGGCGAGGTCCTGGGGGTGAGCGCCGCGGCAGTCAGCGGTGCCACGGCCTACCTGACCCGGATGGGCCTCGCCGTGCGCCAGCGCGTGACCGGCGAACGCGTCGATCGATACAACGTGCTGGGCACGACCTGGGCCGAGGCCATGGCGACGGAGACCCAGACGATCAGCACCCTGTCCGGCCTGCTCGAGCAAGGGCTGACCCGCGTCGAGGCCGGCAGCGCCGCCCACGAGCGACTCGCCGCAACGCATGACTTCTTCAGCTACATGGCCGTCGAGATGCCCAAGCTCGTCGAGCGCTGGCACGAGTCGAGGAAGGCGTGACCGACATCGCCTGGGACCGGCTGATGGACCTGCTCGACCACTTCGCCGGCAACCCCGACCTGCCGCTCAGCCCTGACGTCGAGCGTACGTTCGCGGCACTGTGCGCCCAGGCGATCGAGGACGGCTCGGTCGATCGCGAGCTGCACGTCGAGGACACCGCGCGTTGGCTGACCGGTCTCGTCGTCGCGCACCGGACGGTGCGCGACACCCACCCCGAGGTGCCGCCGGATGCGGACCTCGGCGTGCTGCGCGTCGTCGTCACGCGCTGGTTGCACCCGGCCCGGCCGCGCTGACCCCGTCGTCGGGAAGGACCGACCCGCCCTACCTGGTCGACTCGCTGTCGGGCGCCGGCTCGACGACGAGTACGAAGTCACCGTCATGGTCCTCGCCGCCCGTGAGAACGGCCTGCGCAACGACCTCGACGCCCTTGCGATGACGGATGATCACCGGGTCGGTCTGCAGGTCCTTGTAGAGCGAGAGACACATCGCGGCCATGACCAGCACGAACGGCACAGCGGCGACAATCGTGATCTGCTGCAGGCCGGTGAGCGCGGCGGAACCGCCATCGCCTCCGGTGGCGAGCATGATCGCCGCGACACCGCCCATCACGGTGCCCCAGAAGATGACGGTCCCCTTCGACGGCTCGATCGACCCCTTCTCGCTGAGCGTGCCCATGACGATCGAGGCCGCATCGGCACCCGAGACGAAGAAGATGCCGACCAGCACCATCACGAGCACGGTCGAGACCGAAGCAAGCGGCAGATGATCGAGGGTCCCGAACAGCGCGGAGGTGGGCTCGACGGAACCGGCCTTGCCGACGAGGTCGCCGGTCCTGCGCTGGACGTCGATCGCGGTGCCACCGAAGATCGCGAACCACACCAGGCTCACGAGCGAAGGCACGATCAGGACGCCCGTGACGAACTGGCGGATCGTACGTCCGCGGCTGATGCGCGCGATGAACATGCCGACGAACGGCGTCCACGAGACCCACCACGCCCAGTAGAAGATCGTCCAGCTCGCGAGCCAGCTCTTCATCTCGGCGTCGCCGCTGGCCGCCGTGCGGGACGCCATGCCGGTCATCTGGCTGGCGTAGTCGCCGAGCGCCGTCGGCAGCAGGTTGAGGATCAGGAGCGTCGGTCCCGCGACGAAGACGAAGAGGGCGAGGATCAGGGCCAGGACCATGTTGGTGTTGGACAGCCACTGGATGCCCTTCGCGACGCCCGACACCGCGGAGGCGATGAAGGCGATCGTCAGGACGACGATGACGGCCACGAGCAGCGACTTGCCGGCGCTGTCGGCCCAGCCGTTGTACTCGATCCCGCTGCCGATCTGCAGGGCGCCGAGGCCCAGGGACGCAGCCGAGCCGAACAGCGTCGCGAAGATCGCGAGCATGTCGATGGTCCGGCCGACGGGGCCGTCGGCGCGGGCGCCGATGAGCGGCCGGAACGCCGAGGAGATGAGCAGGGACCGCCCCTTGCGGAACGTGCCATAGGCGATGGCCACGCCGACGACCGCATAGATCGCCCAGGGGTGGAGCGCCCAGTGGAACATCGTGGTCGCCATGGCGGTCTGCATGGCTTCCTCGGACTCGGCCTGCGACGTGCCAGGCGGCGGCGAGGCATAGTGCGTCAGCGGCTCGGCGACGCCCCAGAACATCAGGCCGATCCCCATGCCCGCACTGAACATCATCGCGATCCACGAGACGGTCTTGAACTCGGGCTCCTCGCCGTCGTCACCGAGCGGGATGCGGCCGTACTTGCTGGCCGCGAGGCAGATCACGAAGATCACGAAGAACGTCGTGCTGAGCACGAAGAACCAGCCCGTGTTGGTGATGACCCAGCTCTGCGCGTCGCCCGAGGCCGAGCCCAGGCTGTCGGTGCTGACCACGCCCCAGACGACGAAGGCGATTGCCAGGATGCTGGTGACCCAGAAGACCACCGGATCGATACGTGCGCGCCATGTCGACGTCTGCTGCTTCATGCAATTCCCCGAACGGTAGGTGTGCAGTCCAACCTTTCGACCGTACGCGAGACAGTTGCGCCTGACCAATCGCTGCTAACGGGAGTCCGAGCCGCGCACCTGGGCGAGATAGACCAGCGCGCCGACAGTGCCGGCGAGGTTGAGCAGGTCGAGCGGGCTCCACCAGACCAGGTGGGTCAGGACGGCGAGCACCAGGATCACGAGCCAGGTCTGCTTGGGCAGCGTCTCGATGTAGGTGAACTTCGCGGACGGGCGCGCGACGCAGTCGACGAGAGCGAAGCCCTTCGCGGCGAACAGCGCAATGGAGATGATGAACATCAGGCCGTTCTGGATCTCGAACATGCCCGAAGGCTATCCAATGACGCAGAAGAGGCGGGCCCCCGTGTGGGGACCCGCCTCTTTCGTGGTGTTGCGGAGAATCAGGCCTTCTTCTCGGGAGCCTTCTTGGCCGGAGCCTTCTTGGCCGGAGCCTTCTTGGCGGCCGGGGCTGCCTTCTTGGCCGGAGCCTTCTTGGCCGGCTCGGGCGTCTTCTTGACGGTCGTGTCGACCTTCTCGGCGGCCTTGCGAAGCGTCGTCGGGGCCTTCGAGGTCACCTTGGTGACCTGCGTCTTGGCGTCGGTGACGAGCTGCTCGGCGCGCTTCTGGGCGTCGTCAGCGAAGCCCTTGGCCTGCTTGGTGACGTCCTCGACGCCGCTGTCGACGGTCTTCTTGATGTCCTCGACCTTGAGGCCCTTGGCCTTGGCGACGAGCTCCTCACCCTTCTTGGCGAGGTCGGCGTACGCGGTCGTGGCGGTGCCGACAGCGGTCTGCGCGAGGCCCTGGGCCTGCTTCTGCAGCTCGGCGACGTCGACCTTCTTGAGCGTCTCGGGCAGTGCCTTGACGTCGTCGACGATCGACTTCACCTGGGCGTTGATGGTCTCGGTGATGGTGGTCATGTGGTTTCCTCCTGGTTGGCTTCGGTCACTGTTGCGGCCAGCTCGGTGTCCGACGCTTCGTCAGTGCCGACGAAGGAGCGATAGATATCGAGCAGCGCGGTCTTCTGACGCTCTGTGAGCCGGTGATCGAGGGCGATGGCGTCCTCGACCATCCGCGCTCCGCTCTCGTCGGCATCGAGGATGCCGGCTCGAACGTAGAGCGACTCGGCGGAGATCCTGAGCGCCTTGGCGATCTGCTGCAGGACTTCTGCCGAAGGTCGGCGCAGACCTCTCTCGATCTGGCTGAGGTACGGATTGGAGACATCCGTGAGCTCGGCCAGCTGCCGAAGAGACATCTGTGCCTGACCCCGCTGCTCACGCAGGTATTCGCCGAGTCCTTCGACGGTGCGCTGCATGCTCAACTTGGCCATGACTCCAGTGTGCTTGCAAAAGTTAGCAAATGCAAGCACGGGTGTTTGCGACCTCGGTCACAGCATCGCCGCAGGTCAGAACGTGGTTCGGACCTCGCCGACCGGCTTGCCGCCACCCAGCACCTCGGGGCGTTCCTGCAACACGGGGGCGTCGAGCCCGCCGAGCTCGAGGGCCCGGGCCATCACGGCGTAGACCGGGCGCTCGCTGCCGTCCTCGATCTTGACTGCGTACGCCGAGCCGTCCGGCAGGCCCACGACGTAGGTGCTCTCGGCGCCCCATTTCGCCACGAGCCCGGGGAATGCCAGCATCAGGTCACGCTCAGGACGGGTCGTTCCGCTGAGGTACTCAGGGTGCGACGTCATGGCCTCGACGAGCCGGGCGCCGAGGCTGCCCGTTGGACTCTGCATGATGCGGCCGATGGCCCGGGCAAGTTGCTGGAGGGGGGTCGCAAGCAGCGGTGCGCCGCAGCCGTCGACCCCCACAGCCGCCGGCGGACCGTCGGTGAGCTCGGTGAACGTCGCGGTGATCTCGAGCTGGAGCGGGTGCTCGGGGTCGAGGTAGTCGTCGATCGTCCACTCGTTCGTCACGCACGTCAGCAGCATCGCGGCGTGCTTGCCGGAGCAGTCCATGCAGATCGGGTCGCGCTTGCCACCTGCGCGGAGGTAGTCGGCGTGGACATGGGGATCCAGCGGGTACGACGGCGGCGTCTGCAGCGCCTGCTCGTCCACTCCGGCCACAGCCAGGATCTCCCTGACGCCGTCGAGGTGGAACGGCTCGCCGGTGTGACTCGCGGCCGCGAGGGCCAACAGCCGGCCGTCGAGCGGCAGCCCGGCGCGCAGCATGCCGAGCGCCTGGATCGGCTTGTTGGCCGACCGGGGGAAGATCACGGTGCCCGGATCGCCGATCGACCAGGTCACGTCGCCGGCCGGATCGACCCCGACGGCGACACCTCGATGGCGACTTTCGACGAGCCC
>NZ_JAKFCB010000054.1:0-5609 GCF_036676885.1 Aeromicrobium sp.
GCGTTGGGGATGTCGAAGCCGACGTACTTGACCGGGACGTCCATCTGCTGGGCGTCGGGCTTGCGCAGCAGCGTCGCGATCTCGACCGACGCGGGTCCTCGCGAGCGGAGGTTGGTGATGAGCCACGACAGCGTGAGGCCCGTGTCGATGATGTCCTCGACGATCAGGACGTGACGGCCCTGAAGGTCCGTGTCGAGGTCCTTGAGGATGCGGACGACACCGGACGACTTGGTGCCGGAGCCGTAGGACGACACCGCCATCCAGTCCATCTCGACGTGGCGGTCGAGGCTGCGCGCCAGGTCGGCCATGACCATGACCGCGCCCTTGAGCACGCCGACGAGCAGGATGTCCTTGTCTGCGTAGTCCCTCTCGATCTCCGCGGCCATCTCCTTGAGACGGGCCACGATCTGGTCCTCGGTGAAGAGGGTCTGTTCGAGCTCGAGGTCATCTTCGACATGCGTCACTTCCACAGGCTCAGCCTCCCACAGGGGTCCTCACGTACGACAGGGAATCCCCCTCCCGTACGCAGGCGACGCCTCCGGGCAGCTCGATTCGCCGCTGACCGTGCCAGCTCGTGACCAGGCGATCGAGCTCGGCCAGGTGTGTCGCGGTGAGCGCAGAGCCGTCGGCGCCGGCCTCGAGGGCGCCCAGGCGGAGCACTCGCGACCTCAGGGCCGGCGCGAGATCACGCAAGGTGTCGACGCGAAGTGGGGAGTCGACCGTGGCTGCGATGTCGTCGAGGCACGCGTTGTCGGCGCGCACCTGGTCGGCCGTACGCGCCAGCGCCTCGGCGACACCGCCGCCCAGCACCTCCTCGAGCAGGGGCATGACCTCGTTGCGGAGGCGTGACCGCCGGTAGGCCACGTCGGCGTTGTGCGGGTCGGCCCACCACGTGAGGTCGTACGCCCGGCAGATCTGCTCGGTCGCGGCTCGCCGCAGGGACAGGAACGGTCTGCGGAGCACGCCGTCGATCGGGGACATGCCGGCGATCGACCGCGGGCCCGACCCGCGGCCGAGCCCCAGCAGGACCGTCTCGGCCTGGTCGTCGAGGGTGTGTCCCAGCAGGATCGCATCGGCTCCCGTACGGGCGAGCGCCTCGTAGCGTGCCCGGCGGGCCGACGCCTCGGGTCCGCCGGCCGTGCCCACGTCGACCGTCACCACCTCTGAGCTGATGCCGAGATCCGTGAGCTGCTCGACGGCGCGCGCGGCGACCCGCGCCGAGCCGTCCTGCAGCTGATGGTCGACGATCACGGCGGACAGCGCGTACGCCTCGCGGTCGGCCACGAACGCCGTGACCGCGGCCAGTGCCAATGAGTCGGCGCCGCCGGAGACGGCGACGACGATCCGGCTGCCGGGTTCGAGGTCCGACAGCGCGCTGCGTACGAGGTTGCGACCTGTCGCGACCGTCGGGTCGAGTGCGCCGCCCATGCCGTCGAGCTCAGCCGTGCACGCGGGCGACCCACGAGGACGGGTCGAGGATCTCGGACTTGGTCGGCAGGTTGGCCGGCTCGGCCCAGACCGCGTTGAAGCCGGACAGGCCGACCTTGCCGTTGACCTCGCGGACGAACTCGGCGCCGTCGCGGTACTGGCGCATCTTGGCGTCGAGACCCAGCAGACGGCGGAGCAGGCGGTCGAACGGCCCGGCGCCCTTGCGCCGCTGGGTGAACTTGCGCCGGATCTCCGCCACGGTCGGGATGACGTCGGGCCCGACACCATCCATCACGACATCGGCATGGCCCTCGAGCAGCGACATGATGCCGGTCAGCCGGTCGACGACCTGGCGCTGCCGGTCGTTCTGGAACAGCTCCGCGAGCGAGGCGTCGGAGTCGCCGCGGACGATGCGGATCACCTCTCCGAGCCCTTCGGTCACGAGCGACGAGATCGCCGAGGCGTCGAGGTCGGTGGCGTCGACGAACTCGTCGAGCAGGGACTGCATGTGGTCGCGCATCCAGTCGACCGCGGTGAACTGCACGCGGTGCGTCTCCTCGTGCAGGCACACCCAGAGCCGGAAGTCGTGCGGATCGACGTCGAGCTGGCGCTCGGCCTGGACGATGTTGGGCGCCACCAGCAGGAGGCGCCCGCCCTCGCCGTTGGGGCCGTGCCAGAACGGGTCGAACTGGCCCAGGACCTTGGTCGACATGAACGACATCAGCGCACCGAGCTCGGCGCCGCTGATCTTCTCGCCGACGACGCGGCTCATGCCCGTCGGCCTCTTGTTGGAGGCCTCGAGCTTGGCCATGACGGGGTCCATCATGACCTTGAACGTGTCGAGGTTGGCCTCGATCCAGCGCGGTCGGTCGACCACGAGGACCGGTGCGGTGGCGGAGGTCGCGTGCAGGTCGCTGAACTCGCGGACCGGCCCCTCCGACCTGGCCGCACCCTCGCGCAGCTCGGCCACGGCCTCGGCCACCTCGGCGGCCGACAGGTCAGGGCCGGGCTTCGACAGCTTCGTCGCCGTCGAGAGCGCGAGCTTCCAATCGATCATGTGTCCAACGGTACGTGGTCGGCCCCGGTCGCCTTGAAACCTCAACTCACCATGCTTCGCAGCCGGCGGCTTCGCCGCGAGCGGCCTCGGTCTACGCGCCGCAGGTGCAGGCGGCGATCGCGGCGGCGACGCGGTCGAGGGCGGCCTGCGCCTCGACCGGCGCGGCCGTGCTCGTACGGTCCGCCATCACGGCGAACACCACGGGACGACCCTCCGCGTCGAGCGCGTATCCCGCCAGCGAGTGGATGCCGGTCAGGGTGCCGGTCTTGGCGCGCACCATTCCCCGCGACGCGGTCAGCTTGGCGAACCGGTCGACCAGCGTGCCGGTGAATCCGCTGACCGGCAGGTCGGCGGCCAGACCTGACGTCCGCGGAGTCGACGCGGCGACGTTGACGGTCTGCGCCAACGTCAGGGGAGCAATGCGATTGCGCCGCGAGAGCCCGCTTCCGTCCGCCAGCACGAGGCCCTCGATGTCGATGTCGGCCGCGTCGAGCACATCGGTGACGGCCTCGACCCCTCCGTCGAACGTCGCGGGCTTTCCGGCGGCGATGGCGAGGTGCCGCAGCATGACCTCAGCGGCCTGGTTGTCGCTCACCCGCAGCAGGGTCTCGACGATCCGCGCGACGGTCGCGCCGCGCACCACGGCGATGGCCGGCGCATCACCCGGCACCTTCGCCGGCTCGGGCTCCCCCGTGACGGTGATGCCGCGGTCCTCGAGCAGGCCGGCGAACGTACGGGCCGCGCTCGCTGCGGGGTCCCTCGCACGTATGCCGCCCTGCTCGCCCTGGTCGGCCCACAGCGCGCTGACCGGCGTGACGATGTTCTGGCTGACGTACGACGGCTCCCAGCCGGGGCTGGCGTCGGGACCCGTGAACAACGACGCGTCGAAGCCCAGGTTGACGCTGTCGGTGCCGACCCTCTTGAGCGCGGTGGCGGTGCGCTTGGCGAGCGTGGTCAGGTCGGCGCGCACGACGCCGTCGTGGGTCTTCTTCCGTTTGACCGCGAGGTAGGGATCGCCGCCTCCCACCAGCACGACCTGGTCCCCCGACCCGACGACGCGCGTCGCGTAGCGGGTCTGCGGGTCGATCAGCGACAGGGCGGCGAAGCTCGTGAGCACCTTGGTCGTGGACGCCGGGACGTACGCTCCGGGTCCCGACGACATGAGCTCGGTGCCGGTGGGCGGCGCGACCGCCGAGAACCCGACGCGCGGGCCGAGCACCGCCGCGTCGAGGGTCGGCGCGACGGCGGCCCTGAGCTTGGCCGGGTCGATGTCGCCGGGCGCGGGAAGTCCGGGTGCGGGATCCGCGGGAAGCGTGTCGGTCGTGAGCGACCGGGGCGGGATGACGTTGGCCGGGCCGCAGTCACCGTCGCAGATCAGGTCGTTCAGCTCGCCGCGGGACCACAGGAAGATGCCGAGCGCGACGACCAGCGTCAGGACCAGCGAGGGGATGATGATCGCACCACGGGGCTTCGAGACCCTGGCTCCCCCGTGTGACGGCACATGCGCCAGACTATAGAAACCCCGTTGCGCCGCCCTCACGGCGTGCGCACCCCGAATTCAACCGCCGGAGGCACCAGTGATTTTCGACGTCACCGTGGAGATCCCGAAGGGCAGCCGCAACAAGTACGAGGTCGACCACGCGACGCACCGCATCCGGCTCGACCGCACGCTGTTCACCGCGACCCAGTACCCCGCCGACTACGGCTTCATCGACGACACCCTCGGCCTCGACAGCGATCCGCTCGATGCCCTGGTGCTGCTGTCGGAGCCGACGTTCCCGGGCTGCGTGATCTCCTGCCGCACGATCGGCATGTTCCGCATGACCGACGAGGCCGGCGGCGACGACAAGGTCCTGTGCGTCCCGGCCAAGGACCCCCGCCAGGAGCACCTGCGCGACATCCACCACGTGCCGGAGTTCGACCGGCTCGAGATCGAGCACTTCTTCACGGTCTACAAGGACCTCGAGCCCGGCAAGTCCGTCGAGGGCTCCACGTGGACCGGCCGGGTCGAGGCCGAGGCCGAGATCCAGGCGAGCTACGACCGCTTCAAGGCCAACGGCGGATACTGAGCAGTCCCGCGACACCCGGGTCGCGGCTCGCGCGACCCGTGATCGTCAGCCGCTCGAGCTCTTGAGCAGCGCGCGCATCGTGTCGGCGAACACGCCGACGTCGATCGTGCTGTCGAGGGAACGCAGCGTGCCGAGCCCGATGCCGAGGCTCAGCAACGTCGTCGCCGCCTGGTCCGGGTCGATCGCATCGCCGAGGCCTGCCTCGGCGGTCACCTGGCGGACCAGCTCGGAGATCGCCGCGCGGATCGCGCGGTGGCGCTTGACCAGCTCGGTCGCGACGTACGGACTCTGGCGCGCGATGGCGCCGAACTCGACCTCGAGGGCGGTCCAGCGCGGCTGACCGAGTCCCTCGCGGGCCCAGGCGGAGAACGCCTCGATGCGGCCGTCGAGGTCGGTGTCCTGCGAGAACGCCGCGACGACGCCTTCGATCTGCTCCTCGTGGATGCTGTCGAGCACGGCCATGCAGAGCTGTTCCTTGCCGGCGAAGTTGGAGTAGACGGCGCCCTTGGAGAACCCCGCACGCACCGCGACCTTGTCGAGGGAGGTGGCGGCATAGCCGTCCGACAGGAACATCTCACGCGCGACCTCGATCAGCCGCTGGCGTGTCTGGGCCTGCCGCTCGGCCCGCGTGACCTTCGGGTTGTCCACTGTCACAACCGTTTCCTCATCTCTTTGCAACCTTCTCAGATACCGATAGTATCTGAAACGTGATCAAAAAGGACATCGTCATCATCGGCACCGGATTCTCCGGCATGGGCGCCGCCATGAAGCTACGCCAGTCCGGCCGCGAGGACTTCGTGATCCTCGAAAAGGCGCGCGATGTCGGCGGCACGTGGCGGGACAACACCTACCCCGGCTGCGAGTGCGACATCCCGAGCCACATGTACTCGTTCTCCTACGAGCTCAACCCCGAGTGGAGCAAGAGCTTCTCAGGCCAGGAGGAGATCTGGGCCTACATGCGCAAGGTCGCCGACGAGCAGGGCATCCGCCCCTACATCACGTTCGGCGTCGAGGTCACCGGCGCCGACTGGGACGAGGAGCGCAGCATCTGGACC
>NZ_JAKFCB010000055.1:0-28954 GCF_036676885.1 Aeromicrobium sp.
CGCGGTGTCGAGCACGCGGAGCGCCACCGAGGTCCCCTCGTCGACGAGCGCGGGGTAGCCGGTGACCTGTCCCGCCGTGATGGTCTGCTCGATCGTGCCGACGTCCCACGTACGCAGGCCGGACCGCTCCTCCTGGCGCGCGACCTTCGTGAGGTCCGCGCGGACCTGGTTCGTGAGCTCACGGCGGAGCTCGGCTAGGTCCTTGCCGCGGGCCAGCTCGATGTCGCCATCGGTGATGCGGAACGTGACTCGCAGGTGCGAGGGCAACGCCTCGAAGTCGAAGTCGTCCGGCGACACGACCGTCCCGTTGAGCAGTCGCATCTGCCGGGCCAGCTCCTCGCTGAGGTCCGGCGCAGTGAGGTCCATTGACTCGACCAGCCGTGGGGCGAACTGTCCCGCCGGCACGAACTCGCGCCGGATCCGCTTGGGGAGCGAGCGGATCAGCTCGGTGACGAGCTCGACGCGGTGCCCGGGGACGTGCCAGTCGAAGGCCCGGTCATCGACGCTCAGAAGTCGCTCGAGCGGGAGGTCGACCGTGACACCGTCGTCGCTCATGCCGGGCTCGAACGCGTACGTCAAGGGGTACGACTCGCCGTCGGAGTGCCACTCGCGCGGGAACTCGTCCTCGGCGTCGACCGAGGCGTGGCTCAGCATCGCCGGGTCGAACGTCAGCAGGTCGGGCTGGTCGCGCTTGGCCTTCTTCCACCACGAGTCGAAGTGCCGGGCCGAGACCACATCGGCAGGGATGCGCTGGTCGTAGAACGCGTACAGCGTCTCGTCGTCGACCCGCAGGTCGCGTCGGCGCAGCCGCTCCTCGAGCTCCTCGACCGACGCGATCATCCGCTGGTTGGCCGCGAAGAACGCGTGGTGGGTACGCCACTCGCCCTGGACCAGCGCATGCCGGATGAACAGGTCACGTGAGACGACCGGGTCGATCCGGCCGAACTGCACGAGCCGGTCGGCGATCAGGGGGATGCCGAACAGCAGCACCTTCTCGCGCGCCATCACGGCGCCGCGGCGGCTCGACCAGTGCGGCTCGCTGTAGGACCGATTGACCAGGTGCTCGCCGGCCGCCTCGACCCACTCCGGCTGGATCTTGGCCGCAGTGCGCCCCCACAGCCGGCTCGTCTCGACGAGCTCGCCGACCATGACCATGCGCGGCGGCTTCCTGGCCAGCCCCGACCCCGGGAAGATCATGAACTTCGCCTGGCGGGCGCCGAGGAACTCCCGGCCGTCGGGATCGCGGAGCCCGACGTGCGACAGGAGGCCCGACAGCAACGCCTGGTGGATGCGGTCGGGGTCGCCGCCGATGGATCCGGGGCGCAGCCCGAGCTCCTTCGCAGTCCGACGCAGCTGCGAGTGGACGTCGTGCCACTCACGGATGCGCAGGTAGTGCAGGTACTCGTCGCGGCACAGTCGGCGGAACGCCGAGCTCGACAGCTCGTCGCGCTGGGCGCGGATGTACTTCCACAGCGTGAGGTATGACAGGAAGTCCGAGTCCGGCTCCCGGAACCGCTGGTGCTTCTCGTCGGCCGCCTGCTGGTGCTCGAGGGGACGTTCGCGCGGGTCCTGGATCGACATCGCGGAGACGATCACGAGCACGTCGGCGAGGCAGCCGTGCTGGTCCGCGGCCAGCAGCATGCGGGCCAGGCGGGGATCGGTGGGCAGCGTCGACATCCGCCGGCCGAGCTTGGTGAGCTTGTCGCCCTGCATCGCGCCCAGCTCGTACAACAGGTTGAGCCCGTCGCTGACGGCTCGGGAGTCGGGCGGATCGAGGAACGGGAAGTCCTTGATCGAGCCGAGGTCGAGCGAGGCCATCTGGAGCAGGACGGACGCGAGGTTGGTGCGCTGGATCTCCGGATCGGTGAACTCGGGACGCCCGTCGTGATCCTCCTCGGAGTAGAGCCGGATGCAGATGCCGTCCGCGACGCGACCGCATCGACCCGCCCGCTGGGACGCGCTCGCGCGGGAGATCGGCTCGATCGGCAGGCGCTGCACCTTGAGTCGCTGGCTGAAGCGCGAGATGCGGGCGAAACCGGGGTCGATCACGTACCGGATGCCTGGCACCGTCAGCGACGTCTCGGCGACGTTGGTGGCCAGCACGATGCGACGTCCACTGTGATTGCTGAAGATCTTCTGCTGATCGGCGGCGGCCAGGCGTCCGTACAGCGGGAGGATCTCGGTGTGCGGGTACTTCTGGCCGGCCAGGAAGTCCGCGGCGTCCCGGATCTCCCGCTCACCGGACATGAACACCAGGATGTCGCCGTGCTTGGGCAGCTCAGAGACCGCGTCGGCGATGCCCTCCAGCATGTCGCCGGCGTCGGACTCGGCAAGCGGGCGGTAGCGGACCTCGACGGGGTACGTGCGTCCGCTGACCTCGATGACCGGTGCGTCGAACATCTCCGCGAAGCGCTCGACGTCGATCGTCGCCGACGTGATGACGACCTTCAGGTCAGGCCGGCGGGGGAGCAGCTGCTTGAGGTAGCCGAGCAGGAAGTCGATCGACAGCGACCGTTCGTGCGCCTCGTCGATGATGATCGTGTCGTAGCGGGACAGGCGGCGGTCGCGTTGCAGCTCGGCGAGCAGCAGCCCGTCGGTGACGAGCCGGATCGCCGTGGCGTCGGAGGTCTGGTCGTCGAACCGCACGGCGTAGCCGACCTCGGCACCCAGCTCGACCTCGCACTCGTCGGCGATGCGCTTGGCCACCGATCGGGCGGCGATGCGCCGCGGCTGGGTGTGCGCGATGCTCCGGCGTCCCAGCTCGTACGCGATCTTGGGCAGCTGCGTCGTCTTGCCCGACCCGGTCTCCCCGGCCACGACGACGACCTGGTGGTCGTGGATCGCCTCGGCGATGTCGTCGTGGCGTGCCGTGATCGGCAGCGCCTCGTCGTACGTGATCTTCACAGCCAGCCCACATGGTCGCGGAGCAGGGCGTAGCCGACGAACGAGATGACATCGAGGATCGTGTGGGCGATGACGAGCGGCAGGACCCGTTGGGTGCGAGTGAACCAGTAGCCGAACAGCAGCCCCATCACGACGTTGCCGACGGCTTGGCCGAAGCCCTGGTAGAGGTGGTAGGTGCCGCGCAGCACAGCGCTCGCCACGATGGTCTGCGGCACCCCCCAGGAGAGCCGCCGCAGCCGGGTCGTCAGGTAGCCGACGACGATGACCTCCTCGACGACGGCGTTCTTGATCGCCGCGAGGATCAGGACCGGGATGGTCCACCAGTAGGTGTCGACCGGGCTCGTGACGATCTGGGCCGTCACCCCCAGCTCCCGGCCGAGCAGGTACAGGCCGATACCCGGGATTCCGATCACCAGAGCGAGCAGCACGCCCCAGAGCAGGTCGCTCCTGGCGCCACCTCGGTCAAGACCGAGCCGCTCCCGTACGGAGGGCTGGTCCTTGTCGAGCGTCATCAGGTAGATCGCCAAGGCCACCGGAACGAGCGCGAAGCCGATGCCCAGCAGCTGGTACGTCAGGTCGAGCCACTCACGGTCGCTCTGCGACCGGTTGAGCGTCGCCGTGGCGTCCTTGAGCGGTCCACGCGTCAGCGTCGCCGTCAGGTCCACGACCGCGTAGATCGCCGAGGCGCCGAGGGACAGCCCGAGGACGATCCAGATCTCGGTCTTGAGCCTGCGGTCGGACACCGCTCGATCGGACACCGTCAGAGGTCGTCAGTGCTGAACGTGTCGCACTGCTTGACCGTGCCACCCTCGTATCCGGCCAGGAACCAGCGCTGACGCGACTCGCTCGAGCCGTGGGTCCACGACTCCCGGTTGACCTGGCCGGTCGTCGACTGCTGGATGCGGTCGTCGCCCACGGCAGAGGCGGCGGACAGCGCCGACTGGATGTCCGCATCGGTCAGCGGCTTGAGGAGCGTGTCGCCGTCGGCATCCTCGGTCGTCGAAGCATGGTGGGCCCAGACGCCGGCCATGCAGTCCGCCATGAGCTCGATGCGCACGCCGCCGCTCAACGGCCCGGTCCGACCGTCCTGGCCCTTGGTGAGGAAGCCCAGGAGGTTCTCGACGTGGTGGCCGTACTCGTGCGCGATGACGTACTCCTGGGCCAATGCCCCGTCGTCGGCTCCGAAGCGGCTCGTCAGCTCGTCGAAGAAGCTCGCGTCGATGTAGATGCGCTGGTCCGCCGGGCAGTAGAACGGGCCAGTCGCATTCGATGCCACCCCGCAGGCCGACTGCGTCGATCCTGAGTAGATGACGGTCTTGGCCTGCTGGTACTGGCGCTGCACGTCGGCCGGCAACGCGTCGGTCCAGTAGTCCTGGACGCTGTTGACGGTGCCGATGATCCTGCAGGTGACGTCCCGGTTGGCGTCGGCGCCGGTCTTGCAGTGCGAGAAGTCGGTCGTCGTGGTCTCGCCGCCCGGCTGGATCTGCGACGTGTCGAACGGGCTCGAGCTGCCCCCCGTCAGGTCGCCTCCGAAGATGAGGCCGAGGATCAGCAGGATGATGGTGCCGGCGCCGCCGCCGATCACCGCGCCACCGCGGACGCCGCCACCGCCGCCGGTCACCTGGCTCGTGTCGAGATCGGCGCCCTCGTTGAAGGTCATGCGCTGAAGTCTACGCAGAGCGCAGGGAAGGGCTCGCCGTTAGTGTCGTGCTGTGACCTCGACAGATACGAGTGCGAGCTTCCAGATGCCGGAGGGCCTGTCGGCCGGAGACACAGCGCGTCTGAGGGGCCTGCGGCGCATGCGCGCACTGGCGCTGTCGCTGCTCGTCCTGGCCGCGGTCATCTACGCCGTGACCCGCAACCAGGACGGCTTCCTGGGCTATGTGAACGCGGGTGCGGAAGCCGCGATGGTCGGGGCCATCGCGGACTGGTTCGCCGTCACCGCCCTGTTCCGGCATCCCCTCGGCCTGCCGATCCCGCACACCGCGATCATCCCGAACCGCAAGGAGTCACTCGGCGAGAGCCTGCAGGAGTTCGTCACCGACAACTTCCTGCGGGAGGACGTGGTGCGCGAGCGCATCCAGTCCGCCGGAGTGAGCCGCCGCGTGGGGGAGTGGCTCGTGACGGAAGGGCACAGCGAGCGACTCGTCGCCGAAGGATCGCGCGTCCTCGCCGACGCGCTCCGGCACGTCAAGGAGAGCGATGTCGCCGCGGTGATCCAGGAGGCCCTGATCCCGCGCCTCAAGGAGGAGGAGCTCAGCCCCGTTGTCGGCCAGCTGCTCGAGGAGATCCTGCGCGACGACGCCCACCGGGGCCTCGTCGACCTGGCGCTCGACGAGCTGGGCCGCTGGCTCGCGATCAACGAGGAAGAGGTCGCGGCGCTGATCGAGAACCGCGCGCCCTCCTGGACCCCGCAGTGGCTCGACAAGCGCGTCGCCGGATGGGTCCACGACCAGGTCCTGGAGTGGGTCGCCGAGATCAGTCGTACGCCGGACCACAACGCGCGCATCGCGCTCAACCGATGGCTGACCGACCTGTCCGACGGGCTGCAGCACGACCCCGAGACGCGTACGCGCTTCGAGAACCTCAAGGAACGCGTCCTGTCCCAGCCCAGGGTCGGTGTCACCTCGGTACGCCTCTGGGACGCGCTGCGTCGCGCCCTGATCGGATCACTCGGCGACGAGCACGGCCTGCTGCGTCGCCGGGCGCTGGAGGAGATCGAGGCATTCGGCCAGCGGCTGATCGACGACCCCGAGCTCGATCGCCGCATCGACGCGACGATCTCGGACGTGGCCGCATACGCCGTCAACCACTACGGCAGCGAGGTGGCCACGATCATCTCCGCCACGGTCAACCGGTGGGACGGCAAGGAGACGGCCGAGCGCATCGAGCTGCACGTCGGTCGCGACCTGCAGTTCATCCGCATCAACGGAACCGTCGTCGGTGGCCTCGCCGGCATCGCGATCCACGCCGCATCGGCGCTGATCTGACGATTTTCATCGGTCGCGAAGACCACAGAATGTGGAAAACATGTGCATAACGACGTATTGCTTGTGGGTGACGTAGGTCACTCTGTGGGTAAGTGACACATTCTCCAGAATTGGCCAAAAAACTTCCGAAAATCCCTTGCGCGCCTGGTCATCCGAGGCATACAAATGACCTACGCAATCCTTCGGGAAAGCGGGAAAGAATCCAGAGTCGAACCCATGGCCAGCGACGCAAGTCAAAGGCAGCCGGTCAGTGATGTGACAGGCGGGGGAGACGAAGGTTTCTGGATGAGAGAGATCATCACGCTCGATCACAATGAGGCCCCGGAAACTCATACTTTCCGGGGCCTCGACTATTGTGCCAAGGAATTCCGTGCAAGGCCAACGAGCCGGTCCAGTCGGCACCTCCAGTGGACCTCCCCGATTCGGAACGCCGACGGGTGTTTGCTAAAGTTCAGTGCTGCACCGCGCCCGCTGAAGAGGCGCTTGTCCGGGTGGCGGAATGGTAGACGCGCTAGCTTGAGGTGCTAGTGCCCTGTAAGGGGCGTGGGGGTTCAAGTCCCCCCTCGGACACACACGAAATCGGCACCACCGCTCAGATCTGAGCGGTGGTGCTTTTCGTTGTCCGCAGACCAGTGGCTTTTCTCTCTCGAACCCGTTGCCAGCCTGTGGCGCCCGGAGGATAGTGCGAAGGGTGGGGGACCCTGCGACGCCGCCGGGGCGCCGCAATCACCGATGTGAGGAGATTGCCGTGTACGCACGATCCACAACATTCCTGGCACAGCCGGGATCTATCGACGAGGGGGTGGCCTACGTCGACGGTGAAGTCAGGCCGGCCCTGATGGCCATGGACGGCTGTATCGGCCTGTCGATGATCTGTGACCGCGATTCGGGCCGCTGCATCGTCACCAGCGCCTGGTCGACCGAGGACGCGATGAGCGTCACTGAGCAGAGGGTGCAACCGCTGCGCGACAAGGGCGTCGAGATATTCGGGTCCGAGCCTTCGATCGACCGGTGGGAGATCGCGGTGCTGCACCGGGATGCCCCGTCAGCCGAGGGCGCCTGCGTGCGCTGCACGTGGCTCAGCATGGACCCCTCGGGCGTGGATGACGCCATCGAGACATACCGAATGGCGACGCTGCCTGCCCTGGAGGAGATGGACGGCTTCCGCAGCGCGAGCCTGATGATCGACCGTGCTGCAGGTCGCGCGGTGGGCTCCGTCACGTTCGGCAGCCGCGACGAGATGGTGGCCACCCGGGCGGCAGCCGACGAGCTGCGCACGCGCACGGCCGCGGGTCTCGGCGCTTCCGTGACCGATGTCTGCGAGTTCGAGCTGGCGCTCGCGCATCTGCACGTGCCCGAGATGGTGTGAGGTCCACACCCACTCGCGCACGACTGCTGTCGGGGTTCACAGGCCCTCACGTCCGTTCCGGCGTGGGGGTCTTGTATGTCCGAAGCGATGTCCGCGTTGCGCGCCGCAGCAGCGGAATCCAGTGGTGATCTGTTCGGCGGAAGGGCCTTCTGGGTCAGCTGATCGTGGAGCCGGGCATGGTCCGTATTGACTGACCCGAAGCGACTATCGACATGCCCGGACGGCGGACGTACGGTCCGAGAATCGGGGCCATGAGCGGCACCACCGATGGCAGCCGCGTAAGGGCTGATCCTGCTGAACTCACCGTCTCGGGGGAGAGGCATGGCGTCGGGGACATCCGCGCTCCAACGCCCCCGACGATCGCCGACCTCCCTTCCCAGGAGCCGGTGTGACAGCCGTGCCCGCGGCCCACCCGTGCACCCGGCACGCTGTTGCGCGACACGACGTTCGCTGAACTGCACAGCGATTCGCCCAAGGAGGGAGCACCTATCCAGGGGAAATATCCAAGGGAAACATCATGATTCACATAAGGAGAAGCAGTAGCACCACACGACGCTCGAAGGGCTTGCGGCGACGCACGACCATCGGCGTGGCCGCGATATCGATGGTCATGCTCGGGCTGGTATCCGTGTTCAGCCCGGCGGTGGCGGACGATGGTCCGTACTCCATCGACGGCACGATTCCCGACTCGAACACGTTCACCGAGCTCGATGACCCAGAGGGCAACGTCAAGGAGCTCGGGCCGAAGAACTCGAATGTGACCAAGATCGGCGTGATCCACAGTGCGGCGACGCCGATGCTCGATCTCACCAACCCGAATGCGCAGGTGGACCTGCGCAGAGCCTGGCTCGACACCGCCAAGGACCAGAGCACAGGTGACGACTGGCTCTACTTCGCATGGGAGCGCGACAAGAACACCGGCAGCGGGTTCATCGCGTACGAATTCATGCAGGATCCGGCTCCCGCTGCGTGTGCCTACGACACGGCCACTGACGCCGAGCTGATCGCGGACTGCAACCCGTGGGCCAACCGGCAGGCGGGCGACTTCGTGATCCTGTGGGATCAGCAGGGCGGCAGCACCGACCTGTTCCTGCGCACCTGGTCCGGGACCGCACCCAACCTGACGCTGGGGGCCCCTGTGGCACTCAACGACGCGGTGTCGGAGGCGGCGTACGGCTCGGGCGGCTTCCGGGGTGAGGCGGCCGTCAACCTGACGGACACCATCTTCGCCGGAAGCGACGACTGCATATCGTTCGCGAACACGATCCCGAGCACGGTGACCGGCAACTCGGACACGGCCGACTACAAGGACACGATCCTCAAGCAGGCCCCGCCGATCACCAACTGCGGGACCGTGATCATCCGCAAGGTGACCGACCCGTCGCCTGATGACACGGACACGACGTTCGACTACACGACGACGGGCGGACTGGACCCGTCGACCTTCGATCTGAAGGACGGCGAGAACCAGGACTACGGCGCCACGGTCCAGGCGGGGGAGTACAGCGTGACCGAGACGGACCCAAGCCCGAAGTTCACGTTGTCGGATCTCGACTGCTCGGCTTCGGACGATGGCAACGGGTCGACGATCACGCCCGATCTGGCAACCGCAACGGTCGACTTCGACCTCGCGGCCGGCGACACGGTGGACTGCACCTACACCAACACGTTGCAGGTCGGCGCTCTGAAGATCCTCAAGCAGAGCACCAAGTCGGGTAATCCGTTGGTCTCCAATGCTGGGGCTGTGTTCTCGTACGACAGCTCGAGCGTGACCGACAACGGCACCGGCGACGAGGACGATACCGCTGGCGAAGTGTGCGTCTCCGGGCTGTTGCCGGGTGAGTACACGGTCAACGAGACATCGCCGCCCGACGGGTATGGAGATGCCGATGCCTCGCAGGATGACCTGAAGGTCACGGTTGTGGCTGGCACCGACTGCGGTGACAACCCGCCTGCGGCCGCGGCCACGGCGACGTTCACGAATCCGCCACTTGCGGACATCCAGGTGAACTTCCGCGATGGCGGTTCTGGCGAGACCAGCATCGACTCGATGTCCTGCACCAACACCGGAACGACGGCGGACACCTCCGACGTCGATGGTTGGGACGACTCGGTGACCCACACCGACATCCCGATCGACCCATCACCCAGGGAGATCGTCTGCACGATCACGATCGACCCGTGACCCATTGAGACGGGACGCGGCCCGGATGTCCTCCGGGCCGCGTTTCGTGGTCCCGGGGCGGGGAACCGATGCGGGACGCGGAGATCTGAGGTCGCGGGCCTCAAACCGTCACGGTACGTCGGAAGTAGAGGCCGGCAACGACCACGAACAAGGCGACCCACGCCAGCGCGACGACGAGGGACCCCGCCTCGTCGAATCCGGACGTGAGCGCGCCATCGATCACGACACGGACGCTCCCGTAACCGGGGAGAAAGCGGGCCCAACCGGCCGGCTCGCCCTGAACCATGGGGCTCTGGCCGATCCCGAGATCGAGGAAGGGGATGACGAAGGCCAGAAAGGTCCCGCTCACACGGCCGAAGACCGGACCCACCACGACCCCGATCAGGCCGTACGAGGCCGACACCAGGAGGATCCCGAGGATGTAGACGTCCCACTGGTGAGGCGTGAACACCGTGGCGACCACCACGAGGGACGCAAGCGAGGCCAGGAGGCCCGTGAGCATCACCATTCCCATCCGCGCGGCAAGGATGACTCCCTGCCGCTGGCCGGCGAGGGCGAGCCGCCGGTCGGCTGCCTGTGCATCGAGGGCGATGAACGTACCGGCCAGCGCAGCGAGGGACCCGACGGCGATCGGGGCCATGGTTCCCGCGTGGATGTGGGCCGGATCGACGATCTCCGTGAACGTCCTGCCGTGCTCCCGCAACGTCACGGGAGTGCGTCCGGAAGGCGTGCTGACGTCTGACATCCAGATGAAGACGGCTGGAACGACAACGAGGAGAGCCCACAGAGTCGGCGTTCGCCGCCAGTCGTGCCATCCCATCCGCAGCTCGGTCCTCAGCTGGGTCCACCTGGAGCCGGGATTCCGCGCGACGGACGTACGGTGCGCCACCGAGCACACCTTCGCGACCACCAGGATCGCGACGACCACCGCGCCAGCCGTCCAGGTCACGGCCCAGGTGAGGGCGCCCGGTCCGCCGTGACCTGTCGGCACGTCGACCATCCACAGCGACACGAAGTGGGTGGGCAGCACACGGGTCGCGACCAGGTCGGACGGAGTCATCGTCGGGCCGAAGAAGACGTCGATGATCCACACGAACATCAGGACGACCGTCCCGTTGGGCGGGTTGGGCATCGTGGCACCGACGATCGCTCCAATCGCGAGATAGATCACCGCGAACATGATGGTGCCCGTGATCACCCGGGTGGGCGAGCCAAGACCGTCTCGCGCACTCAGCGTCAGGAGGGCCACTGCCGCCGCCAGGAGACCGAGCATCATGCTCGCCGTGAATCGCGCCGTCACGAGCTGCCGCCGCGGCAGCCCGGCAAGCACCAGTCGTCGGTCGGCGGCACGTGCCGACGACACCTGGAAGTACATCGCGACACCGGCCAGGAATCCGGCCGCCCAGCCGGCTGTGACGCTCACGACGTCCTGATCCGCGCCACCGAGGAGGCGCGCCGCGTCGGCCAGTCGGTCGGCGGCGACCAGGACGAAGACGACCGGCACCAGCATCAGGACCAGCAGATTGGTGCCGTTCCTGCGGTAGTCGTCGACGAACCGCCTGACGAGCAGCAGGACCGTCATGTCTGCGTCGCCTTGCCGTTGCGGATCTCCACGATCCGGTCGAACCGGTCCGCGTCGACGGCGAAGTGGCTGATGATCAGGACCGTGCGCCCGGCGTCCCGACGGGTGGCGACGATTCCCCAGAACCTCTGGTAGGTGTCCCAGTCGAATCCGGCATAGGGCTCGTCAAGCAGGAGCAGCTCCGGGTCCGCGAGCAGCGCCAGGCCCAGATTGAGCTTGGCGAGGGTGCCGCCGGACAGCTGATCTGCCCGTGTGTCGGCGTACCGCTCAAAGCCGAGTGCCGCGTAGATCTCGCGCCGGCTCCGCCGCTCGGCAGGAACTGACATGCGACAGGCCCGGCCGAAGAGCTCGAAGTGCTCGTTGCAGGTCAGGCGCCCGTAGACGATCGGCACCTGTGGGCAGTACCCGAGCCGGCCGGTCCGTGTCACCTGGCCGGAATCTGGGGCAAGGGCGCCGACCAGGATCTTCATGAGGGTGGTCTTGCCGGAGCCGTTCTCGCCCACCAGGCCGACCACCTCGCCGCGCCGCAACGCGAGGTCCGCCCCGGTGAGGACGGAGACCGAGTGCCGGAACGGCCACACACCACGACCGAACGCCTTCTCGATCCCGAACGCCTCGAGCACCCAGTCGGCCGGTGCGGCCGGGATGTCGGGTGACCGGGTTGCGGGGTGGGTCATGTCGCGTCCGTCCTTCGGCGATCGCTGGAAGCGCTGGATCAATCTGGTGGTGCCACGAACGTGTCACCCAGAACGGATCGAGGGCAGGTACGAGTGGCACTGTGAGGCGGGACCTTGGACCGTGCCCCTGAGAAGCCCCGACCGGGTGGAGTGGGCAACACGCAACAGCGCGTTCTACGGTGAGGGCGTGGGGCTCTGAGGGTCGCCGGAGACCAGGAGGAATCATGAGCCGAACCGCGGTCATCGAGGTCGCCGGTCTGCACTGGGCGACCTCATCCTCGGTGATCGAGGCGGTGCTGATGCGGCGCCCCGGCGTGCAGCGCGTCGAGGCCAACGCCGTCTCCCAAAGCGCCACTGTCACGTACGATCCGGCAACCACGACGGTGGCCGAGCTGGCGAGCTGGGTACGTGACTGCGGCTATCACTGCGCCGGCCGATCCGTGCCCGCGCACACGTGTGATCCGCTGGCGGAGCATCCAGACGGCCACGGTCCTGCCGCTGGCGTGACGATGCCCGCTGGCCACGTGGGCCACGTCGCGCACGGCGCCCCGACGCGACGCTCGCCGCAGGAGGCCATGGGTCATGGTGGGGGACACCACGAGATGTCGATGGCCGACATGGTCCGGGACATGCGCCGGCGATTCCTGGTCGCGATCGTCCTGTCGGTGCCGATCGTGCTGTGGTCACCCATCGGTCGGGATGTCATCGGCTTCGACGCGGCGGCGCCATTCGGCCTCAGGGATGACGTCTTCTCTCTCGTGCTGAGCCTTCCCGTGGTGTTCTACTCCGCCTGGATCTTCTTCGACGGCGCCGTCCGCGCGCTCCGGGCGCGCACGCTCGACATGATGGTGCTGGTCGCCGTCGCGGTCGGCACCGGCTGGCTCTACAGCGTCGCGGTGACGCTCAGCGGCGGCGGAGAGGTCTTCTACGAGGCTGCCACGGTCCTGACCTCGTTCGTCCTGCTGGGGCACTGGTTCGAGATGCGTGCGCGCGGGGGTGCGAACGAGGCGATTCGCGCGCTGCTGGAGCTGGCGCCGCCGATCGCCGTGGTGCTGCGCGACGGCGAGCCGGTCGAGGTCCCCACCGCCGAGGTCGCCGTCGGCGACCTGCTGCTGATCCGGCCCGGCAGCAAGATCCCCGTCGACGGAACCGTCGAGGACGGTGTCTCGGAGATCGACGAGTCGATGGTCACGGGGGAGAGCCTGCCCGTCGGCAAGGTCGCGGGTTCGGAGGTCGTGGGCGCGTCGATCAACACGACCGGCACGCTGCGCGTCCGCGCCACGAGGGTGGGTTCGGACACCGCACTCGCGCAGATCGTCGCGATGGTCCAGGAGGCGCAGAACTCGAAGGCACCCGGCCAGCGTCTCGCCGATCGAGCGGCGTTCTGGCTCGTGTTCGTGGCACTGGTCGGCGGCATCGGGACGTTCCTGGTGTGGTGGTCCGCCGGATCCGATCCGCAGATGGCGCTGCTGTTCGCGATCACCGTCGTCGTGATCACGTGTCCGGATGCGTTGGGGCTCGCGACCCCGACGGCGATCATGGTGGGCACGGGCCTGGGCGCCAAGCGCGGTGTCCTGTTCAAGAACGCCACCGCGTTGGAGGTCTCTGCACGCATCGACACCGTGGTGATGGACAAGACCGGCACGCTGACCAAGGGCGAACCCGAAGTCACCGACACGGTCGTCCTGGACGGGCGGGACGAGTACCGGTTCCTGTCGCTCGTGGCCGCCGTCGAACGGGAGTCCGAGCATCCGCTGGCCGGCGCCATCGTCCAGCACGCCCGTGACGAGGGTGCGGAGACTGCAACCGTCACACAGTTCCGGAACGTGCCGGGACATGGCGCCACTGCGGAGGTCGACGGCCACCGAGTCGCAATCGGGAACCGCAAGCTCATGGCTGCCGAAGGGGTGGACGTCGCATCCCTGATGATCCACCGCGACGAATTCGCCGCCTCGGGCCGCACCGCGGTGCTGGTGGCCGTGGACGGACGTGCGGCCGGCGTGATCGCGCTGGCCGATGCAGCGCGCGAGACGTCGGCGGCGGCCGTGAGCGCCTTGCACGAGCTCGGCATCGAGGTCGTGATGCTCAGCGGCGACAACCAGGCCACCGCCGAGCGGATCGCCGGCCAGCTGGGTATCGACACGGTGATCGCCGAGGTGCTCCCGGGAGACAAGGCCGACCGGATCGCCGCCCTGCAGGCCAGCGGCAAGCGCGTGGCCATGGTCGGGGACGGCGTCAATGATGCTCCCGCCCTGGCGAAGGCCGACCTGGGCATCGCCATCGGAGCGGGAACGGACGTGGCGATCGAGACGGCGGACCTGGTGCTCATGCGATCGGATCCGCTGGACGTCGCGATCGCGCTCGAGATCGGCAAGGGCACGTTGCGAAAGATGCGGCAGAATCTCGGCTGGGCGATCGGCTACAACGTCATCGCGCTGCCGATCGCCGCCGGGGTGTTCGAGCCGTCACTTGGCCTGGTGCTGCGTCCGGAGATCGCTGCACTGTCGATGTCGGGGTCCAGCCTGATCGTCGCGGTGAACGCGTTGATGCTGAAGGGTCTGAAGCTGCCGGGCGAGTGATGCGCCGATCCTCACATCATGTTTCGGCTGTCGCGCCAGTCCTCGTCGAACCACTCGGCAAGCCAGCGCTGCATCCGGAGGATCTCGGCGTGCTGGTCGTCGCGGATCGACCGGGCCAGGCGTGCCACGTCGTCGTGCTCGGTTCCTGCCCGCAACAGGTGCTGTGACATCATCACCGCGGCCATGTGGTGACCGATCATGTCCCGCAGGAAGGCCCGGTCGAGCTCGTCGCCGGACAAGCCCGAGAGGTCCCGCATCATCGGCCGGTAGTCGGCTGCCGGCTGTTGCGGGTACCAGTCGCGAAGCCAGGTCTCCATCTGGCGGATCTGGTCGGACTGGGTCCGGACAATGGCGTCCCCGAATGCCCGCATCTCCGCCCGGTCGGACCGGGCGAGCTCACCTGCGGCGTCGACCGCCTCCCGGTGGTGGGCCACCATCTCGGCGAGATAGTCCGACTCGCTCGTCACCCGAGCCCCCTGATGTGCCATGCGACCGGGTCCCATCCCCGACGGCGTCGTGTCGCGACCGGCAAGGACCGCCGCAACTCCGACGGCGGTCGCCGCGACGATGACAACGGCGGCGATGACGGCCGTCCAGCGATCCGTGTTCGACAGCTTGGCAACGGTTCTCATGGTTCGACTGTCACCCCGGCGGTCGAGGCCACTCAGGGGACACCGACCTGAATCAACCGGGTAGTAGGTCCCATCGAACGACGTGCACGCCGAAACCCGACTATCGTCTAGTCATGAGCGTGGCGACGACGATCGAGGTGGACGGCGGCGTCCTGGTGGCGCACGACGGCTCGGCGCAGGCCGAGGCGGCCGTGCGTACGGCCGCGCGGTTGGCCGCGGCGCTCGGCCAGCCCGTCACCGCCGTTCGCGCCTGGAACGTCAGCACCGCTCCGCGGCCAAGCACAGCCGCCCCCGGCTACATGCCACCGTTCGAGGACTTCGAGGCTGCCACCCTGGCTGCACTCGAGGAGGACCTCGCACCGATCCGATCCGAGAACCCCGGCGTGACCATCACCGCGGCCGTCGTCCACGGCAGTCCCGCCGCGAAGCTCATCGACGCGTCCGACCGCGCCGACCTGATCGTCGTCGGGAGCCGGGGACATGGCGGGTTCACCGGCCTGCTGCTGGGGTCCGTCAGCGAGCAGGTCGTCCGTCACGCGACCTGCCCGGTCGTCGTGGACAAGGTGCGCAAGGCGGGCGAACCCCCCGCCGATCAGCTGCAGATGGAAGAGGCACTCGCCAGCGAGCTCAAGCTCGACCGGCCCGCGGACGAAGGTCCCACCCGAACCTGACCTTGGGCCGGTGATGCCGCCGCGCGCAGGATGGTCGACTGGGGTCAGATGACCCAGCATCCTGCGAGAGAAGGCACATCATGAAGGCACTAGTGGTGTACGAATCCATGTTCGGCAACACCGCCCAGGTTGCCGAGGCGATCGCCGCCGGCCTCCGGGAGACGATGAGTGTCGACGTGCGCGAGGTCAAGGACGCGCCGGCGGTGCCTGCGGACGACATCGACGTGATCGTCGCCGGGGGACCGACGCATGCCTTCTCGATGAGCCGGACGCGGACCAGGACCGATGCGATCGCGCGGGGTGCGACGCACGGAGAAGTCGACTTCGGCCTGCGGGAATGGATCAACGGCATACCTGATGAGCGACACAGCTCCTCGCTCGTCACGTTCGACACCCGCGTCAGCAAGGTGCGGCGCCTGCCCGGTTCGGCCGCCAGGAGCGCCGCCAAGGCGGGGCGCAGGCATGGCTTCGCGTCGTACGCCTCACCGGAGAGCTTCTACGTCGACGACATGAGCGGCCCGCTCGAGGACGGTGAGCTCGAGCGAGCGACCGCCTGGGGGCGGGAGCTGGCCACGCTCGCCGCTGCGCGATGAGTCGGCGGGCGGCGAGCGATCGCACCAGCCAGGTGGTCCTCGCGGACGGGAGCCACGCCGAGATCAGGCTTCTCCGGCCCGAGGACCGTCCAGCGGTGACCACCCTGTTCGAGTCGTGCAGCGAGGAGAACCTCTACACCCGGTTCTTCACGGTGGGGCAGGGCGTGGTGTCGCACCACATCGACCACCTCTTCGACCGGGCGCCCGACGCGCCCACGTACGTGGCACTCAGGGCCGGGAAGATGCTCGGCATCGCTGACGTGGAGCGCTGCGACGACGCAACCAGCGAAATCGCGTTCCTGGTCGCCGATGACTCGCACGGGCTCGGCATCGCGACGCTCCTGCTCGAACGCGCAGCGGAGGACGCTCGAGCCTCAGGTGTCGCATGGTTCGTCGCCGACGTGCTGGCGATCAACCACCCCATGCTCCAGGTGTTCACCGACGCCGGCTTCCAGGTCGAGCAGCACCCGGAACACGGCGACGTCGCGCTGCGCATGAGCACCGAGCTCACGCCGCAGGCGCAGTCGGCGATCGCCGCCAGGCATGCCGCCGCCCGCGCCCGGCGCGGGACGTTGGTCCCTCGGCTCGAGGCGAATCGGCCCTGAGACACCAGCCGGAACAGCGCGACCGTGGTGTCGAGACCATTCATCGCCCCCACAGGAGTCGTCATGAAAGCCGCTGTCGTCACCCAGCTCGGTCAACCGCTCGAGCTCCAGGACCGTCCGGTCCCCGAACCGTCCATGGACCAGGTACTCGTACGGATCGAGGCATCCGGTCTGTGCCACACCGACATCCACGCTGCCCACGGCGACTGGCCGGTCAAGCCGACACCGCCGTTCGTACCGGGTCACGAAGGCGTCGGCATCGTCGAGAAGCTCGGGAGCCGGGTCACGGCGCACCAGCTCGGCGACCGGGTGGCCATTCCCTGGCTCGGGCACGCGTGCGGCCACTGCCGTTACTGCGTCGACGGTCGGGAGACCCTGTGCGAGAGCCAGCAGAACAGCGGCTACTCGATCGACGGCGCCTTCGCCGAGTACGCGCTCGTCGATGCCCGGTATGCGGTCACCGTGCCGACCGGTGTCGAGCCGTTCGACGCCGCACCGCTGAGCTGCGCAGGTGTGACGTCCTACAAGTCGGTCAAGGTCGCGCACGTGCAGCCCGGCGAGACCGTCGCGGTCTTCGGGGTCGGCGGGCTCGGCCACCTCGCGGTCCAGTACGCCCGACTCGTCGGCGCCACCGTGATTGCCGTCGACATCGATGACGAGAAGCTGGCGCTCGCGACCTCGCTCGGCGCAGATCACGTGGTCAACGCCGCCACGGTCGACCCGGTCGAGGCCATCAAGGCCCTGGGCGGAGCCGATGTGGCGCTGGCGTACGCCGTCTCACCCGCGTCGTTCGAACAGGCCTTCCAGTCGCTGAGCAGGGGCGGACGACTCGTCTGCGTCGCGCTGCCGGCCGAGGGAACCATGAGCATCCCGATCTTCGACACGGTGCTGAAGGGCATCGAGATCATCGGATCGATCGTCGGCACCAGACAGGACCTCGCCGAGGTCTTCGAGCTCCACGCGCGTGGCCGTACGCGCGTCATCGCCGAGGGTCGCAAGCTCGAGCAGGTCAATGAGGCCATCGCCGAGCTGCTGAGCGGTGACGTTCCCGCCCGTCTCGTCTTCGAGCTCTGAACCCGCACCACAAACCAGGAGGACACCATGAACGAGACAACGCACCACCGTCCCGTCGTGGTCGGTGTCTCCGGCGACCAGCCAGCCCTCCTGAGCTATGCCGTGGGGATCGCCCAGATGCTCGACTCGCCGCTCCGCGTCGTGCACGCGTACGCGTTCCAGACCGACACCGTTGACCTCCACACGGACCGCGACCCGGGCGCGATCCTCCGCGAGGCCGGACAGCGCGTGCTGGACGAGGTGCGCGAGCGGCTGGCGGCGTACGAGGGCCTCGACGTGGAGTACTCGTTGCGGCCTGAGCCGCCGGCATTCGCCTTGTTGACCGAGAGCAAGGACGCATCGATCATCGTGCTCGGCACGGACGACGTCGGTTGGTTCGACCGGCTCGCGGGCGCGAACGTGGCGCAACGTGTCGCGTTGCACAGCAGCTGCCCGGTGCTGGTCGTGCCGCACGACCTGTCCGAGCCGACGATGAACGACATCGTCATCGCCCTGGACATCGACAACGTGCTCGATGACGCCCTCGACTTCGGCTTCGACCTGGGGGAGCGCACCGCGGCGCCAGTACGGGTCATCACCGTGCTCCCGCAGTCCGCCGACTCCGAGGAGCGGAACTGGCGAGACAGGAGGCTGCGGGGCTTCGTGGCCGAGTGGCACAAGCGCTTCCCACATGCGATCGCCCGGCACGAGGTGCTGACCGGGCGGCCCGCGGACGAGCTCAGCCGTGGTCGAACGCCGGCGCGGCTCGTGATCGTCGGTCGTCCCAACCAGCCGCATCGTGTGCCGCTGCTCAACCGACGCGTGGCCGGATCACTCCTGCGCGAGGCGCAGTGCCCGGTCGCGGTCGTCCCCGAAGGGCACCGGGACTGAGCACCTGCGCGGAGGCTACGGGCTGACCTTGATCTTGTTGTGGACGGCGCTGACGTTCGGCGAGGACCATGCGGCGCGGCCGGCCTCACTGCGCTCCAGCCAGGTGCGGACGGTGCCCGTCAGGGTGACCTCGCGGCCGACGACAGTGACGCGAATGGCGTTGGCATCAGTCGTCGCACTGCGGACGAGGGCGCGCTCGATGCGGTTCTGGGTGTCCTCGGCCGAGGCGCGAGGGCTGAGCTCGATCCGGTTCTCGACATGCGTCACGCCCGTGACACCGCCCACGAGCTTCTCCGCTTCTCGCCGTTGGAACTGGTAGGTCACGGTGCCGGTCAGGATCGCAACATGGTCGCGGACCTCGACCTGGACCGAGTCTCCTGGGACCTTGGAGGTCCACTTGAGCACGGTGCGTATGGCTGCTGCGATGTCGGTGTCGGTCTGCCCGGACTTGACGGTGCGACGCACCTCGAGGTCGTCGGCGACGACGCTGACGCCCGTGACACGCAGCGCGGCCCTCACGGCCGCGTTGCGCTCGGCGTGGCTGTCCACCTCCCCGGAGAGCGTGACTGCGCCGTCGAGCACGGATACGCCGATCCGGGAGTCGTTGACGTCCGGCGACCAGGCGAGCTCTTCGATGACGTCCTCCTGGATGACGTGATCGGTGTTCCTTGTCGTTGTCGGCTTCATGCCTCCGACTCTGCTGTCGGCCCGGCCTCCGACCTAGGGACTTCCGACCCGGATGGTGGGGTCCTTGGCCGGATTCGGCGCACTGGCCACGAGGCGAAGGATGGTGAGCACATCGCAAGCCGACAGCCGAGGAAGCCATGACCGCCGCCCGCAATCTCCCCATCGTCGTGGGAGTCGCCGGCCCGCAGTCGGCCGTGCTGGATTTCGCCCGCCGGGAGGCTGAGCGCGCCGCGTGCGGCATCAGACTGGTCCACGCCTACACCGTCCCGCCGTCCGCGATGGGTTCGATCTATGGCCTCGACATCCCCGAGACCTACCGCGCTGCAGGAGAGGAGACACTGCAGGAGGCGGCCGGGTACCTCGAGGCGAGCGGGGCCACTGCGCCCGCCGCGACCGTCCTGATCCGCGGCTACGCACCCAGTGTCCTCGAGTCCGAGTCCAGGTCCGCGCGCCTCGTGATCATCGGGCCGGATGAGTCCAAGCCGTGGTACATCCGGATGTTCGAGGGCAAGGTCGCTCGGCAGCTCGTCGAGCATGCCGCATGCCCGGTCGTCGTGGTGCCGGACTCGTGGCACCGCACGGATGATGCTGCGCCGGTCGTCGTCATGGTCGATGGTGAGACGAGCGCTCACGGGCCCTTGAAGCTCGCGTTCGACACTGCTCTGGCACGTGGAGCCGAGCTCCGGGTGCTCCACGTGACGCCGCCGATGGACGGCGCGGTCGACGACCAGTGGGAAGCCATCCGCCGGGTCGTCGACTCGTGGTTCGACCGGCACCCACAGGTGCGCGGAGGCAGCCAGGAAGTGGCGGGGGAGGTGCGCGAATCGGCACTACGCGCGGCGGATGGGGCCGGGTTGCTGATTCTCGGCCGGCCACACGAACGACGCCTGTCGAACATCCTGATGGACTCGCTCGCGCAGGAGATCATCGCCGAGGCCGGAAGCCCGGTCGCTGTCGTCCCCGCCGCGTACCGGGGTTGACGTGCGAGGTCCGCAGCCACTCGAGCGGCGCCCCGTCGGCACGTCCTCCCGATCCTCCTGACCGGCGCTTCGTCAGCGAAGCTCGACGATGATCTGGTTGTCGACCTCGTCAACGTGAGGCGATGACCAGGCGGCGAGCTCGGCCTGCCGCTTCTCCGCATACGACGAGGCGATCCCGGTCAGGACCACGCGCGAACCGTCGGCGGCCGCGTGGATCCGCCCCGCGTCGATGGACGCATTCCTGATGAGCGCCCGGCGGATCAAGGCCTCGGTCTCGGAGGTGCTGGCCTGCGGGCGAGGCTTGAGGGTGATCCTGTTCCTCACGTCCTGCACGCCGACGAGGTGCTCGACCAGCCGACGAGCGGTCTCGCGCTGATGGTTCCAGTCGACCTCGCCGCTCAACGTGACCACGTGGTCCTCGACGTCCACCTTGACGGAGTCCTTGGGGATCTGGGAGTTCCACTTCAGCACGTTGTGGGCGGCCAGCGCGATGTCGGAGTCCGTCCGGGGATCCGTGATGTGGTGCACGAGGATCTCGTTCGCGATCGCCGTCACCCCGCGCGTGCGTAGTGCGGTCTTGCCGGCCATGACCTTCTGCCAGTACGAGCCGACCTGGCCCGAGAGCGTGACCACGCCGCCGCGGACGGAGACGCCGATCTTCGCGGAGTCCACCTCCGGCGCCCAGCCGAGCGCCTTCTCGACGTCCTGCTGGATGTCACGGTCGTGCGTCTGCTCCATCGTGGTCTTCATGGTGGGTTTCATCTGGGTGTTCCTTCCTGGCTGCCGGTCGGCGACCGGTCAATGGGTGGAGATGGCTCTGAGGACGTTCAGCCTGGCGGCGCGGCGGGCCGGCAGGACGGCGGCGAGGATGCCCACCGCCGTCGCGACAGCGACGAAGGTGGCCAGGCTCTCCCACGGCACCGCGAGGTCGGTGATGCCCTGGTCCTGGACGATCCGCTGGAGGACGACACCGAACAGCACTCCGGCCCCGATTCCGAGCACGGCACCCAGCAGCGAGATCGCAATGGCCTCGAGGCGCACCATGCGCCGTAGCTGGCGCCTGCTGAGCCCGACGGCCCGCAGGACCCCGATCTCCCGGGTTCTCTCGACGATGCTGAGTGCCAGCGTGTTGACGATCCCCAGCGCCGCGATCACGATCGCCAGGCCGAGGAGCGCGTAGATCAGATACAGCAGCTGATCGACCTGACCACGCTGCGCGGCCGCGAAGTCTTCCTTGTTCTGCACCGTGACGGTCGGGAAGTCCGCTGTGGCGGCGTCGAGATCCTCAGCCAGTGCTGCCTTGTCGACGCCCGGCTCGGCGTTGACCGCGATCGCGGTGTCCGCCCGCTGCACCTTGGCCTCGGTCAGCGTGGAGAACGGTATGACGGCGTCGGCCACCACATAGGTGGACTCGTAGATGCCGGTGACCTTCGAGGGGATGTCTCCCGACACGAAGGACAGGACCACCTCGTCACCCACCTCGACGCCGAGCGACGACGCCCTGTCCTCGGTCAGGGCAATCTCCCGGTCGCCGACGGCTGCCGAACCGGCGGTGTACGTGATGTCGAAGATCTGTTCCAGGGCCCGGGCGTCGGTGGCATCCACGTTGAGCTGTGTCCCGTTGATCTTCAGCGAGGCGAGCTGCGATGGGGCGACCAGGCCGACGCCATCGACGTCGCGCACGTCGTCGGCAATCGAGGGCGAGAACGACTGACCGATGGCATTCGAGATCAGGAAGTCGCTCGTGAACTGCTCGTCGACGCCGGCATCGATCGATGCGCTGACGGACGAGGCGAGGATCGAGATCGTGGTGACCAGGGCCAGCCCGATCATCAGGGCTGAGGCGGTGGCGGCGGTACGCCCCGGATTCCGGAGGGAGTTCTGCGTGGCGAGCCGGCCGGTGGTGCCGAACGCCCGGGCGTAGAGCGCACCCAGCGGAGCAAGGAAGGGCACGGCGACGGCGGGGCTCATCACGGCGATCGCCATCAGAACAGCGAACATCCCCAGCCCGATCTGAGCGGCGCCCAGGCCGCCCTCACCCATCAGGCCACTCGTCAGGAGCACTCCGCCGACGACCGCGGTGACGGTTCCTCCGACGAACCGCCTTCTCAAGGAGCGTTCTGGCACGGAGACGCCGTCCCGCATGGCTTCCACCGGCGCGACCCGTGCGGCTCGTCGGGCGGGAAGGTAGGCCGCGAACATCGTCACGGTCACGCCGACGGCGTACGAGATGACCACGGTCCGGGTCGAGAAGACGAGCGATGTGGCCGACAGATCGAGTCCGAACGACGCGAAGACGGCACGCAGGCCGGCGGCGAGACCGAAGCCCAGTCCGAGCCCGGCAGTCGCTCCGAACAGGCCGACCGCGACCGCCTCGGCGAGCACCGAACGCGTCATCTGACGCCTGGATGCTCCCAGGGCGCGAAGGATCGCCAGCTCCCGGCTGCGTTGCGCGACCAGGATCGAGAACGTGTTGACGATCAGGAAGCTGCCGACGACGAGGGCGATTGCGGCGAACACCAGCAGGAACGTGTTGAGGTACCCGAGGACGGTGTCGACGATGCTCTCGAACTCGTCGGCCTGCTGCTGCCCGGTGATGGCCTCGGCGTCATCTGGCAGCAGGGGCCGGACCGCATCCACCAGCTGTCGCTGGCTGGCGCCGTCCTCGGCAGTCAGCTCGATGCTCGTGTAGGCGTCCTTGCCTCCGAGGAAGAGCTCCTGCGCGGTGCGCGTGTCGAAGATGACCATCGTCGCACCGGCCAACCCGCCCCCGACGAACTCGGCGTATCCGACCAGGGTGGCTGACACGCGGGGCTGGTCGCCTGCCGTCACCATCCGGACGGTGTCGCCGACCTCGTACCCGGCGTTCTCGGCGGACCGGCGGTCGAGGGCCACCTCGCCGGTTCTCGCGGGCTCTCGACCCTCCGCGATCGACAGCATCGGCTCACCACTGGCGTTCGGCGCGTCGCTGTAGTTGAGCGCCATGGTCGGCGCCCCCGTCCCGCCGAGCAGCTTGCCGTTGGCCTTGATGACGAACATGCCCTGCCCGTACACCGATCCGTCGGCGCGGGCGACGCCGGGTGCCGACGCCAGGGTCGGGACCAGCGAGGCGGGGAGCGTGCGCTGGTCGATGTTCACCGCCGCGCCGAGACTGGTTTCCCCGAGGCCGCTCAGGCGCACCTGGGCGTCCGCCATCGAGCCCCCGATGATGTTGTCGAAGCTCTTGGCCATCGTGTCGGTGAAGACCAGCGATCCCGAGAGGAAACCCACACCGAGAACGATGGCGATCGCGCTGAGCAGCAGGCGGATCTTCCGCGCCAGGACGTTACGCAGTGTGAAGCGCAGCATGGCCCACCCCCGTGCCAGGTCCCGGGTGCAGCGCGCCCATGCGGGCGAGGACCCGGTCCGATGTCGGAGCACGCAGCTCGTCGACGACCTTTCCGTCGGCGAGGAAGATCACGCGATCGGTGTACGACGCAGCCACCGGGTCGTGGGTGACCATCACGACCGTCTGGCCGAAGTCGCGCACGCTGCGCTTCAGGAACGCCAGGATCTCGGCGCTCGCCGTCGAGTCGAGGTTGCCGGTCGGCTCGTCGGCGAAGACGATCGAGGGCCGGCTCATGAGCGCCCGCGCACAGGCGACCCGCTGCTGCTGGCCGCCGGACATCTCGTTGGGACGGTGGCGCAGCCGGTCACCCAGGCCGACGGCGTCGATCACCGTCGCATACCAGTCGGGATCCGGCTTCCGGCCCGCGATGGCCAGGGGCAGCAGGATGTTCTCCTCCGCCGTCAGGGTCGGCACCAGGTTGTACGCCTGGAAGACGAATCCGATCCGGTCGCGCCGCAGCTCGGTCAGCGCCTTGTCCTTCAGGTGCGCCAGCTCGGTGTCACCGAGGTAGACCGTGCCCGACGTCGGGGTGTCGAGGGCGGCCATGCAGTGCACCAGCGTCGACTTGCCCGAGCCCGAAGGCCCCATGACGGCGGTGAACTCGCCGGCGAAGATGTCGACGTTCACGCCGTCCAGGGCGCGTACCTCGGCGTCGCCCCGGCCGTAGACCTTCGTCAGGCCGACGGTACGTGCTGCGATGCTTCGTGTGCTGTCGTGATGGCTGGTCATGAGTCTCCCCAAAGCAAATGAGTCGGTACGCAGCACGCTAGGGACGGCACGAGCGGGTGTCCGGGGTCGAAGGTCCCGCGGTGCAAGGGCAGCGGTCCCCGATGTCTGGTGAGGGTCAACAGACGACCGCCCCGCGATCTCGGGGGGCCGATGCGCGGGGCGATCAGGGGGCGAGGGGCGCCGCGGAGCGTGCGTGACGCTGTCCGGTCAAAGCCACGAGCGTGGCCCTCGTCCTGTCGGCCGGTGCAAACACTCCTCGTCCATGACCAATCTCGCCGTTCTCGCTGGCGACTTGAAGTGACCAAGGTCCTCAACCCGCGGGACCATCGATTCCTGTCGCTCGGGCAAGACGTACCGAGCGGCGACCGGAGGCCGATCCGATGACCATCGCCAGGCCGAGCAGGAGGAAGAAGCCGGTGGCGAACATCAAGATGGTGATGACCAGCCCGACGGCCGGGAAGGTGGCTCCGGCGTCCACGGCGACGTCGAGCCCGCGCGAGCTGTCGGCATTCATGATCACAATGGTCCAGTCGCCCTGCCGGAACGGCCAGGTGATCGTCTGGGACCCGCTGCCCTGCGCGTACGTCGTCCAGATCGGCATCGTGGCCGGCGCGGTCGACGGTGCGCGGCCGCCGGACGTCTCGCAGACGGGCAGTCGCTCGTCGCCGAAGCGGCGCTCCGGGAGCATGGTGCTCCGTCCGACCCCTTCGAGGTAGGTGTCGACAGAGCGGCTGTCGGCGATCCCGACGAAGACGGCTGAGCCATCGGCGGACCTTGCCGTGACCCTGCCGTCGCCGAGCACTGACGAGGGAGTCAGGCTTCCCGGGCCGGAGAAGTCCAGGCGCAACGACTCGGAGGTGATGGCATAGCTGTCGACCCTGCAGCTGGCTGTGGGCGCGGTGAAGAACCCGTCGTCATCGGCCAGGGTCTTCTTCGCCGTCCAGACGGCCGCGGCGCCGAACGCGAGGACGGCAGCAAGGACGAGCGAGATGATGCCGGCAACCATGATCACGGTCGCCCGCCTGCCAGCGCCGACCGGGGGATCGCTGGATGGCGAACGCTCGATGGTCCGGCTCCGGACCTGGGGTCCGGGGGTCGCAGGTGCGGGCGTCGGCCCGGTCGGCACACCGTCATCCGCGGTCCCGCCCAGGTCGAGCCTGAAGGGCGGGTACTCGTCGGTCATCAGGGCGGCATATCCGGCAACCCGCAGCGCCCAGCGCTGCATCCCGATGATGAGGTCGAAGATCGGGCGGGGGTAACGACCCGTGAACAGCAGCGTCACCCCGGCGATCAGGACGAGCAGCCCGACGAGCCCACCGCTGAGAAGGAACGGCTGTGGGTGATCCGATGCCTCGCCGGCGGCGAAGATCCCGCCGCTGACGAAGAACGCGACGACCAGGTAGTGCGGCAGTGCCAGCAGCCACCACTTGACCAGCACGAGCCCGCGCGACAGCCGTTCCGGGTAGTCCACCTCGAGATGTGCGGGAAAGTCCGGAACATCGGACAGCGTGAACGGCGGGTAGCGGTCGGTGCCCAGGGCTCCGTACGCGTAATAGGTCACGCGCCACGTCCACCGCATGACGCCGACGTTGAAGTCGAAGAGGGTCCGAGGGAATCGTCCCGTGAGCACGATGGCGAAGAACGCGATGACGCTCGAGACCGCGAATGCCAACCAGAGCGCAATGAGCACGAGGTAGTGGGGGATCGCGAGGAACCACTTGACCAGCCAGAGCCAGCGGCTGAGGTTGGGGTCGAGCTCAGCGAACACTCGCACGGGGTAAGCGGGACGCGGTGGCGAGAAGTCACGGATCGTCATGCCGCGATCGTCACCGCCGGGCAGCAGCGCCAGTCAGGTGCGACAGTCCCGTGCTCATGGGACCTTGGACTGTATTGATGAATGAAGCCCTTCGGCGATCGTGGAAGTCTCGCCGACTGGAGGAATCTCATGAACCTGCCACCGCGTACGCCGCCCGTCGTCGTCGGCATCGAGCGCGAGCAGCCCGGGCTGCTGCACTACGCCCACTCCTGGGCGGAGCGGTGGAATGCCCCGTTGCGCGTGGTCCACGCCTACAGCTTTCTCGACGTGGCATCCGAGCTCTACTCGTCCGACGACGGCACCAGCGCGCAGGACCGGGCACAGGAAGTCATCGACGACGCCCGCGACTACCTCGAGGAGCTCGGCCCGGTCCCGCTGGAGTTCAGCCTCAACGACGGCCCGGCCACCGCCGTGCTGGAGATGGAGAGCAAGCACGCCTCGGCAGTCGTCGTCGGCACCGACGACGTCAGCCGGATGCGGCGGTTCGTCGGCGCCGAGGTGGCACGCCACGTGGCGATGCACTCGTACGCACCCGTGTTCGTCGTGCCGTTCGGCACACGCGTCCAGGAGCTGAGGGATGTCGTGCTGGAGATCGACGAGCACAACATCGCCGACGGACCCATCCGCTTCGCCTTCGAGACCGCGTCGCGCGCCGGCGCCCGGCTTCGGGTCATGCATGTCGTGCCCCGCACGGTCTACCTTGCCGATCCCGCCCAACACGGCGCCCACCTGACGCGGCTCGTCGAGACGTGGCAGTCCAGGTATCCGGACGCCAAGGTCAGCCCATCCCTGGTGTGTGGTGATGTCCAGGACGAGGCCGTGATCGCGTCGACATCCGCTCAGTTGATGGTCGTCGGACGACCGAACGAGCCTCACCACGGTCAGCTGTTCGGCCTGCACGTCGCCGAAGAGGTCGTCCGCCGGTCCCAGTGCCCGGTCGTGGTCGTACCGGGTGAGTACCAGCCGTGAGGGCGCGGCGCACCGCGCGAGCGGGCAAGAGCCTGAGCCGCGACGAGCTCGAGCTGATCGACGCCTACTGGCGCGCCGCCAACTACCTGTCCGTGGGACAGATCTACCTGATGGACAACCCGCTGCTTCGCCAGCCGCTGCTGCCGGAGCAGGTGAAACCACGACTTCTCGGGCACTGGGGCACGACGCCGGGCCTGAACCTGCTGTACGCCCACATGAATCGCGTCATCCGGGACCGGGACCTCTCGGTCCTCTACGTGACGGGCCCAGGTCACGGTGGCCCCGGCCTCGTGGCGAACGCCTATCTCGACGGCACGTACTCGGAGGTCTATCCCTCGGTCTCACAGGACGAAGACGGGATGCGGGCGCTGTTTCGCCAGTTCTCGTTCCCGGGCGGCATTCCGAGCCACGTCGCACCCGAGACACCCGGGTCGATCCACGAAGGCGGCGAGCTCGGCTATGCGCTGGTCCACGCGTACGGCGCGGTGTTCGACAATCCCGACCTGATCGCGATGTGCGTCGTCGGCGACGGCGAGGCCGAGACCGGCCCGCTCGCGGCGAGCTGGCACTCCAACAAGTTCCTCAATCCCGTCACTGACGGGGCCGTGCTGCCGGTGTTGCACCTGAACGGCTACAAGATCGCGAACCCGACCGTGCTGGCCCGCATCCCCGAGCAGGAGCTGCTGGACCTCATGCGCGGCTATGGCCATGACCCGATCGTGGTGTCCGGTGACGACCCGGCCGACGTGCACCAGCAGCTCGCCGGCGCGCTCGACCGGGCCATGGACAGCATCGCGGCGATCCAACGGGCTGCCCGCGACGGCGATCAGACCGAGCGGCCGAGCTGGCCCATGATCGTGCTGCGCACCCCGAAGGGGTGGACCGGTCCCGCGACGGTTGACGGGCACGAGGTCGAAGGCACCTGGCGCTCGCACCAGGTGCCACTGGCCGAGACACGCACGAACGCCGAGCACCGCGGGCTCCTCGAGACGTGGATGCGCAGCTACCGTCCCGAGGAGCTGTTCGACGACAAGGGCAGCCTCGTGCCGGCCCTGAGGGCACTCGTCCCGGCCGGTGACCGGCGCATGAGCGCCAACCCGCACGCGAACGGGGGAATGCTCCGGCGGGACCTGGTCATGCCGGACTTCCGCGGATTCGCGGTCGACGTCGACCGCCCGGCTGCTGAGCTGAGCGAGGCCACCCGCGTGCTCGGGAAGATGCTGGCGGCCGTCATCGAGGAGAATCCCGACCGATTCCGGATCATGGGCCCGGACGAGACTGCGTCCAACCGGCTCGGAGCCGTCTTCGAGCGAACGGATCGGGCGTGGGACGCGCTCATGATCCCAGGAGACGACTCGTTGGCACCCGACGGCCGGGTCATGGAGGTGCTGTCCGAGCACCTGTGCCAGGGCTGGCTGGAGGGCTATCTGCTCACCGGCCGGCACGGGTTGTTCAACTGCTACGAAGCGTTCATCCACATCGTCGACTCGATGTTCACCCAGCACGCCAAGTGGCTCAAGTCGACCCGGCACATCCCGTGGCGGGCGGAGATCGCCTCGCTCAACTACCTGCTGACGTCCCACGTCTGGCGCCAGGACAACAACGGATTCTCCCACCAGGACCCCGGATTCCTCGACCATGTCGTCAACAAGAA
>NZ_JAKFCB010000056.1:0-13297 GCF_036676885.1 Aeromicrobium sp.
GCGACGTTGTCGTTGGCGAGCACCCACGCGACGGCGAGCTGCGCCATCGTGATGTCGAGGTCGTCGGCGATGGGCTGGAGCTTCTGCACGGCGGTCAGCACGTCGTCCTCGAGGAAGCGCCTGATCATGTCGGCGCCACCCTTCTCGTCGGTGGCGCGGCTGCCCTCGGGCGGTGCGGCGCCCGGCTTGTACTTGCCGGTGAGCACGCCCTGCCCGATCGGCGACCAGACGATCTGCGAGATGCCGAGCTCCTCGCTCGTGGGGATGACCTCGCCCTCGATGACCCGCCAGAGCATGGAGTACTGCGGCTGGTTGGAGATCAGCTGGATGCCGAGGTCCTGCGCGAGCGCGTGGCCGGCGCGGATCTGCTCGGCGGTCCACTCGCTGACGCCGATGTAGAGCGCCTTGCCGTGGCGCACCACATCGGCGAACGCCTGCATGGTCTCCTCGAGCGGCGTCTCGTAGTCATACCGGTGTGCCTGGTAGAGGTCGACGTAGTCGGTGCCGAGCCGCTCGAGCGAGCCGTTGATCGACTCCATGATGTGCTTGCGCGACAGGCCCGTGTCGTTGGGTCCGCCGGGGCCGGTCGGCCAGTAGACCTTGGTGAAGATCTCCAGCGACGCCCGGCGCTCGCCCTTGAGCGCCTCGCCGAGCACCGACTCGGCCTTGGTGTTGGCGTAGACGTCGGCGGTGTCGAACGTCGTGATGCCCGAGTCGAGCGCCGCCCGTACGCATGCCAGTGCCGCGTCGTTCTCGACCTGGGATCCGTGGGTGAGCCAGTTGCCGTAGATGATCTCGCTGACCTTGAGGCCGCTGTTGCCGAGGTATCGGAAGTCCATGGATTCGAGCGTAGTGGGCGGCTGGGAACGGCTGTCCGGGCCCGCCGACTACTGAGCTGCGGAGTCGATCGACTGGTCGATGACGTAGATGATGGCTCCGCCCGGCTCCTGGTAGATCGCCTGGAACCCGCCCGGGATCTCCGAGGGTTCCTCGATGACGGCCAGCGCGTCGGGGCGGGCGGCGTGGAAGTCCTTGAGGCTGTCGACGACGAACACCGGCCCGACCGGGGCATTCGGGTCGTTGGCATCGATCATCAGCTGCACATCGCTGCCCGGCACGGCCAAGGCGGCAGTCGTGTCGCCCTCGCGCCAGGACTCGGTGAAGCCGAGGCCGTCGCGGTAGAGGCTGAGCGACGCATTCAGGTCGGAGGTGGGGACGAACAGGAACTCGAGCTTCATGACGGAACCTTTCGTGTCGTAACTCAATTGTTGGAGAGCGTAACAGTATTATGTTGGGATGCGCGAGTGGATTCCGGTGTCGACATCCCCCAAGGGCAGACTCGCGCTCGCGGCCGTCAAGGAGTTCGGCGCACGGTCGTTCGACGAGGTCACGGTCGGCGAGCTGGCCGCGGCCGCGGATGTCACCACGGGCGCGCTCTATCACCACTTCGACAACAAGCTCGGGCTGTACGCGTTCGTCCGCAGCGATGTCGAGCAGCGGTTGCTGGACCGGATGGAAGGCGCGATCGCGGCTGGGGGCGAGGGCTCCGCGGCGGTGAAGGCCGCGCTGCTGGTGGGGTTCGACTTCGCCGTACGCGAGGGGTTCCCTCAGCTGCTGGGGGCGCCGCCGGCCGGAACCGAGGGCGACCGGTTGGCCGCGATGCTCACGGCGAGTACGGCCCCGGCGCCCGCCGTGCTCGGGCGCGTGCTGGCGGCGGCCTGGCGGGCCGCGCTCGCCGCCGTTGCCGAGGGTTCGGAGCCGGACGATGCCCGGGCTGCGCTGCTTGCGTTGGACGTACGAATCGCGTCGTGACCGGCTTCCAGGGGACGTGTCAGAGGCGTGTTCTAGGCTGGAAGGTTGGGCTTGTCGAAGCCCTGGAAACTTCTGCAATTTCAGTGAAAAAGGCCTTGCGTTCTGTCAGCCGATCACGTTAGAATCGAACATACGTTCTAGTGATCGGGGGATCCAGATGGTTGCCGAGCTCGTCCCGTCGCCGCCACCTGTGGTGGCGTGCCTGGACGCGCTCGATGAGGTCCTCGACAGCATGAGCACTGATGCGTATGCCTTGCTGGATCCGGGTTTGCAGCGGACCGCGGCGGAGCGGTTGCGGCGGATCAAGGCCCGGGTGACCGGACAGGAGCTCGCGGCCATACGGGCCTTGGATGCCGGGCTGGGCGACAAGACCCGCACGGGTGAAGTCCTGGCGCGGGGGTTCGGTCGCGACAAGCACGAGGCCGACCGCAGCGTGCGGGTCGCCAAGGCGTTGTCGGCGGCGCCGCGCACCGAGGACGCACTGGCATCTGGTGAGCTGGCCGAGACCCAGGCCGCGGTGATCGCCGGCGCCATGGATGGTCTGCCCGACACCGTGACTCCCGATCAGCGGGATGCGTGTGAGACGACGCTGATCGCCGACGCGAAGCGGTTCCCGATCAAGGACCTGCGCCAACGAGCGCTGCGGGTCACCGACGTGTTCAAGGAGCCCGCCGAGGCCGCTGCCGACGAGGACGAGGCATTGCGGCTGCGCGAACGCAGCGCCTGGGCGCGCACCGAGATGTGGATGGCTGATGACAAGGACGGCACCTGGCGGTTCGGCGGACGCCTGCCCGCCCTGCAGGCCGAGATGCTCAAGTCCGCCCTCGACGCGATCGCCGCACCCCGACGCCGCCATCTCACCGCCGAGCAGGAACGCGACCAGGACCAGCTGACCTACCCCCAACGCATGGGCCGCGCGTTCGCCGCCCTGATCGAACGCCTCCCCACCGACAAGCTCCCCACTGCTGGTGGCACGCCCGCGGTGATCACGGTCAACATCGACCTCGACGACCTGCGACGCAAGGTCGGTGCCGCGACGCTGACCACCGGCACCCGGATCAGCAGCGGCGAGCTGCGCCGCCTCGCCTGCACCCAGGGCATGCTCCCCATGGTCTTCAACGGCGCCTCCCTCCCCCTGGACATGGGCCGCTCCAAGCGCCTCTTCACCCCGGCCCAACGCATCGCGATCGCCAACCGTGACCTCGGCTGCGTCACCCCGGGCTGCGAAGCACCACCCGGCTGGTGCGAAGGCCACCACTGGCGCCAGGACTGGGCCCACGGCGCCACCACCAACATCGACGACGGAGCACTCCTGTGCTCCCTGCACCACCACCAAGCCCACGACCAAGACTGGCAATTCAGGCTCGCCGCCGACGGCATCATCGAAGTCAAGAAACCCCGCGGCCTCTGGCAGCGAAACCACCGCTGGCGACCCTGACCAGTTCGATCCCTAGGGAGGCCGCCCGCGGCCGACGGGGAGCGAGCGAGGAACGAGCGAGCGAAGGGCATGGCGAATCACTGAACGGTTCGCCCTGCGCCAGAAGACCTACGGCGACGCCAGGCCGGCCGCGACGATGTGTGCTGCCGCGTCGAGGTCCGGCAGGGGGCCGTTGAACCGTCGCGCGTTCGCGTCGTGGAGCAGCACGGCGACGTACGTGTCGGCGGCACCGTGACGGCGTTGCCGGTCCAGGGCTTGCGGGCTGGCCTCGTCGAGCACGGTCTCGGTAAGCTCGACCAGGCCGTCGCGCAACGCCTCCAGGTGCTGGCCGACCTCCGGATGAGTGCCGGCCTCGCGGAACAGGATCGTGGTCACCGCGGGCGACTGCGACTGGGTGAAGCTCTGAGCCAGTCGCAGCAGCGACCCCGGCATGTCGCCACGCTCCGCGATGCCGCTGGCGAGCCGCTTGGGCGGTGCGGGGAGGCGTTCGGAGAGCAGGCAGCGCAGCAGGTCGATCTTGCGGGGGAAGTAGTGGAACAGCAGCCCCTTGGCGACCTTGGCCCGTGCCGCGATCCGCGACGTGGGCGTGGCATCGAATCCGTCATTGGCGATGAGGTGCTCCGCGGCGTCGAGAATCCGGACTCGCGCGTCGGCGACGCCGTCCTTGCGGCTTCTGGCGCGCCGGACTCGCCCGGTGTGATCCAAGCGAGTCCGGGCCATGACAGATCCCCTCTGTGGACTAGGCGGTCAAGCCGCCGCCGTGATGCGTCCGTCGCCCCATGGCGAAGTCGGCAAGGCCAACCACCAGAGCGATGGCACCGACGATCCAGGCCGTGAGGGCCATGTCGTCAACCTTGTCGAAACTCATGACCCATGGCGAGGCGATGAACAAGACGCCCATCAGTGCCATCAGGCCTTCCGCGATCTCGCCTGGCCGCGCCAGGGAGTAGAGCGCGATGCACGCCGTCACAACTCCGAGCACGATCATCGTGGCCGTGGCGTCGTCGGTCGTCGTCGTCCAGATCGGCGAACACGCCGCGTACACACCAGCAGCCAGTGCAACGAAGTCCAGAGGGTGAGCCCATTTCTTCATCACTTCCAACCACCTTCTTTCCACTTCGAGATCCGTCGATTGGAGGCGGATCACTCACTTCGATGGTGCGCCTGATTGACCGCCCGGTCAATAGTGCATTTCGGCCTGAAACCACGTCGCAAACAGGCCGCCAGACGTACGATTGGCGGGAAGGGTCTGAGGCACATGGTCCACTTCTTCGTGGTTGCGGGGCGGCTGTCGATCGTGCTCGGCGTGTTCCTCCTGCTGCATGCCGCAGGTGCCGCTGCTGAGCCGAACGGGCGAGCGGACGACACTCCCCGAGTGCTCGTCACGCGGCTGGACACCGCGATCACACCCGTCGTGGCCGACCATGTCGCTTCCGGTCTGGACCGGGCCGAGTCGGAGAAGTTCGATGCGTACGTCATCGAGCTCGACACCCCCGGCGGGCTGGTCACGTCGATGCGCGACATCGTCGAGGACGTGCTGGCAAGCCGAGTCCCCGTGATCGTGTACGTCACCCCCGGTGGGGCGCGAGCCGGCTCGGCCGGTGCGATCATCACCTTCGCCGCGCACGTCGCGGTGATGGCACCGGGCACGGCCATCGGCGCCGCCACACCCGTGGGGATCGACGGCAGCGACGTCTCGGACAAGATCGTCAACGACGCGGCCGCACAGGCCGAGGCGCTGGCGCAGCTGAGGGGCCGGAACGTCCGGTTCGCGGTGGACACCGTGCGCGAAGGCCGATCGGCCGCCGTCGACGAGGCCGTCAGGCTCGGCGCCGTGGACGCCAAGGCATCGTCGCTGGAGGACGCGCTGACGGCCGCCGACGGACGTACCGTGACGATCTCCCCGGACGACCGCGTGGTCGTACGATCCGCGGACGCCACGGTGGAACGGCACGACCTGGGACTGTTCCGCAAGATCCTGCAGACGCTCGCCGACCCCAACATCGCCTTCCTGCTCCTGACCATCGGGACGCTCGGGCTGTTGTACGAGCTCGCGTCGCCCGGTGTCGGGGTCGCCGGCGCCACCGGCGGCACCGCTCTCCTGCTCGCGCTGTTCAGCCTGTCGGTGCTGCCAGTCAGCGTCGTGGGCCTGCTGCTGCTCGCCGTCGCGATCGCCCTGTTCGTGGCGGAGCTCTTCGCACCAGGAGTGGCCGGCTTCGCGTTCGGTGGCGCCGTGGTGCTGGTGCTGTCCGCCGTCTTCCTGTTCGACGACGGTCAGGGGGTTTCGGTCGACCTCGCCCTGGTCCTGCCCACGGCCATCGTCGTCGCGGCGGCGACCGTGCTGGCCGGCAGGCTCGCCGCGCGCACCCGCAAGCTGCCGTCGGTCAGCACGGGCGCGGATGTCTTCACGGGCCAGTCGGTGACGGTCCGCGAAGCCGACGGCACCACCGGATCGACGTTCGCCGAGGGCGCCTGGTGGGCGCTGCGGAGCGTCGGGCCACCCCTGCAAGCCGGCGGGACCGCACGTGTCGTCGCAGTCGAGGACCTGGTCCTCCTCGTCGACCCGCTGTCCCCCGCAGAGCCTCCGGAGCACTCGTCCTCCGACCAGGGAAGGGACACGTCATGAGCACTGAGGTTCTCATCGGTCTGGCACTGGCGATCATCGTCGGCCTGGCCCTGCTCTCCGCCTCGATCCACGTGCTGACCGAGTACGAACGCGGAGTGATCTTCCGCCTCGGCCGCATCCAGCGACTCAAGGGACCGGGCCTGATCTTCATCATCCCGATCGTCGACAAGCTGACCCGGGTCAACCTGAGGACCCACACGTATGACATCCCGCCGCAGGACGTCATCACGAAGGACAACGTCACGGTGCACGTCAACGCCGTCGCCTACTTCAATGTCGTCGATGCGATCCGCTCCGTGCTCTCGATCGACGACCACCGGTTCGGCACGCAGCAGGTCGCGCAGACGACCCTGCGGAGCATCCTCGGGCAGACGACGCTCGACGACTTGCTGACCAAACGCGACGAGATCAATCAGCGGCTGCAACAGATCATCGACGAGGTCACGAACCCCTGGGGCGTCAAGGTGACGATCGTCGAGGTCAAGGACGTCAACCTCCCCGAGAGCATGCGCCGCGCGATGGCCCGCCAGGCAGAGGCCGAGCGCGATCGGCGCGCCAAGGTGATCCATGCGCTCGGCGAGAAGGAGGCCGCCGCCAACCTGGGCGAGGCGGCCGTCGTCCTCGAGGCTCACCCGGCCGCGATGCAGCTGCGTACGTTGGGCACGCTGCTGGAGCTCGGGTCGGAGCACAACTCGACGATCGTCTTCCCGGTGCCGATGGAGCTGCTCCGGCTCTTCGACAAGCGGCCCGAGGAGTCGGACGCCACCTGATCAGCGACGTACGAGCAGGGCGACCGGATAGCGCCCCAGCAGGTCGGCCAGCTCGACCGGCCCACCGTCGACCGACGTACCCGTGATGACATTGGTCCACTCGCCGTCATCGAGGGTCAGCGTCGTGCCACGCCATCCGCCGGTGTCCTCGAGCCCGATCGGCAGGCGCGTACCGACGACGACCAGGTCCGCGCTGCGGGCGTACGCCAAGGCGTGTGCGGCCGCGGGGCCCTCGGCCGTGAGGGCGCGATAGCCCTCGAACAGCTCGGGCCGGTCGCGGCGCAGGGTGAGCGTGCGGTGGACGACGAGCAGCTTGGTCGCGCCCGACACATCGAGCTCCGGCATGAGCCCCTCGTCGAACCGCGCGAGCATCTCCCGCCGAATCGTGTAGTCGACCGGCCGGCGGTTGTCGGGGTCGACGAGGGAGAAGTCCCACAGCTCGGTGCCCTGGTAGACGTCGGGCACGCCCGGCGCGGTGAGCTGGACGAGCTTCTGGGTCAGCGAGTTGGACCAGCCCGGCGCCTGGATACGGCGGACGAATGCCTCGATCTCGTCGCCGAGCTCAGAACGTACGCGTGACGGCCACGCCGCGACGGACGACTCGAACTCCTCGTCCGGCTCGGTCCACGTCGTGCGCAGCTTGGACTCCCGTGCGGCCTTGAGCAGGTAGTCGCCGAGCCGCTCGTCGCTGATCGGCCAGGCGCCGACGAGGGTCTGCCACGCCAGCAGGTTGAGCGACGGCTCGTCGATGCCGCAGCGCTCTGTCCACGAGGCCACGGCGTCCGCGAACTCGTCCGCGATCTCGGACAGCACGGCCATCCGGGCGCGGGTGTCCTCCGACCGCTTGGTGTCGTGCGTCGTGAGCGCCGTCATGGTCGCCGGCCGGCCGGCGTCGCGCTCGGCGGCCAGGCGGTGGAACTCGTCGACGCTCACGCCCCAGACGTCGGGCGAGCCGCCGACCTCGTTGAGCGCCGCGAACCGGGTGAACCGGTAGAACGTGGTGTCCTCGGTGCCCTTGGCGACGACCATGCCGGAGGTCTGCTGGATCCTGGTCGCCAGCTCACCGGAGGGATCGGCGCGCACCTGCTCGTCCAGCGCGGTGAGTGCGGTGTCGAGATCGGGGCGACGCGAGCGGGCCTTCGCGATCGCCTCGGCCCAGGTCGACTCCACCTCGGGCAGATAGGACCGGTAGACACCGAACGCGATCATGGTCTCGGCGACCGCAGCGCGAGCAGCCTCGGCATCCAGGCCGGCCAGCAGCGCAGCGATGCGTCGCACCTCGGCGACGAGGATCGTGTCGGTGACGAGCCGCCGCGCCTCCTCCTCGATCGCGGCATGGTCCGTGCGTACGCCGAGCCGCTCGGCGAGCTTCGTGAACGTGGCCTCCCCCGCGGGGTCGAGCAGCACGCCGAACATCTCGCGCAACGCGTCGTAGCCGGTCGTCCCGTCGACCGGCCAGCTCGCCGGCAGCTCCTCGCCGGGGTGCAGGATCTTCTCGATCACGATCCAGGTGTGGGGTGCGGCGTCCCGCAGCTGTCGGACGTACGCTCCGGGGTCGGCGAGCCCGTCGGGGTGGTCGATCCGCAGGCCGGTCACCTCTTCGGCGTCGACCCAGGTGAGGATCTCGCGATGGGTGTCCTCGAACACCTCGGGCCGCTCGACGGTCACCGCGGCGAGGGTCGTGATGTCGAAGAACCGGCGATAGTTGAGCTCGGTGTTGCCGCGCCGCCAGTCGACGAGCTCGTAGTGCTGACGGTCGTGGACCTCCTGCGGCGTCCCTTCGCCGGCGCCCGGGGCGATCGGGAACCGGTGGTCTGCGTAGACGAGCTCGTCGCCCTCGACGGTCAGCTTCGCGATGTCGGCGTCGTCGCCAAGCACCGGCACCAGCACGCGACCGCGCGACCAGTCGATGTCGAAGTGGTGCGCATAGGCCGAACGCGCCCCTTCTCGCAGGACGCTGTGCCACCAGGGGTTGGCGGAGGGCACCTCGACCGACATGTGGTTGGGCACGATGTCGACGACGACCCCGAGCCCGGCCTCGCGGGCGGCGGCCGTCAGCGAGCGGAAGCCGTCCTCGCCACCCAGCTCCTCGCGCAGGCGCGTGGGGTCCGTGACGTCGTAGCCGTGCGTCGATCCGGGCGTCGCCTCGAGGACCGGCGAGACGTACACCGCGCCGACGCCGAGGTCACGCAGATAGCCGACGACCGCGCGGGCGTCCGCGAAGTCGAAGTCGGGCCGCAGCTGCAGCCGGTACGTCGAGGTCGGCGTCATCGGGCGGCTCGCAGGGGTGCGACGGCCGCGCGTACGCGCTCGTCGGCGAAGAACGCGTCGAGGTCGACCGGGAGCGGGATGCGCCAGTTGGGATATTCGTCGACCGTCCCCGGCAGGTTGGGCTGTTGCAGCTGTCCGACCGCATCGGCGGGCGAGCTGAGCACGAGTCGCGAAGCAGCCCGCGCGATCACCGCGTGCAGCGCGACGACCGGGTCGCCGGCCGGTATGCCCTCGGCCCGCAGCAGGTCGAACAGCGCCTCGCGGTCGGCCTTCGCCTGGGCGTACGCCTCGTCGGCCGGCACGTCGAGCAGGTTGAGCTCGGCCTGGACACGGATGCGCTCGTCCTGCAGCCAGCCGGTGACCGTCGGCAGGTCGTGCGTGCTGATGCTGGCCATGGTCTCCGGCTCCCATTCCTGTGGCGGGATGTGCGGCTGGCCCGGGGCGTCCCAGTCGCGTTCGAACCACAGCACGGCCGAGCTCAGCAGGCCGCGCTCGTGCATCGTCTCGGTCACGACGTCCTCGACCGTGCCGAGGTCCTCGCCGACGACGATCGCGCCGGCGCGGTGCGCCTCGAGGGTCAGCACGGCGAGCATGACCTCGGAGTCGTAGTGCACGTACGTCCCACGGTGCGCGGGCTCGCCCGGCGGGATCCACCACAGGCGCCACAGGCCCGCGACGTGGTCGATGCGGATGCCGTCGCCGTGCCGCAGGACGCTGCGGATCACGTCGCGGAACGGCGCATAGCCGGACTCGGCGAGCCTGTCCGGGCGCCACGGCGGCAGGCCCCAGTCCTGGCCCAGCGGGTTGAACGCGTCGGCAGGGCACCCGACGCGTACGCCTGCGGCGAAAGCGTCCTGCAGCGCCCAGGCATCGGCGCCGCCGGGATGGACACCGACCGGGAGGTCGTGCACGATGCCGACCGCCATGCCTACGTCGTGTGCGGCGGCGCGGGCGGCGTCGAGCTGCTGGCGGCAGAGCAGCTGGAGCCAGGCGTGGAACGCGATGCGGTCCGACAGCGACGTGCGCGCCTCGGCGACAGCCGCGCCAGCTGGGTCGCGCAGCTCCTCGGGCCACTCCCGCCAGTCGGCGCCGTGCAGCTCGGCGAGGGCGGCGAACATCGCAAACGCCTCGAGGTCCTCGTCGACGTCAGGGGGCGTGACGCCGATCCACAACAGCTCGAGCGCCGCGAGCTTCGCGGCCCACACGGCGTCGTAGTCGATGAGCTCAGTGTTGCGGTCGGGCGCGAGGGCGACGATCGCGTCCCGCGTCTCCTCGTCTGCGGCGGCGAACTCCGTGGTGTCGGTGACCCGCAGGTAGAGCGGGTTCGCGAAGCGGCGGCTCGCCGGCGAGTACGGCGATCGCTCGAGCGGGTGCGACGGCATGAACGCCTGCACGGGGTTGACCAGCAGGACCCCGGCACCCTGCTCGGCGCCGGAGCGACGAGCCATCTCGGCGAGGTCGCCGTAGTCGCCCATCCCCCACGACCCGGCGGACCGCAGGGCGTACAGCTGCAGCATCCAGCCCCACGTGCGCGGCACCTCGGGCATCCGGGCCGGTGCGACGACGACCGTGATCTCCTGGTCGCCGGCGACCAGCCGGTGCCAGCCCAGGGGCAGGTCGGCCGGCAGGTCACCGTCGACATCGATCGCCGTGCCATCCTCGAGCGACAACCGGCCGGCAGCCCCGACGTGACGGCCGAGACCCTGCGTCACCGCGATCGTCGCGGGCAACGGCCGGCGTGCGCGATCGGACTCCACGCGTTGCAGCTCGCGCTGGATCGACTCGAGGCTGCTGGCATCCACGTCGAGACGCGCCAGCACCGCGATCACGATCTCGTCGTCGACGCTGACCAGCTCCCGGTCGGATCCCTCGTATGCCATGGCGACGCCGTGGGCGGCGGCGAGCCGGCTCAGCGCGTCAGCGTCGTCGGTCACGGGCATGCGGTCCAGCATCGCCGGTGACCGGGGCGCTTTCCAAACCGGTGGTCACGTACTCCCCGCGACTGCGCAGCTGACGAGGCGGATCGAACACCGCGAGGCTGAGGGTTGCGAGCTTCCGGACGACGAGCAGAGCCGTGTGCATGGAGATCGGCGTACCCCGTTCGGTCGGGGTGAACCCCCTCACCTTCCGCTGAAGGTGGCCTTGCCGGGCCCGTTCTCCACGAACGAGGTCATGCCGGCGGACTGGTCGTCGGTCGCCCACAGCGCGGCGAACTCCGTGCGCTCGATGTCGAGCCCGGTCTGCAGGTCGACCTCGAGGCCGCGGTCGATGGCGTTCTTGGCGGCGCGCAGCGCGAGCGCCGGGCCACCGACGAACTGCGAGGCCCACTCGACGGCCTTGGCGTGGACCTCGTCCGCGGGGTGCACCTGGTCGACGAGGCCGATCGCGAGCGCCTCGTCGGCGTCGATGAAGCGGCCGGTGTAGATCAGGTCCTTGGCCCTGGCCGGCCCGACGAGCCGGGACAGCCGCTGGGTGCCGCCGGCGCCGGGGATGATGCCGAGCAGGATCTCCGGCTGGCCCAGCTTGGCGTTGTCGGCGGCGAAGCGCACATCGGTCGCCAGGGCGACCTCGCAGCCACCGCCGAGCGCGAAGCCCGTGATCGCCGAGATGGTCGGCTTACCGATCGCTGCGATCGAACGGGTGAAGGACTGCAGCAGGTGCGCATGGCGCGAGATCTCCTGGAAGGACATCGCCGCCATCTCCTTGACGTCGGCGCCGGCCGCGAAGACCCGCTCCCCGCCGTAGACCACGACCGCGGCGATGTCATCGCGCCGGTCGGCCTCGGCGCACGCCTCGACGATCTCCGTCTGCATCTGCGCATCCAGGGCGTTCATCTTGGGACGGTCGAGCCGGATCGTGCCCACCCCGTCGCTGACCTCGAGTCGTACGAACTCACCCATCGTGCCTCCAGCCGCTTCGTCGGCGGTCGCTCCCGCCCATCGCGTCGAGCATAGGACAGGGTCGCTGATGTGCTCCCGCGACCCAACACTCTTGACACAGACCCCGACGACGCGATCAAATCAACACAAGGCCACAGGAATTCACTCAAATTCACAACGCCTGCGACCCGCGTCGCCGGAAAGGACTCGCGATGCCCACCAAGAACGTCATCGTCGGCTCGGCCGTCGGCCTGCACGCCCGCCCCGCAGCGCTGATCGCCCAGGCCGTGACCGAGGCCGCCGTCCCGGTCACGATCGCCACGCCCGGCGGCACTCCCGTCGACGCGGGCTCGGCCCTGATGATCATGACGCTCGGCGCGAAGGCCGGCGCCGAGGTCGTCGTCGAGAGCGCCGACGAAGCGATGCTGGAGAAGATCGCCGACCTCGTCGAGCAGGACCTCGACGCCTAGCTGCCCTCAGGAAATCGCTGGCAGCTCGTCGCGGGTCGGCGGCTCGGCTCCGGCGCGGCCCACCGTGATCGCCGCCGACATGTTGGCGTGATGCATGAACGACCGCAGGTCCGACAGCGACAGCTCACGTACGCCCGCGGCCGGGTCGTCACCGCCGGAGCCCACCAGGCCGGTCGTCGTCATGGCATCGATCAGGCCCGACATGTACGAGTCGCCGGCGCCGACGGTGTCGATGACGGGTGTCGTCGACGAGGCCACGTGCACCTCACCGGCGCCATGCACGGCGAACGAGCCGCGCGCACCTGCGGTGATGACCACCAGGCCGGCACCCAGCGAGATCCAGTTGCGCGCCACGACGGTCGGCGCGATGCCCGGATAGAGCCAGTCGAGGTCCTCGTCGCTGACCTTGACGACACCGCAGTACGCCACGAGCCGGGTCAACCGCTCCAGCACCGCCTCGCGGTCGTCGAGCAGCCGCGGCCTGATGTTGGGGTCGAACGTCACGAGCGCCGTCGTCGATGCCCGCTTGACGAGCGCCTCCACGGCGTCGGCGCCGGGGCTGAGATAGGCGGCGATCGATCCGGTGTGGACCAGCGGCCCGATCGGCACCGTGTCGAGGCCCGCGGGGTCCCACGTGATGTCGAAGTCGTAGCGCGCAGCGCCGCGGGCGTCGAGCCACGCCGTCGCCGTCGACGTCGGAGCCGCGCCGATGGTGTCGGGTGCGAGCTGCACATGACTCCGCTCGAGCGCCTCGCGTACGACCTGGCCGCGCTCGTCGTCACCGAGGCTCGTGGCCAGCATGACGGGGTGGCCCAGCCGGCCGAGGCCGACGGCGACGTTGGCCGGGCTGCCGCCCGGGTGCTCGCTCCGCCGGCCGTCGGACCTGACCACGATGTCGACGAGCGACTCCCCCACGACGAGGATCACGTGACGACCATGGCGCCGGTCATGATCGCGACTGCCTCCTGCGGCGTGTGCGTCTTGGGCGTGATGACCGCCGCGCGCCGCCCGAGCCGCTGGATCTGGATGCG
>NZ_JAKFCB010000057.1:0-4614 GCF_036676885.1 Aeromicrobium sp.
GATGCTGGCGGTGATGACGAGCGAGGGATCCGTCGAGATGTGCGCGGCTGACGCCCCGACCGCGAGCAGCGAGGCGAACAGCCCGCCGGCGACCTGCGCGTAGAAGAACGGCAGCCGGAGCCGCGACAGGAAGCGCTGCAGGATCTCGAGCCCGATCGCGGCGATCGCGGCGATCAGGGTGACGATCCAGTCGCCGCCGATCAGCATCGCGACACCGGCCCCGATCGCGCCCCAGCTCAGCGTGACGGCCCAGCGCGGGGTGTGATGGCCCGTCGACGAGATCTGGGCCAGCCGGATGCGGGCCTCCTCGAGGTCGATCTCGTCCGACAGCAGGTCGCTGACGAGGTGGTCGACCCGGGTGAGGTCGTCGAAGTCGGTCTCGCGCTGCTTGACGTGCCGCGTCGCCGAGACGGCCAGGTCATCGGGGGAGGACTGGTAGCTCATGTTGACCGTCGTGAACGTCACGTCGACGAGCGGCTGCCGCAGGCCCAGGTGGTGCGCGATCGACGACATCGTGGCCGTGACATCAGCGGCACCCGCGCCGTTGGCGAGGAGCATGTCGCCGACCCGCAGGGCGAGGTCGAGGATGCGCTGGATCTCACGGGTCTCGGTCACCGTCCCATACTGTTGGACGCGACGTCCGAGTCCAAACGAGGAGAGCCGAATGACGGAGTGGGTCCCTGACGAGCTGGGTGAGGGATACGAGCAGCACACGATCCCGCTCGGGGTCGATCCCGACGGTGAGGGCGAGGTCGAGGCGACCCTGGTGCGCCGGGTGCCCGCAGAGGCGTACGAGACCGCGGTGCTCTACGTCCACGGGTTCAGCGACTACTTCTTCCAGCGCGAGCTCGCCGAGTTCTTCGCCGATCGGGGTTTCGCGTTCTACGCCCTCGACCTGCGCAAGTGCGGGCGCTCCCGCCGCGAGGGGCAGACGGGTCACTACGTCTCCGACCTCGCGCTCTACGACGCCGAGCTCGACGCGGCGCTCGACATCATCCGCGCGGAGACCGGCGGCAAGCACGTCCTGCTGTCCGCCCACTCCACCGGCGGCCTGATCATGGCGCTGTGGCTCCACCGGCTCAACCAGCAGCCCGGTGGCAGCAAGGGTGCCGGCGTCGCCGGCGCCGTGTTCAACAGCCCTTGGCTCGACCTGCAGGGCGCCCCGTGGATGCGTACGGTCGGCACCGCGGTGATCGCGACGATGGCCCGGATCAAGCCCAAGTCGATCATCAAGCTGCCGCACGCGGATGCGTACGGCACCAGCCTGCACGTCAGCGCGCACGGTGAGTGGGACTTCAACACCGCGTTCAAGCCGCTCGAGGGTTTCCCGGTCTCCTACGGCTGGCTGACCGCGATCCGGCGTGGCCACGCCGCCCTGCACAAGGGGCTCGACATCGGTGTGCCGTCGCTGGTGCTCCGCTCGACGCGGAGCCGCTTCGCCCGGCGCTACCACGAGGAGGTCGCGACAGCCGACGCCGTGCTCGACGTCAAGCAGATCGCGCGCTGGGCCGGTTGCCTCGGCGACCAGGTCACGGTCGTGCCGATCGAGGGCGCCAAGCACGACGTGTTCATCTCGCACGAGGAGCCGCGGCGGGCCGCATATGACGCGGTTGACGACTGGCTGCGCGTCAAGGAGCTCGTCAGCTCCTGACCGAGAAGCCGACGGCCTCGTCAGCGTCGGACCGGGTCTATAGAGTTCAGGTCGTGGATGCCCCTCTTGCCCTTTACCGCCGCTACCGGCCGGAGACGTTCGCCGAGGTGATCGGGCAGGACCATGTGACCGAGCCGTTGCGCCACGCGCTGGCCGCCAACCGGGTCAACCACGCCTACCTGTTCTCCGGTCCGCGAGGCTGCGGCAAGACGACCAGTGCGCGCATCCTCGCCAGGGCGCTCAACTGCGAGAAGGCGCCGATCGCCGACCCGTGCGGCGAGTGCCAGAGCTGTCGGGACCTGGCGCGCGGCGGGCCCGGCAGCATCGATGTCATCGAGATCGACGCCGCGAGCCACGGCGGTGTCGACGATGCACGTGACCTGCGCGAACGCGCGTTCTTCGCCCCGGTCAGCAGCCGCTACAAGGTCTACATCATCGACGAGGCGCACATGGTGTCGCCGCAGGGCTTCAACGCGCTGCTCAAGCTCGTCGAGGAGCCCCCGCCGCACCTCCGCTTCATCTTCGCGACGACCGAGCCCGACAAGGTCATCGGCACGATCCGGTCGCGCACGCACCACTATCCGTTCCGGCTGGTCCCGCCCAAGACCCTCGGCGACTACCTGCTGCAGCTCTGCGAGGCAGAGCACGTCACGCTCGAGCCGAGCGCGCTGCCGCTCGTCGTACGCGCGGGGCAGGGCTCGGTCCGTGACACCCTCAGCGTCCTCGACCAGCTGCTCGGCGGCGCCGGCCCCGAGGGCGTGACCTACGATCTCGCGGTGCAGCTGCTGGGCTACACGCCCGACTCGCTGCTCGACGAGGCGATCGATGCGTTCGCCGCGAGCGACGGCTCGACGGTGTTCGGCGTCGTCGACAAGGTCATCGAGTCCGGCCAGGACCCACGCCGGTTCGCCGAGGACCTCCTGCAGCGACTGCGCGACCTGGTGATCGTCGCCGCGGTGCCCGACGCGCTGTCCAAGGGTCTGCTCGACGTTCCGGGCGACCGGGCCGAGCGGCTGCTCAGCCAGGCCAGCAACTTCGGCCCGTCTGAGCTGACCCGGGCCGCCGACATCGTCAACGCCGCGCTGATCGAGTTCCGCGGCGCCACGGCGCCCCGGCTGCTGCTCGAGCTGATGTGCGCACGGATCCTCGTGCCCGGCTCCGACAACTCGGCGCAGGGCTTCCAGGCCCGGCTCGACCGGCTCGAGCGCCGCCTGTCGATCGACCCCGGTGCCGCTCCCGCCCCGGTTGCCGCCCCTGCTCCGGCCGCACCTGCGTCACCGCCGGTCGTCGAGGCGCCCCCCGTAGCGCCGCCCGCGGAGGCCGAGCCCAGCCCGATCGTCGAGTCCGTGCCCGCTCCCGTTGCCGAGCCGGAGGCTGTCGTGCCAGCCCCCGTCGCCGAGCCCGCGGCCGTCGAGCCTGCGCCGGTGGCCCCGCCGGAGGGTGTCCAGCCGGCTCCGGTCGCCGCGCCGGCGCAGTCCGAGCCGCCGTCGACCGGGTCGCTCACGATCGCCGACGTACGCCGGCTGTGGCCGGAGATCCTCGACAAGATCCGTGACCTGCGGCGCTTCGCATGGGTCATGCTGAGCCAGAACGCCCAGGTCACCGCGCTCGACGGCTCGACGCTGACGATCGCGCTGGTCAACGCGGGCGCCCGCGACTCGTTCATCAACAGCCGGTCCGAGGAGTACGTCCAGCAGGCGCTCCACGCCGTGCTCGGGGTCACCTGGAAGATCGAGGCGATCGTCGACCCGAGCGCCCGTCCCGGCGCGACCGGCTCCGACGAACCCGCCTCGGCCGACCCGAGCCCCGCCGCGCCGCGCAAGGGCGTCTCGGCGCCGGAGTCCGTACGCGAGGCGCTGCGTGACCCCGTCACGCCGGAGACTCGTGAGGACCCCGATGCAACCGCCACGCGCGACGATCCGGTCGTCGAGCAGGAGGACATCGATCCCGAGGACCTCCTGACCCGGGAGCTGGGGGCGCAAGTCATTGACGAGTCCCGCACCGACTGACGCCGGCCTCGGCCGCCGGCGTCTCGATCTCGATCTCGACCCGCTCGACGTCCTCCGGAGGTTCCGGGGCCGCGAGCGGCTCGTGGCGCTGCTCGGCGCCTGGCACCACGGCGAGGCGCTGATCGCGTTCGACCCCGTCGCGGTGCTCGACGGCGACCCGTTCACCGGCATCGACCTCGACCCGTTGCCGTCCGACGTCGGCGGATTCGGGGGCGGGTGGATCGGCGCGTGGGGCTACCAGCTCGGCCGCCTCGTCGAGGAGCTGCCGGCCGCGCCGCACCGCCCGATCCCGCAGCCGGATCACCGCATCGCGTTCTACGATCACGTCCTGCGCCGCACCGACGGCACCTGGTGGCTCGAATCGCTGCGCCGCGACGACGAGCGCGACGCCCGCATCGTCGAGACGCTCCGGGCGGACCCCGCGGACCCGCAGGCGTACGAGGTCGGGACGTTCGAGATGACGCCGACGCCCGATGCGCACCGTGCCGCACTCACGACCGTGCTGGAGCACATCGCGGCCGGTGACATCTTCCAGGCCAACCTGTGCGCGCGGCTCGAGGCGCCGTTCGCCGGCGACCCGCTCGACGTGTTCTGTGCCGGGGTCGAGCGGCTGCACCCCGCGTACGCCGCGTTCGTCTCCAGCCCCGAGGGAGCGCTCGCGAGCCTGTCGCCGGAGCTGTTCCTGCGCCGCACGGGCGACGAGGTCCTGAGCTCGCCGATCAAGGGCACGGCACCACTGGACACCGACCCCGACGAGCTCGTGGCCTCGGCCAAGAACCGCGCCGAGAACATCATGATCGTCGACCTGATGCGCAACGACCTGGGCCGGGTCAGCGTGCCCGGCTCGGTGCGCGTACCCGCCATCACCCGCGCGGAGCGGCATGCCGTCTGGCACCTGGTGTCGGACGTCGTCGGCCACCTGGGCCATGGCGTTCGCGACTCGGAGCTGCTGCG
>NZ_JAKFCB010000058.1:0-12271 GCF_036676885.1 Aeromicrobium sp.
CCGTCCGTCGCGGGCATCGCCTGGTCATCCACGTCGACAACCAAGTCGGAGAAACGTACACATGGCAAAAACCATTGCTTTCAACGAGGAAGCACGGCGCGGCCTCGAGCGCGGGATGAACCAGCTCGCCGACGCCGTCAAGGTCACGCTCGGTCCCAAGGGCCGCAACGTCGTCCTGGAGAAGAAGTGGGGAGCCCCCACGATCACCAACGACGGTGTGAGCATCGCCAAGGAGATCGAGCTCGAGGACCCCTACGAGAAGATCGGCGCCGAGCTCGTCAAGGAGGTCGCCAAGAAGACCGACGACGTCGCCGGTGACGGCACGACGACCGCCACGGTCCTCGCCCAGGCTCTCGTCCGCGAAGGCCTGCGCAACGTCGCGGCCGGCGCCAACCCGATGGGCCTCAAGAAGGGCATCGAGACCGCCGTCGAGGCCATCAGCGCGCAGCTGCTGGGCATGGCCAAGGACGTCGAGACCAAGGAGCAGATCGCTTCGACCGCCTCGATCTCCGCTGCTGACACCACGGTCGGCGAGATCATCGCCGAGGCCATGGACAAGGTCGGCAAGGAAGGCGTCATCACGGTCGAGGAGTCGAACACGTTCGGCCTCGACCTGGAGCTCACCGAGGGCATGCGCTTCGACAAGGGTCACCTGTCGGGCTACTTCGTGACCGACGCCGAGCGCCAGGAGACCGTGCTCGAGGATCCCTACATCCTCATCGTCAACTCCAAGATCAGCTCCGTGAAGGACATGGTCCCCGTCCTCGAGAAGGTCATGCAGGCCGGCAAGCCGCTGGTCATCATCGCCGAGGACGTCGAGGGCGAGGCTCTCGCGACGCTGGTCGTCAACAAGATGCGTGGCACCTTCAAGTCCGTCGCCATCAAGGCCCCGGGCTTCGGTGACCGTCGCAAGGCCATGCTGGCCGACATCGCGATCCTCACGGGTGGCGAGGTCATCAGCGAGGAAGTCGGACTCAGCCTCGAGACCGCCGACCTGACGCTGCTCGGCACGGCCCGCAAGGTCGTCACGACCAAGGACGAGACCACGATCGTCGAGGGCGGCGGCTCCGACGAGCAGATCCAGGGTCGCGTCAACCAGATCAAGGCCGAGATCGAGAACAGCGACTCGGACTACGACCGCGAGAAGCTCCAGGAGCGCCTCGCCAAGCTCGCCGGCGGCGTCGCCGTCATCAAGGTGGGTGCGGCGACCGAGGTCGAGCTCAAGGAGCGCAAGCACCGCATCGAGGACGCCGTCCGCAACGCCAAGGCGGCCGTCGAAGAGGGCATCGTCGCCGGTGGTGGCGTCGCACTCGTGCAGGCCACCGCTGCGGTCTTCGAGAAGCTCGAGCTCACGGGTGACGAGGCCACCGGCGCGAACATCGTTCGCACCGCGGCGTCCGCCCCGCTCAAGCAGATCGCGATCAACGCCGGCCTCGAGGGCGGCGTCGTCGCGGAGAAGGTTGCCGGACTCGACTCGGGTTGGGGCCTCAACGCCGCGACCGGCGAGTACGTCGACCTGATCGCTGCCGGCATCATCGACCCGGCCAAGGTCACGCGCTCGGCGCTGCAGAACGCAGCCTCGATCGCGGCACTGTTCCTCACCACCGAGGCCGTCGTCGCCGACAAGCCTGAGCCTGCTCAGGCCGGCGGAGGCGCCCCGGACATGGGTGACATGGGCGGCATGGGGTTCTAGTCGCGCAGCGACGGAACGTCACCTCGCAAGGTGATTGAGCGAGGTCGCGTTTCCTGGTGAGCCAGCGCCGGGTGCTTCCCGGTCTGGGAGTTACCTCACCAGGAGTCCAAGCGAAAGGCCCCCATCGAGCTTCGGCTCGGTGGGGGCCTTCGTCATGCCGGCGCACAGCCGAGGTCAGCGCACTGGCAGTGATCACGGTCAGGCGGCAGGTTCAGTCGCGCGGATGACGTCCACCAGCTCGTCACGCGTCGGACCAGGGGCGTACGCCGGTCGCCAACCGCTCAGATAGACCGCCCGCGCCAGCGGCTCGGCCGGTCTCAGAGTCTCGGGCAGTGCGGTCATGGCGAAGTAGCCTCCGGCGTGCTCGCCGATCCGGGGGTCGGCCTGGACCGCGTCGGCGATGAGGTCGGAGGTGAGCGGGACGTTCAGGTCGAGACCTTCGCCCTGCCAGCGCCTGACCATGCCACCATCGATCGCAATGTGGTCGGCCACCCACGGCTCGATGGCGCGGTCGCACCAGGCGCCGAACGGCTCGGCCACAGCGACAGGATCGGCGCCCTCGTCCAGGAGCCCGAGCAGGGCGGTGACCTGCATGCACGCCATGGCGATCCCGCGCCCTCGGGTCGGGGTCGTGGTCGCCACGGAGTCCCCGACTGCGACGAGTCCCGGCGTGCCGGCCTGGCGCCGATAGACGTTGCGCAGCGCCCCACCCACAAGAACGGGCGAGGTGGGCTGAGAGCGGTCCGGATGAGTCCACTCAGCGAGCGCCGGGATGGCCCGGCACGCCGCCTCGAAGGCGGTTTCGAGCCTCAGGTCCTTGAGCGCGGCGTCTGCCGTCGGGCGTACGACCACCACCGAGAAGTGACCGGCCTCGTGCAGGAACACCAGGCACTGGTAGCCGTCAAATTCGGCCACGTACGCGATCGGACTGGACATGGGGCCGGGCTCTGCTCCTGGTCGCAACCGGTAGGTGCGGTCGACATACGCGAGGCCGCAGTCGCCGTCGAGATCGCGGGTGTCGCCGGACGCACGTGATCGCCCAAGGCGCCCGGCGCGGCCAGAGGCATCGACGACGAGGTCGGCCTCGACGAGTGCGCCGTCAACCCGTGCACCGGTGACGCGTCCGCGTTCGACGACGAGCTCCTCGACGTGGCCAGCCCGCAAGGTGAGCCCTGACTGCATCTCCGCCGCGCCTCGAAGTGCTCGCTCGAAGGTCGATCGGCGTGAAAGCATCCCGACCAGCTGGCGGGACCCGTCGGGGTTCGCCGCCTCCACCGGACGGGCTTCCAGGTCCTGCCAGCCCTTCAAGGCCGCTGGCCACTCCGCCTGGAGCATCATCGGCACCTGCGGCCGGAATCCGTGGGCGTGTTCGAACTGCATGACGCCGCGACGGATCCAACGCTCGCCCGTCGGGCCGGGGTCTCGATCCACCGACGTGACGCGGTGACCGCGTCTTGCGAGCGCGGCGCCAAGCAGGAGTCCGCTCGGGCCCGAGCCCACGATGAGTGTTTGCACGACAACCTCCGATACACTGGAGATGACTTGATTACACCAAGAGTCACCCCAAAAGGAGCTGATGTCAACATGCCCCAGGCACGCCGGCCATACCGATCGACGCTCCGCGAGGATCAGGCGCGAGCGACCCGCCGGGCGATTGTCGGCGCTGCCCGCGATCTGTTCGTCGAGCTCGGGTGGTCACGTACGACCATCGACGCGGTGGCCGCCCGAGCCGGGGTGAGCCGCAAGACGGTGTTCACGGCGGTCGGTGGCAAGGCGGCCCTTCTGAAGCTGGCCCTGGACTGGGCCCTGGTGGGCGACGACGAGCCGATCCCGATGTCTGAACGCCAGGTCATCGCGGACATGGAGCAGCTGACCGATGCCCGCGAGCTGGTGGCCCGCTGGGCAGGGTTCGTCGCCGAGCTCGAGGAGCGAGCGGCGCCGCTGGCCGCCGTGCTCGTCGTGGCCGCGGACGCCGACGCGGAAGCCGCTGATGTGCACGCGGTGTCCGAACGCAACCGTCTCGGTGGCGCGGAGTTCCTCGTGGCTCGTCTTGCGGCGGTCAAGGGCCTGCGATCGGGACTCGCGGCCGAGCGTGCCGTTGCTGCGGCCCTGGTGCTGATGGATCCCGCTGTCCACCGGACGCTCGTCGGGGAGCATGGCTGGTCGCTCGCCGAGTACGCCAGCTGGATCGAGCGCTCGGCCGTCGCAGAGCTCCTCGAGCCGGAGAGTCCCGACGCCAGGGCACGCGTCAGGAGCTCGTGAGGATCACAAGCTGCTCAGTCGCCCGGGTCATGGCGACGTAGCGGTCGACCGCCCCCTCGATCCCGGTGCCGTACGTGTCGGGATCGATCAGGACGACCAGGTCGAACTCGAGCCCCTTGGCCAGCTCCGGGGTCAGTGAGCGTACGCGGGGCCGCTCCGCCAGCTCGCCCGTGCCGATGATGCAGCCGATGCCCTCGGCGTGCTCGTCGAGCCAGCGGTCGAGGATCAGGTCCAGGTCGCCCATGGCTCCGTGCACGACGGGGATCCCGCTGCTGCGGATCGAGGTCGGCACGTTGGCGTCGGGGATCTCGGCCCGGATGACCGGCTCCGCCTCGACCATGACCTCCTCCGGTGTGCGGTAGTTGATGCCGAGGGTCGCCAGGTTGACCTGGTCCAGCCCGATCCGTGCGAGTCGTTCCTCCCAGGACTCGGTGAATCCGTGCCTGGCCTGGGCGCGGTCTCCGACGATCGTGAAGCTCCGGGACGGGCAGCGGAGCATCAGCATCTGCCATTCGGCGTCGGTCAGCTCCTGGGCCTCGTCGACGACGATGTGCGCGAACGGGCCGGCCAGCAGGTCGGGGTCGGCGCTGGGCATGCCCTCGTCGACCAGGACCTCCCGGAGGTTGTCCTGTCCGCGCAGCATCGACACCAGGCCGACCCCGTACTCGTCGCCGCCGGCCTGGACCAGGTCGTCGATGACCCGGTCCATCTGCTCGCGCTCGATCGCGAGGGTGGCATCGCGCTGACGCTCCCGTCGTGACGCGTGGGGGTCGCCGAGCCGCTGTCGTGCCGCGTCCAGGAGCGGCAGGTCGGACGCCGTCCAGGCCTGGGGGTCCGGACGCTGCAGCATCTTGACCTCGTCCGCGTCGAGCCAGGGTGCGCACATACGGAGGTAGGCCGGCACCGACCACAGGTCTCCGACGAGGTCGGTGGGCTCGATCAGCGGCCAGGCCCGGTGAAGGGCCTCGCGCAGGTCGTCGTTCTGCATCAGCGACCTGCGCAGCAGCTCGGGCGGTACGTCGTCGTCCTCGACCTTGTCCATCAGGATCGTGATGAGCTCTTCCCAGACCTGGTCGCGCGCCTCGTTGTGTGGGGTTGCGGGTTCGGCCGCCTCGAACGCCTCGGCCCAGTCGGCGGCGCTGAGCCAGATGTCGGACCAGTCCGTCTCGACGGTCATGGGCTTGGTGGGCGGCTCTTCGTACAACCGCACGGCCGGCTCGATCGCCGTCACCATGGCAGCGCTCGCCTTGAGGCGAGCCACGTCCGGATCCGGCTCGATCGCCGCAGTCGCTCCCTCGGGCACCAGGTCCCGCAGCGTGCAGGTCTGGACGCCCTCCTCGCCCAGGCTCGGCAGGACGTCGGCGACATACGCCAGGTAGGGCTGGTGCGGGCCGACGAACAGCACACCACCGCGGCGGTGCCCGAGCCGTGGGTCGGAGTAGAGCAGGTACGCGGACCGGTGCAGCGCGACCACGGTCTTGCCCGTACCCGGACCGCCGTCGACCACCAGGGCGCCCCGCGATCCGGCACGGATGATGGCGTCCTGGTCGGCCTGGATCGTGCCGAGCACGTCCCGCATCCGGGGCGAGCGGCTGCTGCCCAGGGTGGCGATGAACGCGGACTGGTCATCGAGCGCGGCGTGTCCTTCGAGCCCGTCCGGGGTGAACACCTCGTCCCAGAAGTCGCTGATCCGGCCGCGGGTCCAGCGATACCTGCGCCGGCTGGCCAGGCCCATCGGGTCGGCGTGGGTAGCGCCGAAGAACGGCTCGGCCGCGGGGGAGCGCCAGTCGAGCAGCAGCCGGCGCCCGTCGCTGGCGGTGAGGCCGAGCCGTCCGACGTACACGGGCTCGCCGTCGTCCGCGCTCACGATGCGGCCGAGGCACAGGTCCAGGCCGAAGCGGCGCAGGGTGCGCAGGCGGCTGGTCAGGCGGTGGATCTCCAGGTCCCGGTCCAGCGCCTCCTGTCCGAGGCCACCGGGCGCCCTCCGCTCGGCATCGAGGCGCTCGGACAGCTCGGCGATCGACTGCTCGAGGGTCTCTGCGATGGCCGCGAAGTGCTGCTCGTCGCCGGCGATCAGCGCGGGATCGGCCTTGGCAGGGTGGTCGGCAAGATTGAACGCGCTCAGGCGCATGTGCGGCTCCGGTGTCCGTGGATTCTGGCTTGGGCCGGCCATTCTGCGGCACCACCGGGGTCTTGCGGCAAGCCCCCACCTGCGCTATACGTTGGATATGGAAGGGGTCATCGGCCCCTTCTTCTTGTTTGCCCTGAGCCGCAGCGCCTACGGGGCGCCGATGTGCGTACGCACGTCCAGGAGCTCGGGGAAGAACGTGAGCTCGAGGGCCTTCTGGAGGAAGCTGACTCCCGACGACCCGCCGGTGCCGCGCTTGAACCCGATGATGCGCTCGACGGTCTTGAGGTGCCGGAACCGCCAGAGCTGGAAGCTGCCCTCGACGTCGACGAGCTCCTCGCACATCTCGTATGCCGCCCAGTAGGTGTCGGGGTCGGCGTAGATCCGCCGGAACGCCTCGATCACGCCGGGATCGGCGACGTAAGGCTGCGTGACGTCTCGCTCCAGCACCCCCGAGGGTATGGCGTGGCCCTGCCGGGCGAGGAAGCGCAGGAACTCGTCGTAGAGGCTGGGCGCCTCGAGATCGGCCTGCAGGGCGGACCGCAGCTCCTCGTCGTGCGCGAAGACCTTGATCATCTGCGGGTTCTTGTTGCCGAGCAGGAACTCGACGGTGCGGTACTGCGGCGACTGGAAGCCTGACGCCTTGCCGAGCGAGTCACGGAACTGGGCGTACTCGATCGGCGTCAGGGTTTCCAGCACGGCCCACTGCTCGAACATCTGCCGCTGGATCGCCTTGACCCTCGCCAGCCGCTTGAGCGCGGGCGGCAGGTCGTCGGCGGCGATCAGCGCGATGGCCGACCGCAGCTCGTGCGTCAGCTGCTTGAGCCACAGCTCGGTGACCTGGTGCTGGATGATGAACAACATCTCGTCGTGGTGATCCGACACCGGCTGCTGCGCCGACAGCAGCGTGGGCAGCTGGAGATAGCTTGCGTACGTCATCTCGCCGCGCAGGTCGGTCGCGACCCCGTCCTCGATCGGCCGGTAGGACTCAGTCATGCCTTGACTGTATGACCTGGTGGCCGTGACCGCGTCGGCAGCGACGCGGTCACGGCACGTTCAGTCAGGCCCAGGTCACGTGGGTCACGACGATCTGGCCGTGGCCGAAGTCGCGTACGTACGTGCCCTGCCCCTTGGAGCGGGATCCGCTGACCAGCCGGCCCCATGAGCTCGGGTCGTTGCCGACCTGAGCCGGCCCTTTCGCGGTCGTCGCTCCGACCGTGGTCGTGGTGTCCAGATGCGCGTAGATCGACTCCAGCTGCGCGTAGTCGTGCGCGTTCGGGTGCTGGTTGGTTGCGGGGTTGTTCGTGTAGTCCATGCAGGTGTTGAGGTTGGCGTTGGAGAAGTTCTCGTCCTGGTGGTCGAGCCCGAACGTGTGGCCGACCTCCTGGCAGCTGACCAGGTTTCGCCATGCCGTGGTGTTGTACTTCGTGGTGTCGAAGTACGTGTCGTTGAGCTTGACCGTGCCGCTCGTGATGTGGCTCCCGCTGGTGATCGAGATCGAGGCGATGCCCAGCCAGCCGTTGTTCCCGTAGCGGGCGTTGCACACCTCGATGCGCCCCGACGTCGCCTTGCAGGTCTTGGGGCGGTTGGTGCCGGCGACGACCGTCGTGTTGAGGACGGACGACGCGGTCCAGTCGGTCGAGCTCGTCCGGAGCACGGCATCCCAGCGTGAGTCGACGTTGTCGGCCAGCTTGAGCGTGAACGGGTTGCTGGTCCTGGCCCAGTGATAGCCACCCCACGAGTGGTTGGCCTCGACGGCGGCAGGGGACAGGACCATCATCATGGACGCGACGACGGCGACGGACAACAACAGCTTGCGGTGCATGGCTACTCCCGAGGTTTGATGGATCAACCGTCGACCCGAACCGCCCGCGAGTCAATAGCTCGTTCGGGCTCATGCCTCGCGTGAAAGGGTGGCGTCATGGCGTTGATCAGGGCGGATGGACTCGGCAAGTCCTACGGGTCGACGCGTGCCGTCAACGACCTGTCGTTCGAGGTGCGACCCGGGAGCGTCACGGGCTTCCTCGGGCCGAACGGCTCCGGCAAGTCCACCACGATGCGGCTCATGCTGGGGCTCGACCGTGGTGAGGGCCGGACGACGTTCGACGGCAAGACCTTCGGGGAGCTGACGCACCCCATGCGGCATGTCGGTGCGCTCCTCGAGGCCAAGCCGTTCCACCCGACCCGGCGAGCCCGCAACCACCTGCGGATGCTCGCCGTCGCGAACCGTCTTCCCGACAGCCGGGTCGATGAGGTCATCGACCTCGTCGGCCTGTCGACCGTCAGCGCGGGCAAGCCCAAGAAGTTCAGCCTCGGCATGGGGCAACGCCTCGGGATCGCCGCGGCTCTGCTCGGCGACCCCGACACGCTGATCCTCGACGAGCCGAGCAACGGCCTCGACCCGCAGGGCATCACCTGGCTCCGGAACCTGCTCAAGCACCTCGCGGGAGAGGGGCGTTCGGTCTTCGTGTCGAGCCACCTCCTGCAGGAGATGGCGGTGCTCGCGGACGAGCTCGTCGTGATCGGCCGCGGCAAGATGCTCGCCAACGGCGCGGTTTCGGACTTCATCTCGCACAGCAGCCTCGGCGCGGTCGAGGTCCGTACGCCCGACCGGACGGTCCTCGCCCCGGCGATCGAGGCGCTCGGCGCCACGGTCGTCCAGGAGGGCGATCGCCTGGTCGTCAGCGGCGCCACGGCCGAGCAGATCGGCGACGCCGCACATGCTGCCGGAGCGCGCCTGCACCAGCTCACGACGCGCCAGGCCACGCTGGAGGAAGCGTTCCTCGAGGCAACCGGCCTGTCCGAGGAGTTCCGTGGCAGCCAGGTCGGTGGAGACTCATGATCGACTCGCTGCGATATGAGTACCTCCGGCTCCGCACCATCCGGTCGACGTACTGGCTGATCGGCCTGGCCCTGAGCTTCCAGCTCATCATGACGATGATCATCGCGTGGCAGATGTCGGAGGCCGACAATCCGCCCAGCGGTGACAATGCCTTCGACGTGCTGGCCACGATCGGTGCCTCGACGGGCTTCGCGCCGCTGTTCATCGCGTACATCATCGGCCTGCTCGGGGTGTTCTCGACGGGGCACGAGTATCGCCACGGCATGATCCGCGCGACCCTGACGGCGCTGCCGAGCCGGAGCATGGTGTTCGCCGCGAAGATCATCTCGACGGGCATCGTCTCGGCGTTGGCGGCGGTCTTCTGCATCGGCATCGCCCTGGTCGCCGGCCTGGTGTTCGGGCTGGACCGGCCGTCCACCCAGGAGGTGCTCGACATGACGCTCGGCACGGTGTTGTTCACCGTGCTCTTCGCGCTGTCGGGGCTGGCGTACGCCGCGATCACCCGCAACCAGACCGCGGCCGTCGCCCTCCTGATGCTGCTCCCGAGCGTCGTCGAACAGATCATCAAGGCGATCATCCTGGCGATCAAGTCGTCCTCCGACGACCCTCGCGGCACTGGTGGACTGGTGCAGGTCCTGAAGTACCTGCCCTACGACGCGGGCGGCCAGATGTACACCCGCGCCTCGTTCGACGACCTGCTCCAGATCTTCGGTGTGGTGCCGTTCGGCGCGCTCGGGGGCGGTGTCGTGATGACGGTGTTCGTCGGATCGCTGCTCGCCATCTCGTACGCGCTCTTCCTTCGCCGCGACGCCTAGGTCCGGGCCTGACCGGGTGACCCCCGTCACAGCGGGCCGTAGACTCCGGACATGGCGCGCAATGATCTCGCGATGCCGCGGGGCGCAGACCCCGCGGCGCTGTCGCGACATCTCGAGGAGGCGCACGACCAGTTCGTGAGCACGGGCCGGGCCGATCCCGCGCTGCGCCAGCTGGTGTTCGAGTCCTGGCGTCGAAGCGTCGAGGGCGGGCTCGACCCGGAGCAGGCACTCGCCGCCATCCGGCTCGACGACAAGGCGCTCGCCGGCATCCGTGACTCCCATCCACTCGCGGCGGGCATGCCGGTCATCCGCCGGCTCCTGGTCGAGAGCGCAGCCGAGGCCGGCCTGCTGGTCGCGGTGAGCGACGCTGCCGGGCAGCTGCTCTGGGTCGAGGGCGACTCATCGTTGCGTTCGCGTGCTGAGGACATGCACTTCCTGCCGGGCGCCGACTGGAGCGAGGCCAGCGTGGGAACCAACGCGCCGGGCACGGCGCTGGCGCTGGATCGACCGGTCCAGATCTTCGGTGCGGAGCACCTCGCCCGGCAGGTCACGCCGTGGAGCTGCTCGGCCGCGCCGATCCACGACCCCGACACCGGAGCGATCCTCGGTGTCCTCGACCTGACCGGAGGTCCTGACGTCGCGACGGCTCAGAGCCTGACCCTCGTACGCGCGACGGTCGCTGCGGTCGAGGCCGAGCTGCGTATCGATCGGCTGAGTCCCGCGCCGACGGCGACTGCGAGCAGCGGGTGGTCCATCCCGGCGCTCGACGTGCTCGGAGGTCGCGGAGCGACGCTGCGCCACGGCACGACGACGACCCGGCTGAGTCTTCGGCACAGCGAGATCCTGCTGTTGCTTGCCGAGTCCGACGACGGCATGACCACCGCCGAGCTGGCCGTGGCGCTGAGTGACGACGAGCAGGCCCTGGTCACGATCCGTGCGGAGCTGTCCCGCCTGCGCACCGTGCTGGGGCCGATCGAGCTCGACTCCCGGCCCTACCGGCTCCGCAACGAGATCGCGACCGACATCGACCGGGTCCGCGAGGACCTCGCCGCCGGACGCGTCCGCAGTGCGGTCGCGCACTATCTCGGCCCGATCCTGCCGGCGTCGACCGCGCCGGCCGTGGAGCAGCTGCGCGATGAGATCCACATGTACGTACGCTCGTGCCTGCTCGCCGCGGGTGACGCGGATGCCCTGCTGTCGTTCGCCGACACGGCGCACGGTCGCGACGACTTCGAGATCTGGGAGCGGGTCCTCACGATCCTGCCGCCCACCTCCCCGCGTCACGCGCAGGTCGCGGCCAACGTGGCCAGGCTCGACGCCGAGCTCGGCTGAGCCAAGCGAGCTCTGCGAGCGGCGCGAAGCCAGGTTGAGCCGAAGCACGCCGAAGGCGTCAGCTTGTCGAAACCAGGCGAGGTGACTTCGCAACTCGTGGAGCGGCCCAGCTCAGCGCTCGGTCGCGGGCGGCCCCGGGTTTCGCTGCAACTTTGGTGCAACGTCCGTGTGACTACGGTCACGGCAGGACCCCCGAACTGAAGGAGCACCATGACCACCTACGCACAGCCCGGAGCCGAAGGAAGCCTCGTCACCTACAAGGCCCGCTACGACAACTGGATCGGCGGCGAGTACGTCGCGCCGGTCAAGGGCGAGTACTTCGAGAACCCGTCGCCGGTCAACGGCAAGGTGTTCTGCGAGGTCGCCCGTGGAACTGCCGAGGACATCGAGCTGGCCCTCGACGCGGCACATGCCGCCGCACCGGCCTGGGGCAAGACCTCGGTGGCCGAGCGCGCCAACATCCTCAACAAGATCGCCGACCGCATCGAGCAGAACCTCGAGATGCTCGCCGTCGGCGAGACGTGGGACAACGGCAAGCCGGTTCGCGAGTGCCTGGCCGCCGACCTGCCGCTCGTCGTCGACCACTTCCGCTACTTCGCCGGCGCGATCCGCGCCCAGGAGGGTAGCCTCTCGCAGCTCGACAACGACACCGTGGCGTACCACTTCCACGAGCCGCTCGGCGTCGTCGGACAGATCATCCCGTGGAACTTCCCGCTGCTCATGGCGGTCTGGAAGCTCGCCCCGGCGCTCGCCGCCGGCAACACGGTCGTGCTCAAGCCCGCCGAGCAGACCCCGGCCTCGATCATGCTGCTGATGGAGCTCATCGCCGATCTCCTCCCGGCCGGCGTCATCAACGTCGTCAACGGGTTCGGCGTCGAGGCCGGCGCACCGCTGGCGTCGAGCAGCCGCATCCGCAAGATCGCGTTCACGGGTGAGACGACGACCGGGCGGCTCATCGCCCAGTACGCCAGCCAGAACCTCATCCCGGCGACGCTGGAGCTCGGCGGCAAGAGCCCCAACATCTTCTTCGAGGATGTCGCCAGCCACGACGACGCGTTCTACGACAAGGCGCTCGAGGGATTCGCGATGTTCGCCCTCAACCAGGGCGAGGTCTGCACGTGCCCGAGCCGCGGCCTGATCCAGAACTCGATCCTCGAGCAGTTCCTGCCCGCCGCGACCGACCGGGTCAAGCAGATCGT
>NZ_JAKFCB010000059.1:0-17019 GCF_036676885.1 Aeromicrobium sp.
CCTGGCTTCGGCCACAACGTCTCCCACTCGCACCGACGCACCAAGCGTCGTTTCGATCCCAACATCCAGCGTGTTCGCGCTGTGGTGGACGGAACCCCCAAGCGTGTCAACGTGTGCACCTCGTGCCTCAAGGCCGGCAAGGTTTCGCGCTAACCACTGCCGCTGGTTGCGATATGACCCTAGAGTCATCTCGTGACCACGGAACCCACTCGCGTACACGCCTTCGGCGATGACGCACTCGGCGACCTCGACACTGTCGGGGTCGCCGCTGCTATTGCCTCGGGAGACATCAGCGCCCGTGAGGCGGTCGAGGCGGCGATCGCCCGCGCCGAGCAGGTGAACCCGGCGCTCAACGCGATCCAGCATCGCGACTTCGAGCGCGGCCTCGCGGCATCTGAACGGCCCGCCGAGGGCGTCTTCGCCGGCGTGCCGACGTTCGTCAAGGACAACACCGACGTCGCGGGCCTGCCGTCCGACCAGGGGTCACTGGCGGTCAAGTCCCGCCCGGCGCTGACCCACGCCCCGTTCACGGAGCAGTTCCTGTCCGCCGGGTTCACGGTGCTGGGCAAGACGACAATGCCCGAGTTCGGCTTCAACGCCACGACCGAGTACGCGACCCTGCCGCCGACCCGCAACCCGTGGAACACCGGCTACTCCGCCGGTGCGTCCTCCGGCGGTGCCGCGGCACTGGTGGCTTCCGGCGTCGTGCCGATCGCACACGCCAACGACGGCGGGGGCTCGATCCGCATCCCGGCCGCGGCATGTGGTCTCGTCGGGCTCAAGCCGACTCGCGGCCGGGTCGTCCCCGCCGCGGAGGCCGCGAAGCTGCCGGTCGACATCATCTCCAACGGCGTCGTCACGCGTACGGTCCGCGACACCGCGCACTTCATGGCGGCGACGCAGGCATACCGGCCCGCACCAGGACTCAAGCCGCTCGGACTCGTCGAGGGACCCTCAGAGCGCCGCCTCCGCATCGGGCTGGTCGTCGACTCGGTCACCGGCAAGCCGACCGACGAGGACACCCGCAAGGCCGTCCTGGCGACGGCAGACCTGCTGGGGTCGCTGGGCCACGAGGTCGTCGAGATCCCGCTCCCGGTCGACAAGGCGTTCATGGAGGACTTCAAGCACTACTGGGGCCTGCTGGCGTTCTCGACGCAGCACTTCGGCGGCCGGGTCATGGGGCCGGGCTTCGACAAGACGCTCACCGACCCGCTCACGCGCGGCCTCGCACGGAGGTTCATCCGCCAGGCGTGGCGCACGCCGACCGCGATCCGCGGCCTCAAGCGGTCCGAGCTGCGCTATCGCGCGGCGTTCGCCGACGTGGACGTCGCGATGTCGCCGACCCTGGGTTACGCGACGCCGGAGCTGGGGTTCCTGTCCCCCGCCGTCGAGTTCACGGTGATGTTCGAGCGGTTGATCCAGTACGCCGCGTTCACCCCGCTCAACAATGCTTCCGGCGGCCCGGCGATCTCGCTGCCGCTCGGGCGGTCGTCGGCGGACATGCCGATCGGCGTGCACTTCTCCGCGGACCACGGTGACGAGCAGACCCTCCTCGAGCTGGCGTACGAGCTCGAGGCCGCCCAGCCGTTCGCGCGGATCCAGGGCTGAGCCTCGCCCCTCGCCCGCGGCTGTCGGCGTCCCTCAGCGCCAGTGCTGGTGGCCGGTGATGCCTTCGTACGCCTTGCCGTCGACGGTCACACCCGCACCGTCGGACACCGTGCCGATGCGGGTCCACCCGTCCGGCAGCGTCGCCTGTGAGCTGAACGTCGCCGCGAGCGCGTAGTCGTCGCCGCCGGTCAGCACGAAGGTGAGCGCGTCGACGCCGAGCGCGTCACTGACCGTCGTCACCGCCTCCGGGACCACGAACGTCGACGAGTCGAGGTCGATCGCGACGCTGCTGGCCTCGGCGATGTGGCCGACGTCGGCGAGCAGGCCGTCACTGATGTCGGTCAATGCGGTCGCGCCGGCACCGGCAGCCTGCGGCCCGGCGGCGTACGGCGGATGCGGCACGCGGTGCGCGTCGACCGCGACCTTGGGCGACCGGAAACCACGGCTCAAAGCGGCGAACCCGGCGCCGGCCAGCCCCAGCTGCCCGGCATACGCCACGACGTCGCCGGGCAGCGCCCCGGACCGCAGAACGGGTCGTGCGGCGTCACCCATCGCGGTGACGGCGATGATGATCTTGTCCGACGCCGTGACATCGCCACCGACGATGTGGGCCCCCACGTGCGCGCACTCGGCCTCGAACCCGCGCGTCATCTCCAGCACCCACGACACCGGCAGGTCGGCGGGTGCGCCGAAGCCCACCGTGAGGGCCGTCGCGACGCCGCCCATGGCGTTGATGTCGGACAGGTTGCAGGCCGCCGCCTTGCGGCCGATGTCGTGCGGTGAGGACCAGTCGCGCCGGAAATGACGGCCCTCGACGAGGAGGTCGGTCGAGACCAGGAAGCTGCCGTCCTTCGTCGAGATGTGGGCCGCGTCGTCGCCGGGACCGATCAGGACATGCCGGTTGTCGCCGATCTGGGCGCGTACCTGGTCGATGAGGCCGAACTCCCCGATGTCGCCGATCGTCGGTTCTTCCGGAGCAGTGGTCGCCATACGCGCCATTGTGTCGTAGGCAGCGGCGCACGCGAGGAGGCGCATCGGGTAGCGTGGCACAGTCCGGTCAACCGAAGGAGTTCCACGATGGCTGTGCAGGCATACATCCTCGTCCAGACCGAGGTCGGCAAGGCCGCCGAGGTCGCGACCGCGATCGCCGCCATCGACGGCGTGACGCTCGCCGAGGACGTGACCGGTCCGTACGACGTGATCGTGCGCGCCGAAGGCCCCAGCGTCGACGAGCTCGGCGCCCTGGTCGTCACGACGATCCAGAACGTCCCGGGCATCACCCGGACGCTCACCTGCCCCATCGTCCGCATCTAGGCCGTTGCGGCGCCTTCTCCTCGCCGCCGCATTCGCTGCGGCACTTGTCACGGCGGGGTGCGGGTCAGGGCTGTCGGTCGACACGTACCCGACCGAGCCCGGCACGGCAGTCAACTGCAAGGGGCTCTTCGCCGACGTGCCGCTGACGGTCGGCGGCCAGGACAGCCGCAGGGTCAAGGACAAGAACGCATCGGCCTGGGGCGATCCGCCGATCATCCTGCGCTGCGGGGTCGAGAGGCCCGAGGACCTCGGACCGGCCGCCCGCTGCGACATCGTCGCCGACATCGGCTGGTTCACCGAGTCGACGTCAGACGGCTACCTGTTCACCACGATCGGCCGCGACTACTACGTCAGCGTCGAGGTCCCTCACGAGTACGAGCCGGAGGCGGACGCCCTCGCGGACCTCGCCGACTCGATCGCCAGGCACGACCCCGTGAGGACGCCTTGCGTCTAACGGAGGCCGGTCTCCCGGCTCAGGGCGAGCTGGATCAGCCGGTCGACCAGCTCGGGGTATGACATCCCGCTCGCCTGCCACAGGACCGGGAACATCGAGTACGGCGTGAAGCCCGGCATGGTGTTGATCTCGTTGATGACCAGGCCGTCGTCGGTGAGGAAGAAGTCGACGCGGGCGAGCCCCTCGCAGCCGACCGCCTCGAAGGCCTGTACGGCGTACGTGCGGATGCGCTCGCTCAGCGTCACGGGGATGTCGGCCGGGACGACGTTGCGGCTCGTGCCGTCGAGGTACTTGGCCTCGAAGTCGTAGAACTCGTGCGCGGAGTCCTCCTCGACCGTGATCTCGCCGACGACGCTGGCGATCGGCTTGCCGTCCAGCTCCTGGATGACGGCGCACTCGAGCTCGCGCTTGCCCTTGGCCCCGGCCTCCACGATGACCTTGGGGTCGAAGTCGCGCGCCTTGTTGACGGCGCTGTCGAGCTCCTCCCAGGTGTCGACCATCGTCACACCGGAGCTCGAGCCGGCACGGGCGGGCTTGACGAAGACCGGCAGCCCCAAGGCCCGGATCCGCGCCTCGACCCGGTCGCGCTCGCCCTTCCACTGCCACGGCAGCACCGTGACGTACGGGATCTGCGGCAGCCCGGCGGCCGAGAAGACGGTCTTGGTGAACGGCTTGTCCATGCTCACCGCGCTCGAGAGCACACCGGCGCCGACGTAACGGACGTCTGCCATCTCGAGCAGGCCCTGGATCGTGCCGTCCTCGCCCCACGGGCCGTGCAGCAGCGGGAAGACCGCATCGAAGCCGCGCAGGTCCTCCCACACGAACGCCGGGAGGTCGTCCCGCACCTCCGGGAGCTGCCCCGGCATCAGCTCGGGCCACTCGGCGGTCTCCTGGACCCACGCGCCGTCGCGGGTGATGCCGATCGGGCGTACGTCGTAGCGATCCCGGTCGATCGCCGCGATGACCTCGCGAGCGGTGAGGCACGAAACCCCATGCTCACTGGAACGGCCGCCAAAAATGACAGCAAGTCTTGGTTTGTCGACCGAGGTGTTCACCGAGAGGCTCATTGCGGAGCACGATACCGGTCAGGGCATGATGTCCTCATGCCCGGACATGAACTTTCGCCCTCGACGATCGCTGTTGGCGCGGGGCGGCCGAACCGCGTCCCGGGAGGACCCCTCAACGCGCCCATCACCCTGGCCAGTGCGCTGGTGCCCGGTGGCCCGTCTGAGTACGGGCGGCAGGGCAACCCGACCTGGGACTCGTTCGAGACCGTGCTCGGTGCGCTCGAGGGCGGTCGCGCCCTGGCCTTCGCCTCCGGCACCGCCGCCGCCAGCGCCCTGTTCGACCTGGTTCCGGGCAAGGCGACCGTGGTGGCGCCGCGTCACGCGTACTACGGGACGCTCACCCAGCTCCAGGAGCGCGCCCGACGCGGCCAGATCGAGCTCAAGCTCGTCGACATCGACAACACCCAGCTGGTCATCAACGCCGCCGAGGGCGCCGCGCTCGTGTGGATCGAGTCGCCGACCAACCCGTCGCTGGAGATCGCCGACATCGCCACGATCTCGGCGGCGGCCTCGCACTCCGGCGCAGCGGTGGCAGTCGACAACACGTTCGCCACTCCCCTGCGCCAGAAGCCGCTCGAGCAGGGAGCGGACTTCGTCGTCCACTCGGCGTCGAAGCTGCTGTCCGGCCACAGCGACCTGATCCTCGGCGCCGTCGTGACCAACAGCGACCGGGCCTACACCGCGATCGAGAGGCGCCGCTCGGTGCTCGGCGCGATCCCCGGCGCGATGGAGACGTGGCTCGCCGCCCGCGGCATGCGTACGCTCCACGTCCGGCTGGACCGGGCCGAGGCCAACGCCAGGGAGCTGCACAAACGCCTGTCGGCCTCGAGCCGCATCGTCTACTCGCGCTATCCGGGATTCGGCACGATCATCGCGTTCGAGGTCGCCGGCGGGGCGCAGGTCGCCCAGAAGATGACCGAGCAGAGCGACATCATCACGTACGCGACGAGCCTGGGCGGCGTCGAGTCGAGCTGGGAGCGTCGCCGGCGCCACCCCAGCGAGCCGCAGTCCGTGCCCGAGGGCCTGATCCGGTTCTCGGTCGGCATCGAGGACGTCGAGGACCTCTGGATCGACATCCAGAACGTGCTCGCGGCGTTCGCCTGACGCTAGACCGTCTCGGGCTTGGCCTGGCGCGAGATCAGCGCCGCGACGAGCTCGTCGGGGCTCATCTCGCCGGCGATCAGGGCTGCGACGTGCTCGACGATCGGCATCTCGACGTTGTGCAGCTTCGCCAGCTCGCTGACCGACACACAGGACTTGACGCCCTCGGCGACCTGGCTCGTCTGGGCCATGACCTCCTCGACGCTCATCCCCCGCCCGAGCTTCTCGCCGAACGTACGGTTGCGCGACAGCGGTGACATGCAGGTCGCGACGAGGTCGCCCATGCCGGCGAGTCCCATGAACGTGACCGGGTCAGCACCGATCGCGGCGCCGAGCCGGGCCGTCTCGGCGAGCCCGCGCGTGATGACCGACGCCTTGGTGTTGTCGCCGTAGCCGAGGCCGACGCACACGCCGACCGCGAGGCCGATGATGTTCTTGGCCGTGCCGGCGAGCTCGCACCCGATGACGTCGGTCATCGAGTATGGCCGGAAGGCCGCCGTGTGGCACAGCTTCTGGATCCGCTCGGCGACGCCCTGGTCCTCGCACGCCACGACGCTGGCCGCGGGCTCGCGGTTGGCGATCTCGCGGGCCAGGTTGGGCCCGGAGACCACGGCGATGCGCTCGGGGCCGGCGCCGGTGATCTCGGCGATGACCTCGCTCATGCGCTTGTGGGTGCCGAGCTCGACGCCCTTCATGAGGCTCACCATGACGGCGTCAGCCGGGACGTGCTCACTCCACGACTTGAGGTTGTCACGCAGCTGCTGCGACGGGACCGCGAGCACGACGATCTCCGCGCCGGCCATCGCCTCGGCGGGGTCGGGCGTCGCGGTGATCTCCTTCGGGAGCGCGATGCCGGGCAGGTAGTCGGGGTTCTCGTGCTTGGAGTTGATCGCCTCGCACAGCTCAGCTCGCCGCCCCCACAGGCGTACGTCGTTGCCGGCATCGGCCAGCACCATCGCGAACGCGGTACCCCATGATCCTGCGCCCATCACGGCTGTCTGAGCCATTCACGAATCCCATCTCTTCGGAGGTGCCGAGTTCTTGTAGTTGCTCTTCGGCCTGCTCAAGGTATGCACATCGATGCGGGGTGTCGAGGGCAGTTCGCCTCTCACCTCGGCCATCATCGCAGTCAAGGTATCCATCAGCCGATCCGTGGCCGCGTGGAGGACCTCTTCGGTGAGCTCCTTGCCCTCGAAGTCGGACAGGTCGATCGGCTTGCCCACGCGGATGTGGATCGTCTTGCGCGGGAACAGCCGCAGCTTCTTGGCGTACGGCCAGAGGATCTCCTGCGGCCCCCACTGCATGAGGGGCACGACCGGCTTTCCGGTGCTCAGCGCCACGCGTACGGCGCCCGTACGCCCGCTCATGGGCCAGGCAGCCGGGTCACGGGTGATCGTGCCCTCGGGGTAGATCGTGACGACATGGCCCGCCTCGACGGCGGCCTCGGCGGCACGGAGCGACTCGGCGGCACCCTCGGTGCTGCGGTAGACCGGGATCTGCTCGGCGCTGCGCAGGATCCAGCCGTACCACTTGGCACCGACGAGCGTGTCCTTCGTCAGGAACCGCGGCGCGATGTTGTTGTCGAGCATGAAGTGCCCGATCAGGAACGGGTCGGCGTGGGACACATGGTTGGGCGCGAGGACGAATCCGCCCTCCGGGAGGTTCTCCATGCCCTGCCAGTCACGCTTCGTCGTCATCATCAGGATCGGTCGTAGGAAGAACTTGATGATCTTGATCGTGAGCGGAACAGGACGTTTCACCATGAGGGCGAGCCTAAACCTTTCGGCCCCGACTAGGGTGACTGCCATGCAGGGCACCGTTGCGAGCTTCGACCAGTCCACGCGGGCCGGGAGCCTCCTGACCGACGAGGGCATGCCGATGGACTTCCCCGCCGCGTCGCTCGCCGACCACATCCGTCATCTCCGCGTCGGCCAGCGTGTCTTCGTCGAGACCGGCCCCTCCGGCGAGATCACGTCCATCAAGATCTGGACCTGACGCTGACGAGAGGGAACCGGCGCGCTGACGAGAGGGATGGCGTCTCGTCACGAACCGAGAGCCTCTCCTCAGCAGACGGGAACCCTCTCCTCAGCGGACGGGAACCCTCTCGTCAGCGGGGTTCTGTCAGAGGGTGGCGGGCTTGAAGCTGGGGCGTGACTTCTCGTACGTGACGATGTCGTCCTCGTGGCTCAGCGTGATGCCGACGTCGTCGAGACCCTCGAGCAGGCGCCAACGGGTGTAGTCGTCGATCGTGAACGAGTCCTCGATCGCATCGACGCCGTCGCCGGCCTTGACCGTGCGCGACTCGAGGTCGACCGTGATCGTCGCGCCCGGGTTGGCGTCGAGGTAGTCCCAGAGCCGCTGCACGACCTTGTCGTCGACCTGCGCCGCGAGCAGCCCGGCCTTGCCGGAGTTGCCGCGGAAGATGTCGCCGAAGCGCGGCGAGATGACGACCTTGAAGCCGTAGTTCTGCAGCGCCCAGACGGCATGCTCACGCGACGAGCCCGTGCCGAAGTCGGGTCCGGCGACGAGCACCGTGGCGTTCTTGTACGCGTCCTGGTTGAGCACGAACGAAGGGTCGCTGCGCCAGGCCGAGAACAGGCCCTCCTCGAAGCCGTCACGCGTGACCTTCTTGAGCCACACGGCAGGGATGATCTGGTCGGTGTCGACGTTGCTGCGACGCAGCGGAGCGCCGACGCCTGTGTGACTGCTGAACTTCTCCATAGTCAGGCTCCTGCCTTCTCGAGCTCGGCGAGGTCGGCGGGCCCGGCCAGGTGGCCCAGGACGCCGGTCGCGACGGCGACGTCGGGCGACACCAGGTGCGTACGTCCGCCCTTGCCCTGGCGACCCTCGAAGTTGCGGTTGGACGTCGAAGCGCTGCGCTCCCCCGGCGTGAGCTGGTCGGGGTTCATGCCCAGGCACATCGAGCAGCCCGCACCGCGCCACTCTGCACCGGCGTCCTTGAAGATCACGTCGAGGCCCTCCTGCTCGGCCTGCAGGCGTACGCGCACCGATCCCGGCACCACGAGGATGCGCGTGTCGGGGGCGACCTTGTGGCCCTCGATCAGCTTGGCGGCGACACGCAGGTCCTCGATGCGACCGTTGGTGCACGAGCCGATGAACACCGTGTCGACCTTGATGTCCTTCATCGGCGTGCCGGCCTCGAGGCCCATGTAGCGCAGGGCGTTCTCGGCGGCGATGCGCTCGTTGTCGTCCTCGAACGTCGCCGGGTCGGGCACGTTGCCCGACAGCGGCACACCCTGGCCGGGGTTGGTGCCCCAGGTGACGAACGGCGTGATGGTCGACGCGTCGATCGTGATGACCTTGTCGAACTCGGCGTCGTCGTCCGTGACGAGGCTGTCCCAGTAGGCCACGGCGGCGTCCCAGTCGGCGCCCTGCGGCGCGTTCGGACGGCCCTTGAGGTAGTCGTACGTCGTCTGGTCCGGCGCGATGAGACCCGCCTTGGCGCCCCACTCGATCGACATGTTGCAGATCGTCATGCGGGCTTCCATCGACAGCTTGCGGATGGCCTCGCCGCGGTACTCGACGATGTAGCCCTGGCCGCCACCGGTCGTCTCCTGCGTGATGAGCGACAGGATCAGGTCCTTGGCGGTCGAGCCGACCGGCAGCTCGCCGACGACGTCGACGGCCATCATCTTGGGCCTGGCCTGCGACAACGACTGCGTCGCCAGCACGTGCTCGACCTCGGACGTGCCGATGCCGAACGCGATCGAGCCGAAGGCACCGTGCGTCGAGGTGTGCGAATCGCCGCACACGATCGTCATGCCGGGCTGGGTCAGGCCGAGCTGCGGGCCGACGACGTGGACGATGCCCTGGTCGATGTCGCCCATGGGGTGCAGGCGTACGCCGAACTCCTCGCAGTTGCGGCGCAGCGTCTCGACCTGCGTGCGCGACACCAGGTCGGCGATCGGCTTGTCGAGGTCCGTCGTCGGGATGTTGTGATCCTCGGTCGCGAGCGTGAGGTCGGGGCGGCGTACGGTACGCCCCGCGATGCGGAGCCCGTCGAAGGCCTGAGGACTCGTCACCTCGTGAATCAGGTGGAGGTCGATGTAGAGCAGGTCAGGCTCGCCCTCGTGGCTGCGTACGACGTGCTCGTCCCAGATCTTCTCGGCAAGGGTCTTGCCCATGGTGCTCTCCTCAGCTGCGTTCGTGCCCCTCGGCACTACCACCAGTATGCACTTGCGTCTCACAATGCGATACGGCAGTATCAAGACATGGACAACTCTAGCGGAGTCGGCGTTCTCGACAAAGCCGCTCTCGTGCTCGCCGCGCTCGAGCCCGGGCCCGCCACGCTGGCCGGTCTCGTCGCGAGCACCGGGCTGGCGCGGCCGACCGCCCACCGCCTCGCGGTGGCACTCGAACATCATCGACTCGTCGCTCGTGACATGCAAGGACGCTTCATCCTCGGCCCCCGTCTCGGGGAGCTCGCCGCAGCCGCCGGTGAGGACCGTCTGCTCGCGGCCGCCGGGCCCGTGCTCGCCCGCCTGCGCGACATCACCGGCGAGTCCGCCCAGCTGTTCCGCCGCCAGGGCGACTTCCGCGTATGCGTCGCGGCCGCCGATCGCCCGACCGGCCTCCGCGACTCGATCCCGGTCGGCGGTCAGCTGACGATGAGCGCCGGTTCCGCCGCGCAGGTCCTGCTGTCGTGGGAGGACCCCGAGCGCATGAACAAGGGGCTGCTCAAGGCGACCTTCTCGGCCGCCGAGCTGTCAGCCGTACGCCGTCGCGGTTGGGCGCAGAGCGTCGGCGAGCGCGAGACGGGTGTCGGCTCGGTCTCCGCCCCGGTCCGCTCCCCCTCCGGCAAGGTCGTCGCCGCCGTGTCGGTCTCCGGCCCGCTCGAGCGACTGACCCGCCAGCCCGGCCGTATGCACGCCCCTGCCGTCGTCGCCGCCGCCGAACGCCTCTCGCAGAGCCTCCGCCGGTCGAGCTGACCGAACCTGGTGGCTACGCCGCGAGGTCATCGGGCGACATCACCCGGAGGACCGCGTCGTCGGCGGTGTGCACAGGCCACTCGCCGAGCGCATGCGCCCTCGCAACCGCCGTCATCGCGCGAACCCACTGGATGTCGGAGGCACGCGTGCCGGCCGGCGTCGGTCGCGCCCACAGCAGTGCGCACGAGCCGTCAGGATCTGCATCGTCGAGGGCGGTCCGCAGCGATCTCGCGAGGTTGACGAGCATCTGACCGTCCGGTGCTGCCGGGCAGTCCGTGATGTTGACGATCGACGGGAACACCTGGCCGTCACGGTCCAGCAGGATCGCGAAGATCTGCCGGCTGCTGAAGCCGAGCGGCTCGATGAGCCGGCGCCAGAGGAGCTCCAGGTCGACCGGACTGTGGACGGCAGGAAAGTCGGGTGAGGTCATGCCCCACGATCACCGGCAGCGGCCGACGCCGTCGAACCCGTCGTCCACAGACCCGCGGCTAGATCAGCTCGGCGAGCAGCTGGTCCTTGCGCATGCGTGAGTAGCCGGCCAGGCCCTGCTCCCTCGCCGCCTCGCGCAGCTGCGCCACGGTCCAGGTCGGCTGCGGTGCCCTGGGGGCATCCCTGAGGGCCAGGGGCTCCGCCCGCGGGTGATCCGCGATCGCCTGACGCGCCTTCGCCTTGGCCTTCTTGCGCTTGGCGGTCGCCTCGGCGATCGCCTTCTCGGCCTTCGCGCGCACCTTCTGCACGCGCGATCGCTGCTTCTCGGCACGCTTCTTCCACGTCTCCGCCTCGACCTCGAGCGTCTTGACCCGAGCGCGGAGCGTCTTGAGCTCCGCCGTCAGCTCGTCGACGGTCGCAACTGCGGCAGCAAGCTTCTTGTCGGTCTTGGTGCGTCCGGGCTTCTTGCCGGGCTTGGTCGCCATCATCACCTCCGGTACGTATGTCACGCACCATGGCCGACCGCGGTGAACGGACGGCGAACGCACGGGTGAGACGGCGCCAAACAGTCAGCGCTTGAGCGCCGCGACCAGCTGGGCCTTGGTCATCCGCGAGTAGCCCGAGACGCCCTGAGCGCGGGCGGCGGCCCGCAGCTCCGCGACCGTCATCTCCGACTTGGGCGCCTTCTCCACCGGGACGACCTCGACCTTCTCCTTCTTGGCCGGAGCAGGCTTGGTGTCTGTCACCTTGCGGGCAGACTTCGCGGCTGACTTGCCGGCATCCTTGGCCGACTTGACCGCGGACTTGCCTGCCTTCTCCGCGGCGACACGGAGCTTCTTGGCATCATCCCGCAGCTCGGAAACTCTCTTCTCGAACCTGTCCTCGAGCTTGCCGACGTTCTTCTCGAGCTTGGCGACAGTCGAGCGCAGGCTCTTGATGGCCTCCTGCGCAGCGGCGAGCTCAGCTTCCGGCGAGAACTTCTTGCCCTTGCCCGGCTTCTTCGACGACTTCGAATTCGCGGCCATGACTTCTCCTCATGCTCGGATGACTATGTCGACATCGTCGCACGTCATGGCGAACAACGGGGGTCTCAGAACAGGCCCGGCACCTCGAGGTCGAGCAAGGTCTTCTTGCGCTCGAGCCCCCCGGCATAGCCCGTCAGCGAGCCGTCCGACCCGATGACGCGGTGGCACGGCACCAGGATCGGAATCGGGTTGGCGCCGTTGGCCGCACCGACCGCGCGGGAGATCACCGGCTCGTAGCCCAGGCGCCGGGCGATGTCGCCGTAGCTGGCCGTCTCGCCGTACGGGATGCGCTGCAGCTCGGCCCACACCTTCTTCTGGAACTCCGATCCCTCGCTCGCGAGCGGGAGGTCGAACTCGGTGCGCTCCCCCTTGAAGTACTCGCTGAGCTGCTGCTCGGCAGCATCGAGCAGCGGATCGCTCGCGCGGCGCTTGCGCGGGTTGGTGGCTCCGAAGTCGATCGCGGTGATCAGTCCTGCAGAGGCATGGATGCGGAGCCCGCCGATCGGCGACTCCATCCAACGTGTGCTCATCTTTGTGTCCCTTCGACATCGACGCTGGCGCGCCAGAGGTGCATGGCGGCATAGGAGCGCCATGGCTTCCATCGTTCGGTCCGCTCGGGCTCGACACCGTGGCGCTCGAGCATGCGGCGGATGATCAGGTCGGTCTCGAGCATGACGTCGGGATGGGCCAGGGCCCGCATGCAGATGTAGTCGGCGGTCCACGGCCCGATGCCGGGCAGCGCGACGAGGTCCGCGCGTACGGCGTCACGGTCCGCTCCGGGATCGAGCTCGAGCTTGCCGTCCGCGACCGCCTGGGAGATGCCGATCAGCGCCCTGGCCCGGCTCCGCGGCATGCTCAGCGCGGTGTCGTCGGCCTCGGCGAGCGCCTCGGGTGTGGCGAACGCGTGCGTCAGCCCGTGCGATGCGGCCAGGTCGAATGCCACCGGCGTGCCGTAGGCCTCGGCGAACCGGCCGAGGATCGTACGCGCGCCGGCGACCGACACCTGCTGGCCGACGATCGCCCGGACGGCGACCTCGAACCCGTCGACCTGGCTCGGCAGCCGCAGGCCCGGCGCCCCCGCGACGAGCGGCACGAGCAGCGGGTCGGCCGACAGGACCTCGTCGATCGCCAACGGATCGGCGTCGAGGTCGAGCAGGCGGCGGCAGCGTTGCACCGCGACCGCGGTGTCGCGCAGGTCGTCGAGCTCGAGCTCACAGGCGACGTGGTCGTCGTGCAGCGTCAGCTGGACCGCGCCGAGACCGTGGGGGAGCCGCAGCACGCGCGCGTACGTGCGACCGTCGATCCGCTCGACACCGGTGATCGTGCGGCCGCCGAGGAACTCGAGCAGCCCATCGACGTGGAACGGCTGGCGCACGGCCAGGCGCAGCGTCACGCGGCCCGTCGGGGCGCTGCGTCGGCGGCCACGCATCTCGGTCGGCGACAGCGCGTAGACGTGCCGCACGGAGTCGTTGAACTGCCGGATCGACGCGAACCCGGCCGCGAACGCGATGTCGGACATCGGCATGTCGGTCGTCTCGATGAGGATGCGGGCGGCGTGGGCACGGTTGCTGCGCGCCAGCGCCAATGGTCCGGCACCGAGCTCCTGGGTCAGCATGCGGGTCACGTGCCGGTGGCTGTAGCCGAGCCGGCTCGCCAGGCCCTCGACGCCCTCCCGCTCGACGACACCGTCGGCGATCAGCCGCATCGCGCGGCCCACGGCGTCGGCACGGACGTTCCACTCCGGCGACCCTGGGGTCGTGTCGGGGCGGCACCGGCGGCATGCGCGGAAGCCGGCGTCCTGGGCCGCGGCGGCGGACGCATAGAACGTGACGTTCTCCGACTTCGGCGTCACCGCCGGGCAGGAGGGGCGGCAGTAGATGCCGGTCGTCTTGACGCCCACGTAGAACACCCCGTCGAAGCGCGCGTCGCGCGACTTGGCGGCGAGGTAGCAGCGGTCGTGGTCGGTGTGCATACGTCCATCATGACGGCCACCGCCGACACATACCGGCGGGTTTCGGACACGGACGCGGGGCGGGTCAGGGGGCCTGGAATGCGCCGATGATCGTGCCCATCGCGGCGAGCCCCACGACGACGTATCCGGCGTTGATGGCGAAGAACCGGACGGACTTCGACTCGTACACGTAGTTCTGCGCGAGGATCGCCGCACCGACACCGGCGCCCACGCCCAGGCCGACCTTGAAGCCGTACTCGGCACTGCTCTCGCTGATGAGCTTGGCCAGCGTGACCGCAATGACCAGCGACACGAGGATCGACCACACGAACATCAACGGGTTGGGGCTCATGCCGGCGGCCTCCTCCTCGGAGATGCCCATCTCGGCACGCCACAGCTTGCCGAAGAGGACGGTGTACCAGACGCCGCCGAGGACGAAGAAGCTGAGCGCCGCGATGATGATGCCGACAATCGAGATGTCATCCATGACCCGAAGGTATGCCCATCGAGGAGCGACGGTCCACGAAATGCAAAGACCCGGACCGAGGTCCGGGTCTTTGCCCATGGGTAGCCCCGACGGGATTCGAACCCGCGCTACCGCCTTGAGAGGGCGGCGTGCTAGGCCGCTACACAACGGGGCCATGGGTGGTCTTGCGACCGCACGAAACCCTACCAAAGCACGCTCGAGAGCCGCTCGGAGGGTTTCGCTGGGATACTAGGACTCGAACCTAGAATGGCGGTACCAGAAACCGCTGTGTTGCCAATTACACCATATCCCAATGGCTGCGGACGGTGTCCGAGCCGAGGTCACACTTTACCCGACCGGACCTCTCGTGCCCAAACCGGGACCACCTCTCACGACGCCATGACGGCCGAGAGTCGCGCCAGCGTGGCGTCGCGTCCGAGCAGCTCGAGCGACTCGAACAGCGGCGGCGAGATCCGGCTGCCCGTGACCGCAACGCGAACGGGCCCGAATGCCAGTCTGGGCTTGAGTCCGAGACCCTCGATGAGCGCGCCGCGGAGCGCCTCCTCGATCGGCTCGGTCGACCAGTCCGTCACCCCTGAGAGCGCCTCGTGCGCCGCGCGTACGACGGCGACGCCCGCCTCGTCGAGGTTCTTGGCGCGGTCGGCCTCATCGATCGAGAAGTCGGCCTCGGCGATGAACAGGAACCGCAGCATGTCGACGGCCTCCGTGAGCAACGTCATGCGCTCGTGCACGAGCGGTGTCGCGGCCTCGAGCGTACGGAGCTGGTCCGCGGTCGGCTCGGCGTCGATCAGACCGGCGTCCTGGAAGTACGGCACCAGGCGATCGCGCAGGTCGGACTCAGAGAGCAGGCGTACGTGCGAGCCGTTGATCGCCTCGCACTTCTTGATGTCGAACCGTGCGGGGTTGGGGTTGACCCGGCCGATCTCGAACGCCTCGACCATCTCCGGGATCGAGAAGATGTCGCGGTCCTCGGCGATCGACCAGCCCAGCAGCGCCATGTAGTTGAGCAGGCCCTCGGGCAGGAATCCCTTGGGCTTGTAGTCGAGCAGGTTCGACTCGGGGTCGCGCTTGGAGAGCTTGCGGTTGCCCTCCCCCATGACGAACGGCAGGTGGCCGAACTCGGGGGTGAACCCGCCGCCGATGCCGATCTCCGCGAACGCCTCGTAGAGCGCGATCTGCCGCGGGGTCGAGCTCAGCAGGTCCTCGCCGCGGAGCACGTGCGTGATGCCCATCAGGGCGTCGTCGGTCGGGTTGGTCAGCGTGTAGAGCGGCTGGCCGTTCGCGCGTACGAGGACATAGTCCTGCACGTTGGCGGAGTCGAACGTGATCTCGCCGCGGACCAGGTCGGTGAACGTGTAGTCCTTGTCGGGCATCTTGAAGCGGATGACGGGCTCGCGGCCCTCCGCCTCGTACGCCGCGATCTGCTCGGGCGTGAGGTCGCGGTGCAGGCCGTCGTAGCCGCTCGGCTTGCCGGCCGCACGGGCCGCGTTGCGGCGCGCCTCGAGCTCCTCGGCGGTGTCGTACGCCTTGTAGGCGAAGCCCGCGTCGAGCAGCTGCTGCGCCACGTCGGCGTAGATGTCCATGCGTTCGGACTGGCGGTAGGGGCCGTTGGGGCCACCGACCTCGGGGCCCTCGTCCCAGTCGAGCCCGAGCCAGCGCATGACGTCGATCAGGAGCTGGTAGGACTCCTCGGTGTCGCGCGACAGGTCGGTGTCCTCGATGCGGAACACGAACGTCCCGCCGTGATGGCGCGCGAACGCCCAGCTGAACAGCGCCGTACGGGCCATGCCGACGTGCGGGTTGCCGGTCGGCGACGGGCAGAAGCGAGCCACGACCGGGCGGATGGCCTCCCCGCCCATTGAGGTCGTCGAAATGTCATTGCTCACGGGAGACCACGCTGTTCGTCAGGGTGCCGATGCCTTCGATGGTCACGCTGACCTCGTCGCCGACCTGCATGGGGCCGACGCCGTCGGGCGTACCGGTCAGGATCACGTCGCCGGGCAGCAGCGTCATGAACGACGACACGTACTCGATGATGGCCGGGACGGTGAAGACCATGTCGGAGGTGTTGCCGTCCTGCTTGACCTCGTCCCCGAGGCGGGTCGTGACCTGGACCTTGGAGGGGTCGAAGTCGGTCTCGATCCACGGGCCGAGCGGGCAGAACGTGTCGAAGCCCTTGGCGCGGGCCCACTGGCCGTCCTTGGCCTGCAGGTCGCGGGCCGTGACGTCGTTGCCGATCGTGTAGCCGAAGATCACCTTGGCGGCGTCCTCGGCGGAGATGTCGCGGCAGATCCGGCCGATCACGACGGCGAGCTCGCCCTCGAAGTGGACGTTCTCGCTCTGGTCGGGATAGAAGATCGGCTCCCCCGGCCCGATGACACTGGTGTTGGGCTTGAGGAAGATCAGCGGCTCCTCGGGCACCTCGCCGCCCATCTCGGCCGCGTGCTTGACGTAGTTCTTGCCGACACACACGACCTTGCTGCGCGGGATCACCGGCGCCAGCAGCCGCACGTCCGCGAGCGGGATCTTCTGGCCGCTGAGGTTGAGCCCCGCGTAGAGAGGATCGCCGTTCAGGACCGCGATGGTGGGGACGCCGTTGTCGTCCCCGATGACTCCGAAGCGGGGATCGTCTTC